>JBEAUF010000135.1:0-43228 GCA_041161565.1 Planctomycetota bacterium | reverse complement strand
GGTCGGAAGTGTAGGCGGGCGGGGATTGTGGGAGAACGCAGAATTCCCGTATCCGCCGCTTTCAGTCTCACAATTCGCGTCGTCTTGATCCTCGCAAAAATTCCGATAACCTGATCGAAATTTTGCGCAGTTTCGCAGAATCTATCGCTTTTACCCATGGGTATGCTGGGGTTCAGGAAGGACGATTTTCGGTGCCACGCCGCAACGACATCCGCAAGATTCTGATTATTGGTTCAGGTCCCATCGTGATTGGTCAGGCCTGTGAGTTCGACTATTCGGGCACTCAGGCCTGCAAGGCGCTCCGTGAGGAGGGCTACGAGGTGGTGCTGGTGAATTCCAACCCGGCGACCATTATGACGGACCCTGAGACAGCGGACCGCACGTATATCGAACCGATAACGTGGCAGTACGTTGAGGAGATCATCCGCCGGGAGCGTCCTGACGCGTTGTTGCCGACGCTGGGTGGCCAGACGGGGCTGAACACGGCGATGGACCTGCACCGTCACGGTGTGTTGGCGAAGTACGGTGTGGAGATGATTGGTGCCCGGGAGGACGTGATTCGTCGGGCTGAGGAGCGGGATGCTTTCAAGCAGGCGATGATTTCGATTGGCCTGGACGTCCCGCGCAGTTTCACGGTGCACACGATAGAAGAGGCGCGTGAGGCAGTGCGGCAGATTGGGTTGCCGATCATCATTCGCGCCAGTTTCACACTGGGGGGTACGGGTGGTGGAATTGCGTACAATATCGAGGAGTTTGAGGACAAGGTCCGTCGCGGTCTTGCGCTTTCGCCCATCAGCGAAGTGCTGCTCGAAGAATCCATTCTCGGCTGGAAGGAATACGAGATGGAGGTGATGCGGGATCACGCGGACAACGTGGTGATCATCTGCGCCATCGAAAACTTCGACCCGATGGGTGTCCACACCGGCGACTCAATCACGGTTGCTCCGGCACAGACGCTGTCCGACAAGGAATACCAGCGGATGCGTGACGCGACCATTGCGGTAATGCGAGTGATTGGTGTGGAGACTGGTGGTTCCAACGTGCAGTTTGCCATCAATCCTGACAACGGTCGGATGGTGGTGATTGAGATGAATCCCCGCGTCAGTCGTTCATCGGCGCTGGCATCCAAGGCAACGGGATTTCCGATTGCCAAGATTGCTGCAAAGCTGGCTGTGGGTTACCGTCTGGACGAAATCGCCAACGACATTACTCGCGAGACGCTTGCCTGTTTCGAACCAACCATAGACTACGTTGTAACCAAGATTCCTCGGTGGACATTCGAAAAATTTCCGGAGGCTGATCCGACTCTGACAGTTCAGATGAAGTCCGTGGGCGAGACCATGGCGATCGGTCGTACGTTCCGCGAATCGCTCCAGAAAGCTCTGCGTGGTCTTGAAATCGGCCATTTTGGACTCGGCGGTGGCAAAAAGGACCTCTGGGGCACCGACCGTCAGCCTACTCGCGACGAAATTCTCAGCAAGCTTGCCACCCCCAATGCTGAACGCATTTTCTACCTCCGCTATGCTCTGAAATTCGGCATGTCCGTCGAGCAGATTCATCAGGTGACGGACATTGATCCATGGTTCCTGCGGAACCTTGAGCAGCTTGTGCAGCTCGAAACGGAAATCCGATCCGTAACCCGGCTCGAGGACGCTTCCCGCGATCTGCTCTGGCGGGCCAAGCGCGACGGTTTTTCCGATGCCCAGCTTGCCGGCTGGTGGGACTGTTCGCAGATGGACGTGCGCCAGCGACGTCTGGCCTTCAACATCCGTGCCACCTTCAAGCAGGTGGACACCTGTGCGGCGGAGTTTGAGGCCTACACTCCGTACTATTACTCCACCTACGAACACGAAGACGAAACCCCGGCAAAGGCTCCGGGGACTCGCCGCATTATGATTCTGGGCGGCGGCCCGAACCGCATCGGTCAGGGGATTGAATTCGATTACTGTTGCTGCCAGGCCGCCTTCGCGCTTCGCGATCTCGGCATTGAAAGCATTATGGTCAATTCCAACCCGGAGACCGTTTCCACCGACTACGACACGTCCGATCACCTGTTCTTCGAGCCGCTCACCACCGAAGATGTGCTCAACATCTGCGATCGCATGCAGCCGGACGGGGTGATTGTTCAGTTCGGCGGCCAGACCCCGCTGAATCTCGCCCGTGGTCTCGAAGCGGCGGGTGTAAATATCATCGGTACCAGCCCGGATATGATCGATGCGGCTGAAGACCGCGAGCGTTTCCAGGCCATCCTTGAGCAGCTCGGGTTGCACCAGCCACCCAACGGTACCGCTACCAACACCGAAGCGGCTCGCAGTGTCGCCTCCCGCATCGGCTACCCCGTGCTCGTCCGCCCCAGCTATGTGCTCGGCGGACGCGCCATGGAAATCTGCTACGACGAACAAAGCCTCATCCGCTATATGGCGGAAGCCGTTGATGTTTCGCCCGATAAGCCGGTGCTCATCGATAAATTCCTGGAAGATGCCATCGAAGTCGACGTCGATGCCGTTTCGGACGGTACCACCACGGTGATCGGCGGAGTGATGGAACACATCGAAGAAGCTGGCGTGCACTCCGGCGACTCCGCCTGCGCCCTCCCCCCCTATTCACTCGCCAAACCAGTACTCGACGAAATCCGTGCCGCCACACATTCGCTGGCTACCGCACTCCAGGTTCGCGGACTGATGAACATTCAGTTCGCAGTGAAACAGGATGGCGACCAGTACATCGTGTACATCCTCGAGGTCAATCCCCGCGCCAGTCGCACGTCTCCGTTCGTCTCCAAAGCCATCGGGCGATCGCTCGCACGAATCGCGGCCAAAATCATGGCGGGTACGTCGCTTCAGGAACAGAATTTCACTCAGGAAATCATCCCCGAATACACTTCAGTCAAGGAAAGTGTGTTTCCGTTCAATCGCTTTATGGGCGTCGACATTGTGCTCGGCCCTGAAATGCGGTCCACCGGCGAAGTCATGGGTATCGATGACGAATTCCCGCTTGCCTTCGCAAAAGCTCAGATCGCAGCTGGCTGTAAACTCCCGGCGTCCGGCCGCGTATTCATCAGCATGGCTGCCGGGCACAAACAGCGGATGATCGAACCCGTCCGCCGCCTCACGCAGCTCGGCTTCCGCATTGTCTGCACCAGCGGTACTGCCCGAGTTCTGCAGGAAGCGGGAATCGAAGTGGAGATTGTTCGCAAGGTTCAGGAAGGCCGCCCCAATTTGCTGGATCTGATGGCCAACGGCGAAATCCAGCTGATCTTCAACACTCCCAGCGGCAAGGGAGCCCGCACCGACGAAGGTCGCATCCGCGCCGCTTCCGTCACCTACGGCGTGCCCTGCGTGACAACCCTCCCGGGCTGCTACGCGGTCGTCCAGGCGCTTGAAGCTCTTCGCGAACAACCCGTCCCCCGCGTGAAGGCGATCCAGGACTGGAATACGGTGAGGTAGGGTAGACGGGGCCGTTCGAAAGCTTCGGCCTGCGTTTCCCTGCAAAATCGCTGCAGGCGCAGAGAGGAAATCTGCGAGGTTGAACGGTCATTCTGCGGCTTATGGGGTCAACGCATCGGGCACTCCTGGATTGCACGATGGCTGTTCCCTCCGTATGCTGACGTTGTCTTTCGATCTCTGCAGCATTCCCCAACCTCCACAACGCCATGACCCGCTGGGTGTTTGCCAAACTTGATCCCGCCGCTGTCCGTCGCGATCCGGACGAAGGTCAGCACTTCAGGGACGATCAGGCTGGGGAGCACGAATACGCCGGGACCGATACGCTTGTCCGGGAGATCCTGCAGAATGCGCTCGATGCCGGCACAGGAGGTGGACCGGTTCGAGTTCGGCTGGCGCTGCATGCTGAGTCAGACGGTCCTGCGGCGGATCGTCGGGCCGATTATTTTCGTCGTCTTCAGGCGCCGCTGGCGGTTCACGACGTGCCCTTTGATGCTGCCGGATTGCCGCAGGTGCCGGGCGGCTTTCTGGTGGTGGAAGACTTTGGAACGCGCGGTTTGTTGGGGGACCCGCTGCTGTGCCACGACCCTCCGAAGGACTCCGCCGGGAAACAGGACTTTTTCTGGTTCTGGCGAAACATCGGCTTAAGCGGAAAGACGGGCGACGAACTTGGTCGCTGGGGTCTGGGCAAGACCGTCTTTCGTGCCGCCAGCCGGGTGGGCTGCATGTTCGGGCTGACGATTCGTCATTCTGACCAGCGTTGTTTGCTTATGGGCCAGGCCGTGCTGCACATTCATTCGATTGACGGCCAGCAGTACATGCCGGAGGGGTTCTGGTGCGCTGATGAAGACAGCGGTGGTGTTCCCTGCCCGATCGAGTCTCCTGGGGAGCTGGAGCTTTTCCGGCGCGAATGGAAGCTCACCCGGACGACAGAACCTGGCCTCTCCGTGGTGGTTCCCTGCGTCGCCGAACAGCTTACAGGAATCCGCATTCTGCAGGCCGTTTGCGTGCACTTCTTCCTGCCGCTGATGCGCGGGCAGCTGGAGGTGGAAGTGTGTGCCGACGACATTCAGCAGGGCCCCGCAAAGCTCAATGCCAGCACTCTTGAAAACTGGTGCCGGACGATCAGGTGGGACGGGCAGAAGCGTGCGAGGCGGCATGTGGCACCGCCGATCGCATTTGTGCGCAGCTGTCTGAACGGCGGGGACAGTGTGGGCACGACAAGGCTGCTGGGGGAAACGAAAGTTCCCGAGCTGACCGTGGAGTCCTTCGAGCCGGCTGATCTGCAGCGGCTGCGTAGCGCCTTCAGTACGGATCAGCTGGTGGAAGTTCGAGTGCGTGTGGGGCTGCATCCGCTGCAACGGCCAGCCGAAGTGGGCGTGATGAGTGTCTTTTTGCAGCGCGGGGGGGCGGACCAGCGTTTGGACTCTTATTATGTCCGCGAGGGCATGACGATCACGAAACTCAATTCGAGAGCCGGACACCGGGGCATTCAGGCTCTGGTGATTGTCGACACCGGACCCCTCGCACAGCTCCTTGGTGACTCCGAAAACCCTGCTCACGAAGACTGGCATTCGTCCGCCGACCGTCCGAAGAAGTTCTGGAAGTATGGCTGGGGCGGTCGTGTGAAATTCTGCCGATCAATTGTCGATCTGCTGGTGGAGGTTCTGACGGTTCCCGTCAGGCAGGCGGATTTCGATCTGTTGAGCGACTTCTTTTCGATTCCCCGCCGGGATGCTCCGCAGCGTGCCGGATCGCCGGACCGCAAAGGCAGCACTCCGGTGCGTCTCGCGGACCTTCCGCTCAAACTCAGATGGTTTCGTCTTGACGGCCGGCGAGGTGGATTCCGAATTGTTCCGACAACTCACGAACCAATGCCGGCGGAAGCAGAGCTGAAGGTGTCGGTGGCTTATGACGTACTGTCGGGGAATCCACTGAAGAAATGGAGCAGCTTTGATTTTGATTTCAGGCGGAAACCCAGTGTGATTCGGTTCAGTGGTCAGCAGGTGGAAGTGAAGAGTCTTTCCGGCAACGAGCTGCTGCTGACGTGTTCCGGGCCGGATTTTCTGTTTTCTGCCGACGGCTTTGATCTGCATGCCGACCTGTATGTGCGGATTGAGGAGACGCGGTCTCAGCGAGGTTCTGCGGAGGAGATGGAAGGGCCAAACGAATGATCAAACGAGTCAATTCCACGGGGCGACGGCGCATTCCGCAGCAGAACGTGCAGATTGAAGTGTTCGACGGAGATCCCCGCAGTTTTGACGCTTCGATCAATCTCACCGGCTTCGCGGTTCCTGATGATGCAAGGCTTGTCATGGAAGCCACCTGCGCGGGCTCCAGTCGCGTGGCGAGGTTTGAATGGGGCACCGTCGCCAGCCCGACTCCGCCACCCGATCGCCTCCTGCAGGGGCTGGCCGGGCAGCATGTGTACTTCACGCTGAAAATCGTCGATGGCAGGGATCCCTTCCGGCGGTTGCTGGGGGTGGCCGAGAATATTCGCCCGCTTAAGGGCGGCAAAAAGACGGCCACCGGACGGCAGGGAATTCTGCCGGTGGAATTGTCCGGTGACCTGGGGGATGAACCGTGGCGTGTGGAGTACAGAACTGCGGACGTGTTTCTGCTGATAAACGACAAGCTTTCTTTTCTGCGTGACCAGCTCCGCTCAGACCCGCTGGTGTATTCGCTGATCTACCCGCAGGTTGTGCGTCAGGTTCTGAAACAGGTGCTCTCGGACAAGGCGGATGACGATTTGCCGGACGCGTGGCAGACTCGCTGGAGGGCGTTTGCGGTGCAGCTGCATCCGGAATGGTTGGCTCCCCCCGATGACGAAGGGGCTGAAGAGCAGGATGACTGGATCGATGAGGTCGTGAATCAATTCTGTCGTCAGCACGAGTTGCGGCAGCGACTGACTCGGCGAGCCGGTGAAGCGGGTTGGGAGGATTCGCAGTGAAAGTCCGGCGCTTCAGTCAGCAGGGAACAGACGCCTTCCGTCAGCGACTTGCTGATCTGCGTCAGAACCCGTCGGCGGAACCACCGTTTGAGCTGCTGGAGGATGACCGGCTGACGGAAGTGGTCAGCCCGGACGTGCAGATTCAGGCGGAGTTTTTTGAGACGAAGGGTGAGGCATCGCGGTATTTGTCTGTGGTTCTGCAGAAGTTGAATGCGGAAGAAACGGCGATGGACGCCGGGCTCTGGACGTGGCTAAGTCTGTTGTTCTTTGAATCCATTTGTCCGATGAATGATGGGCAGCGTGTGGTCCGGAATGACTATCACTACATTTTTGAGCCGAGGAATTCGAGACATTTCTATCGGCACCTGCTGTTTGTTTCGTGGCAGCTCCTGCGCCTGGCACCGCGATACAATGCGTTGTTCATGCGGAGTCGGGTGAGCAGCCTGGATCACATCACGGCAGAGGTTCTGAAACGTCTGTATCTGACGCGAATTCCCTGTATTTTTGAAGTCCTTGAACGACTCTACTGGGACCCGAATCGCCGCAGATCGCGGCCTGGAATCACAGGCAGTAGACCCACGGCTGGCAACCTTACACACCGACTTCCTTTGCGGATCCTGCAGCTTGAAAAGAACTACGACCTTGTGGATCTGAACGCGGATCAGCTGATAGAGCTGCTGGGCGAAGAATTCTCCTTTGCTGCTCCTGCTCAGTAGCCGTCGTGCGATCGTCGCGGGGATTGGCTTTCGGAAGACCCTCCCGGGACCACTCTTTGCCGGAAAGTCAAGGTGATTGGGGTTCCGCCCGACTGCTGGAGACATGTAACGCTGGCAAACTGTTTTCAGCTGCATTCAAACGCCTGTTGCAGTAGAATTCGAGTCAGCCCGCGGCGGTCGGCGGCTGGTGGTATCAGCAGAGCAGGGTGGTGATATGGTTTTTCCGGGATTCACGAGGGGCCTCTGTGTTCTGCTGTGGCTGGCGTTGTCTGTTCCGGCTGCGTTGGCGCAGCAGGTGGATTTCAATCGGGATGTGCGACCGATTCTGTCGGATGTCTGCTTTCATTGTCATGGGCCCGACGAGCAGCAGCGGAAGGCGGATTTGCGGCTGGATCAGTCTGAGGATTTGTTTGCGGACCGGGCTGGCCTGCGGGTGCTGGTGGCGGGGCGCCCGGAATCCAGTGAGTTGTATCGGCGCATTGTGGCTGCCGACGCGACTGAGGTCATGCCGCCCCCCGAAAGTGGTCGCAGCCTGACAACCGCTCAGCGTGAAGTGCTCAGGCGGTGGATCGAACAGGGCGCGAATTTCGAGGGGCACTGGGCGTTCCGGCCACCGGTGCAGCCTGCACTGCCTGCTGTACACCGCGGTGACTGGCCCATCAACGCAATCGATCACTTTATTCTGCATCGGCTTGAACTGTCTGGTTTCGCGCCTGCGCCTCCTGCCCTTCGCGGAACATGGCTCCGGCGAGTGACTCTGGACCTGACGGGTTTGCCGCCGACTCCTGCGGAGGTGGCGACCTTTCTGGCGGACGAATCGGCGGGGGCATTTGAGGCGGTCGTGGATCGACTGCTGGCGTCACCTCGCTATGGTGAGCGGATGGCGTCGCGGTGGCTGGATGCAGCGCGATATGCGGATACGAATGGATATCAGAGCGACGGGCATCGCGACATGTGGCGCTGGAGAGATTGGGTGATTGATGCGTACAACGCCAATCTGTCATTCGACCAGTTCACTATCGAACAGCTCGCCGGTGATCTGCTCCCGAATGCCACCCTCGAGCAGAAGATCGCTTCGGGCTTTAACCGGAACCATCGTGGCAACGGAGAAGGTGGAATTATTCCAGAAGAGTACGCGGTGGAATATGTGGTGGATCGTGTGGACACCGTTGGCACTGTCTGGCTGGGGCTTACACTGGGCTGTGCCCGTTGCCACGACCACA
The DNA here is from genome assembly GCA_041161565.1 of Planctomycetota bacterium. GTDB lineage: Bacteria > Planctomycetota > Planctomycetia > Planctomycetales > Planctomycetaceae > SXXK01. The sequence goes on along the minus strand of JBEAUF010000135.1, from coordinate 34,896 downwards.
AGTACGATCCGATCAAACAGCGGGAGTACTACGGGCTCTACGCGTTCTTCAACAGCATTCCGGAACGTGGCCGCGCGGTGAAGTTCGGCAATTCTCCACCGCTGATTCCCGCGCCAACTCGCAGCGAACAGCAGCAACTGATGGCTCTCGAGCGGCGGTTGGCAGAAACGGAACAGCAATTCAGCGCGCTGCAGGCTCCGCTGAAAGCTGCTCGCGAAGGCTGGGAGGCTGAGTTTCGCCAGCAGGTGGCTGCTGGTACGGCAGAGTCGATCCAGTGGTTTCCCACGCGGAAATTGGCGCTGCACTGCAAACTGGACGGTTCCTCGCAGGCAGATCCCGTTCCCAACGCTGCATCGACTTCGCCGCTGCAGTACGCTTCCGGTGTTTTCCAGCAGGCGCTTGATGTGACAGACGGGCATTTCGCCACTGTCGGCGACATGGCCGATTTGGGATATCTCGATCAGTTCACCTTTTCCGTCTGGGTCTTTCCGCGAGACACTTCGAGGGGCACGATTGTTTCGCGGATGACAGATCAGTCTGAAGGCGACGGTTACAGTTTTGCTCTGAACGATGGCCGGCTGCAGGTGAATCTGGTGAAACGCTGGCTGGACGATTCCATTCGGGTCGAGTCTGCAGAGGAGTTGCCTCGGGATCGCTGGTCGCACGTGGCGTTCAGCTATGATGCTTCGCGTTTTGCATCGGGCGTCCGCATTTACATCAACGGCCAGCTCTGTGGTAATCGAGTTCTGGTTGATGAGCTCAATCAGCCCTTCAATTCGAGGGACCCTTTGCGGATCGGCTATAGCGCTCCCGGGGGCAGCTTTAACGGCTTGATTGATGAGCTGCGTGTTTACCAGGACTGTCTCTCAGAGGACGACATGCGGCGACTGTCGATTTCGCAGTCCATCAGCGAGATTGCATTAATGTCCGCCGACACCCGCACGACTGCTCAGCAGGACAAGCTCGACACGTGGTTTCTTGAAACCGCATCGCCCGAACCCATTCGCAGTGTTTGGCAGGCGTTGTCCGGGTTGCGGGAGTCGAGGCGGAATGCGATTGAGAATTTCTCCACGGTGATGGTGATGCAGGAGCTTCCGGAGCCGCGTCCGGCTTATGTGCTGAAGCGTGGGGAGTACGACAAGCCGGGCGAAGCGGTGACGCGTCATGTCCCCGCATCTCTTTCGGGTGGCCGGGAGTTGCCGCTGAAGGACCGTCTCGAGTTCGCGCAGTGGCTGGTGTCAGCCGATCATCCGCTGACAGCCCGCGTGGCCGTTAATAAGGCGTGGCAGCTGCATTTTGGTACGGGATTGGTGAAGACGGTTGACGACCTCGGTTCACAGGGCGAACCCCCGGTCCACCCGGAACTGCTCGACTGGCTGGCCATGGAGTTCATCCGCAGTGGCTGGGACGTGAAAGCCCTGCACCGACTGATCGTGCTGTCGGCCACCTACCGTCAGTCCTCCACGGTGACTGCGGCGCTGCAGCAGGCGGATCCCGAAAATCGTCTGCTGGCGCGCAGTCCTCGGCTGCGTTTGTCGGCGGAGATGATTCGCGATCAGGCGTTGGCGGCCAGCGGACTGCTTGTGGAGCGATTGGGTGGTCCGTCGGTGGTGCCGTATCAGCCGGCGGGCTTATGGAAGGAGCTTTCCGGGACGGATTTTGTGCAGGGGCATGGTGAGGATCTCTATCGGAGGAGTCTGTACACCTATTGGAAACGCACGGCTGCTCCGCCATCGATGATGACATTTGATGCATCGGGGCGGGAGCTGTGTTTTGTCCGCGAGACTCGCACGAACACTCCTCTGCAGGCCCTTACGCTGCTCAATGAGGTCACTTTCGTGGAAGCCGCGCGGGTGTTGGCGCAGACCGTGTTGCGGGAGTCTGGTTTGGATCCGGAGCAGCGGATCCGCTTGATCTTCCTGCGGGTGCTTGGGCGGACTCCGCGTCCGCAGGAGCTGCCGGTGCTGATGCGAGCATTGAATCGGGCAGAGAAGTACTTTGCTGCGCATCCCGAAGCCGCTGCGAAGCTCATCAGCATCGGTGAATCTCCTGTGGAAGCGGTTCCATCGCCTGCGGTGCTTGCCAGCTGGACGACGGTCTGTAGTTTGGTGTTGAATCTGGATGAGGCGGTCATGAGGGAGTGAGGGCTGTTTGATGCAACGTCGCGGGGTTCTGCAAACGGCAGCGATGGCTTCGCTGTTGGGGGTAATGTCCGGACAGAACGCGGTGGCTTCACCAGGTTCATCGGGGGTGCCGCATTTCCGGCCGCGGGCAAAGCGGGTGATCTATTTGTTCCAGTCTGGCGCGCCTTCGCAGCTGGATTTGTTTGATTTCAAGCCGGGTTTGCGGGAGCTGCGGGGGGCGGAACTGCCGGATTCGGTTCGTGGTGGTCAGCGGTTGACGGGGATGACGTCACGTCAGGCCAGTTTCCCGATTGCGCCGTCGAAATATCGTTTTGGTCAGCACGGCAGCAGTGGTGCCTGGCTTAGCGAACTGCTCCCGCACACCGCTCGAATTGCTGATGAGCTGTGCATCTTGAAGTCGGTGCATACGGAGGCGATCAATCACGATCCGGCGGTGACATTTTTCCAAACGGGAGCGCAGCTGGCAGGGCGTCCCAGCATAGGAGCGTGGCTGTCGTGGGGACTGGGATCTGAGAACGCGGATTTGCCAGCCTTTGTGGCGATGATTTCGCAGGGTAGCGGCAATCCAAATGACCAGCCGCTGTATGATCGCCTGTGGGGTGCTGGGTTTCTGCCGTCACAGTATCAGGGGGTGAAGTTTCGTTCGTCCGGCGATCCGGTGCTGTATTTGTCGAATCCCGGAGGCATTGATGCCGGGCTTCGCCGCGGGTTGCTGGATGATCTTGCCGAGCTGAATGGGCAGAAGCTGGCGGAAGTCGCGGACCCCGAGATCGCCACTCGAATTGCTCAGTACGAACTGGCTTTCCGGATGCAGACATCCGTACCGGAGCTCACGGATACGTTGGGGGAACCGGACCACATTTTCGATCTTTACGGGCCTGAATCGCGGACGCCCGGCACATTTGCGGCGAATTGTCTGCTGGCGAGACGTCTGGCGGAACGCGGGGTGCGGTTTATTCAGTTGTTTCATCGCGGCTGGGACCAGCATCTGAATCTGCCGCGGCAGATTGAGGGGCAGTGTCGGGACACGGATCAGCCGGCTGCGGCGTTGGTGGAAGACCTGCGCCAGCGTGGATTGCTGGATGAGACGCTGGTGATCTGGGGTGGTGAATTTGGGCGCACAGTGTACTGTCAGGGACAGCTCACGTCCGAAAACTACGGGCGTGATCATCACCCGCGTTGCTTTACGGTGTGGATGGCGGGGGGTGGAATTCGTCCGGGCATGACGTGGGGTGAGACCGATGATTTTTCATACAACATCGTTCGGAACCCGGTCCATGTGCATGACCTGCATGCGACGATTCTGCAGGTGCTGGGGATCGATCACACGCGTTTGGTGTATCGTTTTCAGGGGCGTTATTTTCGGCTGACGGATGTGCATGGTCGGGTTGTGGAGGAGTTGCTGGGTTGATCGTGTCGATCGCGGGTTGCTGAACTCCGGTTCGATGGAGCCGGAAATGATTTGACTTCTGGCAACGAGAACAGAATTAGAGCGTCGGCGGATAGCGTGGGGAATGTGGAGGTCCACCTGCCATCATGCTCGCAGGTCAGTCTGTTCCCGTGGCGTATCCTGTAATTGGCACATCGCAGAACGTCAGTGCGGCGAGGCCATTTCGTCCAAGGAGCAGCGTATCCGGGTTCCAGTTGTTGCTGTCGAGGTAGGTGACGGTGCGCGACGTTGAGGGGTGTTTGAGCGTCAGGGTGAGGAGGTTGCCGGCAGTGGATCCGGAGAGTACCTGTTGTTCTTCGCCGTCGAGGTGAAACTGACTGGCAAGGTTATCGGACCAGATGACGGGCTGGTCGAATTCGAGCACCAGTGTGGTACGTGCGTCGGAGCTGAAGTATGCGCGCTGCAGGTTGGGTGGATTGAAATCTGCGGCTGGGTGCTGGTAGATGTGGTGCTGGAGCATGGGATGCAATAAGCGGGCGAATTCGGCGTATCCGTCAGCGGGGAAGTGGCAGCCGCCGGGTGGTTTAATGCCAAGTGTGGAGATAACGCTGAGGTTGGAGAACAGCCGTGGCAGGGTTCGCTGGACCTCGCGGAGTCGGTTATCGGATCCATCGATTCCCATGGCACAGGACTTTGGCCAGATTTGAAAGGCGTAGTAGTGCTGGATATTCGGATAGTCCTGTTTCCAGCTGGCGGCGAGCTGCATGAAGAACTGGCGGTAGGTTTCATGGCCAAAGCCGCCGGTGGGACCATCGGCCCCCTGATCATTTTCGCCCTGGTGCCAGATGACGGCGCGAATGCCGTGTGTGAGCCGGGCCTCGCGAACGCGCCAGAGCAATCGTCCGTAGATGGTGTTCACGTCGGTGGGGTCGTCGGGGTTCCGCTGGTGCTGATCGATGCGTGTCCCTCCGACAGCCCCGTTGATGATGCAGACGGGGACGCGTTCGCTCTCAAGGAGTCTGCGGCCGAGTTCCATGCCCCAGTAGCCGATTTCGGAGCGGCCGCCGGGACTGCGAGCTTCCGCGGGTGCCCAGAGTTTCAGACGGGCACCGTTGGGGTCCCCCGCGGTTGCTCCGTACGTGCGGACCCATTCATTCGCGGACAGCGGATTATCTTTACCAAAATCGGTGGCCACGGCATTGGACTGACCGATGATGATGAAGGCATCACCGCAGACGATGTTGGCAGCACGGTGCAGGACGGTTTCACTGTCGCCTGTTTTGCGGCCAAATTCGGTGCGGTACTTGATCAGACCGGGTTTGAGTTTGAGGGTGAGGCTGTATTGGGCGTTGGCATCCAGGGGTGAGGTTTGCGTGGCGAAGAGTTGATCGTCCGCGAAGAGTTTCAGAAACACGGAATCGGCGGCTTCCGTGAGTGTACCGGTGTATCGCAGCGTGCCATAGGACGTACTGTCTGCGGCGGGACCTTCACGAGCGATGAACTGGTTATCTTCGGGTTGTTCGCTGTTCGGTGCCGGGCAAGTAATCCAGGGATCCCGTGAGAGTGGCGGTTCCTGAACTGTGATGATTGCTGAGCGGATGATGGGAACACCGCCGTTGTCAATTGCGGCAGTAATTTTCAGTTGTCCGCTTCCCATGCTGCGGTTCAGCACCAGCCGATCGCTGGTGGCGGTTGTGATCGCTGCCACATCGTCGACGGACCAGTGAATGTTGAGCTGGGCAGCATCTTTCGCCTGCATAGCGGTGAGGTTGGTGAGGTTCGGGATGATTTCGATGGGTTGCCGGCCGTCCCATCCTGCGGGGGCGGCAAGCGTGAATTCCGGTTCCGGAATATCATCGACGATGCTGATGGATATGTCCTGCGATTTCACCTCGTCGGGATAGATGGCTTTGACAGTGAGCGTGGCCTGCAGGGGATCGGGATTGGTTCGCGTTGTTGGGGTGGAATCCGATTGTGGGCTGACCATGCTGGCTGCCACGCGTCCGGCGTGAAAGTTGTAACTCAGCTGATCAGTGGCGACGATGGTCTCTCGACCATTACGATTAAGCAGCCAGACGATTTTCTGAGCACCATCGGCGGTAATGCGGATGGTGGCTGTTTGGTTTTCGTGGACGGTCATCTCGGTTGGTGAGACAGTGAATTCGCTGCCCGGCCTTACGAGCACTCCGGAGAGCATCTGAGCTGGCTTTTGATTTTCGTACTGCAGTCGAATCCATTCGGGGGAGCGTGCGACGCTGGAAATTCGGACTTCATCAAGGTCACCGTTGAAGTGATAATTGTCGTACCAGCCGCCGAGGTAGAGTCTGGCGGGTGTTTTGATGTTAAGCGGGCTGCCGCTGCGGTTGCTGGAGCCATCGAGGACTCCATTGACGTACAGCTTCGCCTCGCCCTGTCGATATGTATGCACGACGTGCGTCCATTCGCCGCGTGGGAGCCGGCTTTCACTGGAGACATTCCCATCGGAAAAGTAGCAGTCCATGCGAATATGGGGTGGGCTGCGGAATTGCATCACGACTTTTCCCTGGCCGGCCTCGTTACCCCAGCCGATCAGTGTGGAATTCATTTTGTCGGTGCGGAACCAGAGTTCGGTGCTGTGTTCTTCTGAGCTGACGGGCAGTGCGGCGATATCTTCGCCGCCGGTAATGCCTTTGTTTTCGGAAAAATGCCGAGCAGAACCGATCACGCCTGCAGTACTGGTTGTGCCATGATCTTTGACGGTAGTGTGTCCGACTTCATCAGCGACCGGATCCGCGAGGTGCCAGACACTGCGGTAGTGGTTGCCTTCGTTGAACACCGCCTCGCCGCTGGATTGGCTGGCGGCCGCTGGATTACCCCAGTAGATCAGCAGTTGCTGTCTGGAGTTACCCTGGATGGATGGGACACGAACCCAGATGTCGGCGGTGCCTGCGGCGGGGTCCCAGTGTTCGATCTGGAAGGCGAGTGGTTGGCCGGATGCGGAGGCGAAACGCAGGTCCTGGCCGAGGGGCTGCAGTTGAGTGAAGTCAAGAAAATCCCGGTGGATTTTCACGAGTACCGGGAAGTTTGTGAGCTGCACGTCGGCGGGCAGATTTGCACCCTCGGGTGTGGTGAGCAGCCAGATGGACCCGGAGTATTTCCAATCCTGCCACGCAGCTGAGTTTTGTGCTGACTGGTCGGCTTCGGCGGTTTGCCAGAGGGTTCGGAGCAGTGCGAACATCTGCGGATCGTGTTTTTCGAGTTGTTCGCGGTTGAAGGGGAAGAAGTCATTGGTGGAGAAGAATGCTTCGCTGCATTCGGCGAAGTATTCCATGGGGTTGGTGATGGCATAGGCGCGGACAACTTCCGAGCGGCCGTCGCCGAAGCGTTGTTCGACCTGGTCGTAGAGTCCTTTATCGCGGGCGTTTTGGAAGGCCGTTTTGAGCTGCTGATTGTCAAAGCCACCGGGAAGCACGCGGTCGTGGTATGCGTGCGCGAGTTCATGAAGAGTGAAGTTGGGCATCCGCCGGGTCTCGCGTTCGAAGATGCGGATGTTGCTGAATTCAACCCCTTTGGCCATGGCGGGATCGCGACCGTTGTCTTTCAGCCAGCCAGCGCTGGGGTGATATTCAGCGCGGGGCTGCTCACCCTGATACTCCGGTGAAAACCAGATGGGGACTTTGCGGAGTTCCGTGACCACTGGGGCAGGAACAACGCGGATGATTTCGTGGAGCTGGGTTGTTAACAGTTCGAGAGCTTTTTTGGTGTCCTGCGGTTGGTCCATCAGCAGACTGTCGCGGATGTGGACGGTCCAGCCTTCGATGGTCTGGGTTTGCCATTGGGGATCAGTGGCCGCGACTGGGGAGAGCAGGAGGCAGTGGACAGCCAGGAGTGGAGGCAGCAGGGCTGCCATACGAAAGGCCATGTGGTGTGGTCCTGGGGATGATAGTTGGCGAGCGGTCTGGGTTCGTTTTGTCTGGCCTTTGGTGTCGGTTTGCCGGATGGTATCTGTGTGGGCAATGGTTTCACAAGTGGCCAGGGGATAGCTGGGTGCAGCTGCTGTTCCGGGGACGAGCAAGGTTGAGCAGCATTCAGCTGGACTTTCGCTGTGAATCCGGGCATCTTCACGCTGTCTTCAGGTTGGCTGAATAGAATGCGGACAGACAACGCGGAATTCGGATTTTGGCCTGAGCACCGAGAGATTCACTGGCATGCATGTGGCGATTGTGGGGGGAGGTCCGGGCGGCCTGATGACGGGATATCTGCTGCGAAAGCTGGCAAATCGCCCGTTTCGCCTGACGCTGTTTGAGAGCAGCGAGCGGTTGGGGGGCAAGGTGTTAACGCCGCGTTTTTCGAGGTTTGCGGCGGCATACGAAGCGGGAGCGGCGGAGTTTTATGATTATTCACCGATCGACGAGGATCCTCTGAAGGAACTGGTGGCTGAACTCGGACTGTCGATTACGCCAATGGGCGGCAATTCTGTGTTTCTTTCCGACCGGCGGTATGCGACTCTGGAGGACGTTGGAGGCGGTCTGGGACCTGCCGTTGAGCGTGGCTGGCTGGACTTTCACGAGCGATCCCGGGACCGCATGAGTGCTCGTGAGTTCTACGAATCCGACAATTCGGAGTTCTGTGGCGAGGCGGTCACGGGTAATTCGGCGGTGGAGCGTAAGCGATTTGAGAGCGAGCGTTCGCAGCTGGGTTCGCACTCCTTACAGGCATTTGTTGAGACGCTTATTCACAGTGACCTGGCTGCGGAATGGGAGCAGACGAGTGTTGGATATGGACTGCAGAATTACCTGATGAATGATCCTCGCTACATGCGGTTGTACAGCATTGCCGGGGGTAATGAGCAGCTGGTGGAGCGGCTGGCGGAACGGACAGCGATGGAGGTGTGTCTGCGGCAGCGGGTATTGTCTGTGGCAGGCGTGGACAGCGGTGTGATGCGACTGCGAATTGGCTGTGCCGACGGAGAGATTGAGCGGGATTTCGACACTGTGGTGCTCTGCCTGCCGATGCTGGCGTTGACAGCTTTGGAGTTTCGCGGCGAGCGGTTGCGGCGGGCGATGGCAAGGCACATGGGGCATCACGACCATCCGGCGCACTATCTGCGGGTGACGGTGTTGTTTCGTCGCCGGTTCTGGTCGTCATGGCTGGTGGACTCGTGGTGTATGCTGGATGCATGGGGCGGATGTTGTGTGTATGACGAGACCGCGCGTCAGCCGGGTTCTGAATTCGGCATTCTCGGCTGGCTGTTCGGTGGTGCAGCTGCAGTGGAGCTCAATGGAATGACGGATGAGCAGCTGATTGCTGCGGCGGTTCGCACCTTGCCTCGGGATCAGGATTCTGCATCGGAGTTGCTGATCGAGGGACGGGTGCATCGCTGGATTGGAGCTGTGAGTGCGATGCCGGGTGGTGAACGTCCAACTCGGCTGGATTTTCGGCATCAGCCGGAACCAGTGGATCATGCGGGTTTGTTTGTGGTAGGTGATTATTTGTTTGATTCCACCCTGAACGGGGTTCTCGATTCGGCTGGCTGCGTCGCAGGGTGGTTGGCAGCGGAGCTGGAGCGGCGGTGAAGTTTCTGTGATGGGGCTTCGCGTTTGATCAAATCTTTCAGGTATTGGGGCGTGCCGTGTCAGCAGTGGTTGGTGCAGAGGCGATTTCCGGGGCGATCATCCGCCATGTTCTGCTGGCGGGCCGGGTTCCCGAGGGGCTGGAAGCGATCGACCTTGGCTCGCGACGCCTGGAACGTCGGGTGCGGGCCGCTTGGGGTTCTGCGGATGAACTTCGGAAAGCTTTGCGGCGAGCGGAAATCAGCGAGGGTCTGACTCTGCAGCTGCTGACACTTTCTGAGCCGATCGTCGGTACGGAGTATTCGCTGGATGTTTCGGCTTTGGAGGCACTGCGATCATGGGCGTCCGGTGGGGGCAGCGCTATGGACCAGCCTCCACTCCTGATCCAGTTGCAGGGGGTGCTGATTTGCGTGGGGTCAGACAGAATTGGGCTTGCGGGTGCATCTGAGCGGATTGCGGCGGTGGAAGGTGCAACGCTGGAGTATTTCTGGCTGCATGCGGAGGTCAGCGGTCTGGAGCAGCGTATTGATGATCGGTGGTGCGAGCTGGACGAGGACACGGCTGTGGCGTTTGAGTTGTCAGTTGCGACGCTGGACCGTCGGGAGCAGTTGCGGCAGCGTTTTCAGCAGATGATTGCCGCAAAGGCTCTGCTGGCACGTCTGGCACCGTTGATTGAATGTCCGGTGATCTATCCTCCGACGCTTTCGAGTCAGGCAGCGGAACGACTGCGTGAAAAATCAAGACTGGGAGAGCGTTTACAGCACCTGCGTGAGCAGCTGGAGGTGTTTGAGAGGGTGTATGAGCTTTGTGGCCAGCGAATGAGCGACTTTATCAGCAGCCGTCGGAGTCATTTGCTGGAGTGGATCATTGTAGTGCTGTTGTCATTTGAGCTGCTGTTGATGGTGATTGACTGGCTGGGAACGCTCACAGAGACGCAGTGAAGGTAAATGCTGTGACGACATCAAAGAGTGTTCGGTATTGTTCGATTGACCTGATGCGGGGCTATGCGGTCACCGTGATGGTGTTGGTGCATTTTCTTGAGAACCTTGCGGGCACTCGGGATTGGAGTCCGGATGGATTTGGCGCGCCGATATTTTTGTTTTTGTCAGGTGTGAGTTACTGGATATGGCTTCGTGCTCGTGAGCGGCGGGGTGTGAGGGCGGAGCAGATTTCCCGGGAGACGATTCGTCGGGGACTGTTTTTGGTGGGGCTGGGATTTGTGTTCAACGGGATGGTCTGGCTGCCTGAGGATCTGTTTACCTGGGATGTGCTGACATTCCTCGGGTGCACCATGTGTCTGCTGAATGTGGTTCGAGTGATGCCGGCTCCGGCGGTACTGTTGACGATCATACTGTCCGTGGTGCTGAGTCCGCTGATGCAGAGCCTGGCCGATTATTCAGCTTATTGGGTGAACGGGTATTTCGAGACGGACCTCACGTTGCCTGAGCTGTTCACGGGGTTCCTGGTAACCGGATATTTCCCGATCTTTCCCTGGATCGCGCTGCCACTGGCTGGGTTCCTTTCAGCGCCGGTGCTGCTGGATCCTGAGCTATCAGCAGTGCGGCAGCGGATGATGCTCGAGCGCGCTGCTTTCGGCGTGATTCTTGCGGTGGTGGTATTGGCAGCGATACGGAAGACCCTGCCCTGGAGCGAGCGGTGGCTGTCTGCGTGGACGATGTTTCCGGCATCGCTGAGCTATATGGTGGGGGTTCTGGGGATGGTGGTTGTGATGCTGAGTTGGCTGCATCGCTGGATTGACGAGGAACAAGTCTTTCGGATTCCTCCGAGTCTGTTGCAGCGAGCTCAGCGTTTCAGCAGTTATTCGTTGACAATTTATCTGCTGCACCATGTGGTGCACCTGTGGCCAGTGTGGATCTATGGCTACTGCACCACGGGTGATCCAACGGTTTACTGGGGCCGCATGTGTGCGTGGTGGCCTGCTTTTCTGCTGGGAGTACTGTTTCTGATCTGCAGTGACTGGCTGCTGTTTCATTTGAAGCGGCGCGGTGTGCCGACGGTAGAGGATCTGCTGCGATGGTTGGCGGAGTAGGTCGGCCGCACGCCGACTGTGGCAGCGTCGCTGTGGCTGGGCGTTTTGGGTGGGGTGTTGTGTGCGGGCTGGCAGGGCTGAGGCACGCGGGCGAGATTGGCTGACTAATCGGCACAACTGTTAACGCTTCTCCAGAACCACTTTTCGCCCCATTCGTTCACGGAATCCGACGGCAGGTCGGAATTTCTTGCCGGAAAACCCTGCCGACCGGCGGAAACTGCCGATAAGCCGATGACTTTCGGTTGTGGATGTTTCTGAAGGGTGTGTTTGAGTGAAGCGCAGCACAGCAAATGTCCGGCATTCCCGGAAGCGTCGGGGCGCGGTTCTGTCCATGGAACTCGTGCTTGTGCTGCCGATGTTTCTGCTGTTGATTTTTTCACTGGTTGAGTTTTCGATGTTGACGTCAGCCCAGGCTCGTGTGGCTTCTGCAGCACAGGCTGGAGCGCGTTACATGAGTATTTCGGGAGCCGGCGAGTCAGCCGTTCGGCAGCGTGTAGCTGATGTGCTTGGAGCGGAGTTGTCGGTTGCCTGCAGCATAGTGGTCCAGCCTGCGGCCTACGTGGGCGAAACCGGTTACGTATCTGTTGCGGTACCCATGCAGAATGCAAGCCCTGATCTGCTGTGGTGCATCGGTTTTGGCCTTTCGGGGCGAAACATCGAAGCGCGAGCGGGGGTGGTTGCGGAGCGTTGTGCCGCACCGTTGCCGAGTGTGCAGAGTGCGGCGACAGGCAGCTGAGTTTTACCGTTGAAGAGTTGGAAAAGTCCTAAGACGATTTCAGGAGCCCACCTGTGAGATTGACACCCTGGATGCTGACCGTTGCCGTCTTCGGCATCATCTGCACGCTGGCGGCGGGCTACTTTATGAAGCTGGCCTTTAACCCGATCCAGACAACCGAACCGCAGCGTGAGCGACGTACGCTGCCGATGGCGGTTTCGGAGATCGCTGCCGGCACGGTGATCACTCGGGCGCATCTCGGAAACGGTCCGTGGGACCGATCCCAGCAGCTGGAGCCGGATACACTGATCAACATCGACACCATTGTAAACCGCATTGCTCGGGAGAAGATCGAGCCGGCCAAACCGCTCCGAGGTTCGATGTTCTACCCGATCGGTGATTTCCCCGAGATCGAGGTCGCAGACGACAAGCGGGCTGTTGTGGTGCAGGTCAGTCCCACCACTGCAGTGCTCAACAGCAAACTCAAGCCCGGGCAGTTTGTTGACGTGCAGCTGACCGTGCAGAATCTGAATGTTTCGCCGAATATCCAGCCGCAGAACCCGGCTTTCGGGCGTAATTCGACCACCATGTCCGACGCGATGACTGCCACGCTGTTCAAGGGTGTGAAGGTGATTTCAGTGAATCGTGGCAGCACTTCGACCACCCTGCAGAACGCTCAGGCCAATGCCAACAGCGTGACGCTGGAACTGGATGAAGAGCAGGCTCGAATTGCACTTCTGGCGCAAAAGCGTGGCGATATCGACCTGATTTACAGCAAGGCTGGCCCGGGAGAGGGGGGCATTGCGATTGATGCCAGTGAAGAAGACCGGGTGTTTTTTCTTGAGATTCTTGGGCTCCGCAGTCCGTCTCTGAAGCAGCCATTCCGTGCCGAGCACTATCGGGGGTCAGGTTTTTCTGACGCTTATTTTCAGGATGGTGAGCGAACAGACGAGGCCGGGCAGCGCGGGCAGCAGCCACCGGCACCGGGGCCGGGACGTGCTCCTGCTCCTGCACCTGTCGGGGATCCGGCTGATGGAAATGGTTCTGTGGAAAATGGCTCCCGGACTGAAGATCCTGCTCCTGCAGCACTTCAGGCTGAGCGGTCGGTTTACTGAATGATCGCACCGGGAAGACGTCAGGATGCGACTTCGAATTCACCGGATGGTCGGAGCCTGTCCCATGACCGCTCTGAGGAACGTGCGTCCCGGTTTCATTCGGCAGGCGGGTCCTGCAACTTTTCGAGGGCAGTCACGGCCTGACGTGTTCTCCCGCGGACAATGTGGAGATTCGCGTCGAGGCGTGATTTCACTGTGGACATCCGGAGTTCTGGCCTGCTGCGGTTTTACCGCGTTCTGTGTCATCAGCATCTGGCTGGACTGCGGCCGTCTGCTGCATGCGAAGCATGCAACTGAGTCTGCGGCTCTGGCCGCGGCTCACGCGTGGCTGACGGATGATCTGCTGCGAGCGGGGCCGGCGTCGTTCGAGGCGGAAGCGAGAACGATTCGTTGCAAAGAGGCTGCCGAACAGGCGTTGTCTGACTATCGAACTGTGTCTGCGGCGTTGCAGATGGGACCGGCTGATCCGGAGTTGATCTGGCGCGGCGTGGTTTCGCCGGATGCCGTTTTTCCTCGGGTACCGGCTGCCGTTCGGATTTCGGTCCCGAATACGCTGGCATTCACTTCCACGGGCCTGGCTCGGCTGCTGTCTGGTCAGGTACCGTATGCGGCCTCGACTGCAGCGCTGGAAAACCATCCTGCGTCTCTGTGTCCGGCCCCGGGCTGCAGTATCAGCTTTCTTCCGTTCGCGGCGCTGGAGGGTGCCAGCGGCCTGTGGGCACAACTGCTTGAGCAGGGCGTTGGAGTGGACGTGTGGGCGTGGAACGCAGACAGGCGTGAGTTTGAACCTGGTCCGGACGGCATTCCGGAAATCAGTGTTGAGTTAAGTGCAGACGCATCTGGTGGCGGAGCAGAGTCAGGTTTGGTGCCTTTGCTGCTGCGGCCGGCTGTCGGGAGTGGTGCTCTGCTGACCACGCACGCTGAAGTCATTCGCAGTGGCCTGACCCGTGAGTGTCTTGAGAAGCTGGGGCTGGCAGAGTGGAAGTACCCGTCGCTCGTTGGCAGCACTACGCTTTCCAGTGGGGAGTTGAGTGAGTGTGTTGCAGTGTTGGCTGAGTATCCGACGGAGCCACGAATCCTGAGTCTGGCAACGGTTCCAACGGTGGTGGCCGCTGCGGATCCGCCGGGGGGAGTCGTTCCAGTGGGGGCGCCGCTGCAGGTGCTGACTCCGGTTGCGGTTCGGGTTGCCAGCCTGACCCTGAAGTCTGACGGCGCCGCTTCGATCACGCTGCAGCCCTGCATTCTTGTTTCCGCGATGATTCGAACGGATTCGAGGGCTCCTGAGTCGCGCTGCATTTACAGCGTGCGGCTGGTTGAGTAGCTTTCGGACCGCTTAGCCGTTTCCCTTCTTCGCAACTCGAACTTTTGACACGCCACCACCCATGCCCGCATCACTTCCGTCTGGTTTTTCGGCATCCGGTTTCACATGCGGTATCAAGGCCAGTGGCAAGGCTGATCTGGCTCTGTTTGTTTCTGACCGCCCTGCTGCTGCTGCCGGAGTCTTCACTACGAACAAAGTGTGTGGGGCGCCGGTGATTGTTTCGCGTCAGCGGGTTCCATCCGAACAAACGCGGGCAGTGATGATCAACTCAGGTAACTCCAACGCTGCGACAGGTGAGCCGGGTGTTCGCGATGCGAAGGCAATGACGGCGCTCCTTGCGGAAGTACTGGGATGTGAGTCTGAAAGTGTCCTGGTGTGTTCAACGGGAGTGATCGGCGTACCCCTGCCGATGCCGCTCCTTGAGGCTGGTATTCCTCCCGCAGTCCGGGAACTGGGGCGTGCGGATGAGCATCTGCTGGCAGCGGCTACAGCGATGATGACGACAGACACGTTTCCAAAGTTGTTTTCGGTGGATGTGTCGGTATCCGCGGGCAGCATTCGGGTATCCGGCGTGTGCAAGGGAGCGGCGATGATCGCACCGAACATGGCCACAATGCTGGGGGTGGTGCTGACTGATGCACGACTGTCGGCCGACCAGTGCTCAGTGATACTCCGACGTGCCGTGGATCAGACTTTCAACTGCATCAGCGTGGATGGGCATATGAGTACCAGCGATACGGTGCTGATGCTGGCGGGAGGTGCGGCGGAATTTGAGTTGACGGCAGCTGACCTCGAATTGGTATCAGAGGCTGTTACTGAGGTCTGTCGGCTGCTGGCGACAAGTATCATTCGAGATGCGGAGGGGGCCGATCATTTCATCACGATTGATGTGCGGGGACTTGCCAGCCGGGCAGAGGCCTTTCGGATGGCAAAGGAAATTGCGAACAGCCCGCTGGTGAAGACGGCGATCACGGGTGGTGACCCCAACTGGGGACGCATCGTGTCGGCTGCCGGTTACGCGGGTGTGGAGTTCGATCCCTGCTGGCTTTCACTGCGAATAAACGGCACAGAAGTCTACCGAGCAGGAACTCCTGTGCCCTTTGATAGTTCTGCATTAAGTCGCAGCATCAAGTCCGATCGTGATGTGCACCTTGAGCTGACGCTTGCGGGAGGCCCGGCTTCGGGCAGTCATTCCGTGCGATTCTGGACTTCAGATCTGACAGCAGAGTATGTGCGTCTGAATTCCGAGTACACGACCTGAAGTTTAACGCGACGATCGCAGGTGCATCCGTCAGGCGGCTGAGCGGGATGCAAGTTCGCCGAAGATCAGTCCGCCACGAACCACCGCGGTTTCAGGGTCGCTGACTGCCTGCAGGTAATAAGTGCGACCGTCGCCCGATAATTCCTGCTGAAGCTGCACCCGGAATTCCTGCATCTGGCTTAGTCCGCCAGCAAGCATCACCGGTATCTCGCTCCACTCCACTCCTGAGGCTCGCAGGCATTCACGAACAGCGACTGCCAGACGACGGGTGATCAGGGACAAAAGCCGGGAAAGTGCGGAGAGCCTGTCGTCGGTTGGTGCAGATTTGTTGCGGAGCGCTGTGAGTCGCCAGCGTTCGAGGGCGGTGGCATTTGCGTGCTTTTCGCCCGACTCATCCCACGTCCACTCGCCAAATTGCCGTGCGAGTTCTGAATCCAGCCAGCGTCCGCCGAGTGGAATGCCACTTTCGGCCATCACTCGGCCCTGGCGGGCCGCGCAGCACACTGTCGATTCTGCACCAGCGGCAACGCAAATGCCGGAGAATCCAGTGGCGGCACCCGAGGCCAGCAGAACTGCCTCCGCCGAGCTCAGAAACACAGGCTGGTAGCCTCGCAACTGAACCAGGTGTCCGAGGAAGTCCTCGTTGCTCTCCTGAAGGTTTCGAGGAAGGCCTGCTCCAGGAACAGACACAACGCAGGCTGAACCTCGAATCGGCGGTTCAGGCAAAACCGATTCAGTGAGCACTCCGAGAATTTGCCGGGCGAGGCTGTCGCGGGTGGGAATGCGGCCGTCGACGAAGAGCGGCACCGCCGGACCGCGTGACAGCCATTCCGCACGTTCCACACCACCGCCGAAGACAGCCAGGCCGCTGGCACAGACCGCATGTGGCAAACCCTCCTCGCGGAGCAATTTGCGAGCGGCGGCTGCATCGGGGATCAGAATGTAATCAGATCGGACAGTAGTGAGCCGGAGCCGTCCGCCAACACCAGCGCGTACGAGGCTGCGAATTTCACGGCTGCCAAAGTCAATGCTCACGCTCATCGAACTGCTCCGGAAGAACCGGCGGAGCGGTCGGGGACGCTGGATTGTGCAGGAGCACTCGCCGGAACTGTACGTATCAGCTGCGACAGACGCTCCTCGAGAGGTCTCCCACGACGAGATACGGCTTCCTCCCGCTCCACCACATGTCGCCCCCGCAGGGGTGAATGCGGACCATCGACACGGCGAATCGTCCTGCCAGGTGGAAGACCGGAACGCCCCGACAATTCGAGGGACTGCGGTAATTCAGGGGTTATCCGTTCGATCGGCAGTCGGTTGGCGATCAGCAGGTCGAGTTCGTCCTCGGAGGCGGCAGGCGTGGAGTCCAGGTCTGTTTTTCGAAGCCCCGTGGGCACACTGTAGATTCGCCATGGCACCTCGCCTCCGGAGGTGACGGCTGCGGCTTTCTCTTCCGCAACTGCGACGGTTTCCGGTTGCTTTGCGCCGCCGCTGATTACGTTCGTCGGGACTGCGACTGCCGGGTTAGCCAGGGACACCGAAACTGCGGAGTTCGAGTGGGCTGTGGCACTGCCGATGAATAGGGAGCGTCCAAGAATCCATGTTCCAGCGATAAACAGCCCCAGAATCACAGCCCAGTGCAGTGTGGGTGGGACTTGAGCAGGTGTTGTTTCGGGCACTGTCGCAGCCGTTGTCGTGGCTGACGGGCGGGGCTGCGAGTCACTTTTCCTTGTTGCGACAGCCGCGGTCACCGGCACTTTTGAACCATTGCCGGAGACATTTCGACCGGCGGTCGCGCCGGCGGAAGAAGTTCGATCGCGCGGTATTTCGGGTACAGGCGCCTGTGCTGCCGGAGCAGGGGCGACTGGAGAAGTTCTCAGACTGTCCCCCAGCATGATCACATCATTGCCGTTGGTGGAGCGACGTGCGGTCTGGGTACTGTCCCCTACGATGACAACCCGGCTATCGGACATTCCTGCAGACCGCGGTGAAAAATCGGGCAGTCCGGCAGGTTTGGGGGAGGCAGAGCCTGATGCCGCAGTGTTTGGTGCTGGGATCCCGGGAGTTGATGCGGTTGATGTCTGGAGACCTGGCAGAGTGGCGACTGCGGCCGGGTTGCCTGGGGGCAGGACCGGTGGATTTTGGTTTGCTGATCCAGGGGGCGATTGGCTGGGAGCGGGCAGTACCGGGATGCTCGCCTGCTGACGGGCATCAGCGGGCAAACGTGGAATGGTGGGCTGCTGAACGGCCGATCTGACGCTGTTGCCCCGCCATTCGGAAACCATGGGACGCATGCCCGGCTGTCTGTCAGAGGTAGCGACAGACCCACTGCCAACGGAAATTACATCGCCGTGCTGAACGGATGCGGAGAGCGGTGCTGAATCGAGGGAACGCTGGCCATGAAGGCGGCAGGGAATGGAGACCCGCGTCTCGCTGTTGGCTGGCAATCCGAGACCTTTCAGTACGTCACCAATCACTACGCCGGCGTCTTCGAGTGAAATCACCGTTGTACCGGCCGGGCTTCGGAGGACGGCATTGGGAGGTGCAGGCCTTGCAGGCGTAGCGACTGACTCGACGACATACAGGTCTCCGCTCATCGCCTGTTCGCCGGAATCGGCTGCCGACAGCCTTAGCAGTCGAGTGGAGTGGGTACGATCGTGGCCATTCCGTAGTACTGTGACGTTGATTGCATCGCTGACGGGTGAGGCCGCTGAAATGGCTGCGCGCACAGTGAGCGGTTGGTTGAAGCTGAAGTTTCCTGGGCGGTCAACGTCACCTGTAACCGTGAAGGTCCCTGCGGCGGCAGAAACTGCCGGTTGCTGCTGAGCCCATGCGCCTGCTGCGGTCAGCAGAAGAACGCACACAGCCGCAGCTTGCTGCAATTTCATGGACATTCCCCCCATACAGATGCCTGATGCTCGTCGAGTGGTGTGTTTTGCGGCATTTTTTGCTTGTCGCGGTACTGAGCCGACGTCGTCCGTCGGTTGATCGGCAACGAGTGTGACCTTGCATGATCGGAACCCCGACACGCGTCTCAAATCCAGTGACCGGCTGAGGCCCGGCGAGCATGGAGTTGTCGACTTTTGCCTGTTGCATCAGGCGCTGGTCTGGGTTGATATACGCTGGTGAGCCGCTCTGGCTGTCTGCCTCGCCCGGGGGGGAATAAGCAGGCTACTGGTGCAAAGAGGCTGGCGGAATCCGCTGCGAAGCGTTTCGTGGGGTTGCTCCGGTGACGGGCTCGGGCTGTCTGAAAACCGACGATCACGGTGCCGTTGAGGGACTCGGCCGAAGGGAGGGCAAGGAGTAAGATGCTGGAGGTATGCGTCAGTCCCGTCGTAACTGCCCCTTGAACAAGCGACGGTCCATTCGCGGACTGAACGGGGTCCATGCGGAATCGGTGTTCACATCATCTTCGATGGAACGCACGAATTCGTGCATTTTGGCATCGAGCGCGTCGATGTGGTGCAGAGCGAGTGCTTCGGGGGTCATTGGGAGGGCAGGGCTGCCAAATTCCCGGGTGCCGTGATGGCTGATGATCATGTGGCGGATTCTGAGCAGTTTCTCGGATTCGAGTGGTCTGCCCAGCTGCTGTTCGGCATGTCGGACCAGTTCGGAGAGAATTTCGTTTCCGAGGTGGATGTGTCCGAGCAGTTGGCCCTCGTCGGTGTAGACGAGTGCCGGGTCCCAGGCCAGTTCACGAACCTTGCCGATGTCGTGCAGCAGGACTCCGAGCAGCAGCAGTTCACGATCGAGGGCCGGATAGAGTGGTGCGATGCGGTCCGCCAGTTCGCACATGGAAACAACATGCTCGATCAGGCCACCGATGTACGCATGGTGCGCTTTAACGCCGGCGGGGGCACTGCAAAGGCTGTTCACAAGTGCGGTGTTGCCCAGAAATGCGAAGGCGAGTGCAGCCAGATCCGGATGACGAATGGACTCAAGAAGTTCGCGGAGCCGAATGAGGAACCGGCCGGCTGCGGCCTGTGGCTGGACCTGGAAATCGGCGGGGTCGCAGGCTGAATCGGGAACGCTCTGCAGAGCGGTCAGAATCAGCTGCAGATTTCCCTGATACTGCTGCACTTTTCCCCGCACTCGGACAAAGTCACCGGCGGAGACATCCTTCACGGAGTCTTCGGTCACATTCCACATCAGGCCGCTGATCACCCCGGTTCGGTCGCGAAGTGTTGCGAGGAAGTAGAGGTTGGCATTGCGGTTTGCCCGCAGTTGACGATCTGCGAGGAGATAAATTTCGTTGACGTTATCTCCATCCCTGAGTTCTCTGACATACACCCGAGGCATTGATTGGCTTTCAAGATTGCTTTGCGGATTGGTGCGCTCACCAGAATGACGGCTTTCGGGGATGATATGCCGGGGACGCCGGGGATCCCAGCCTGTTGAGGAGTTGGGCGGCAGGGCGGCTGGGAATGGTGTCAGGAAGGGGACGCCCCTGCGGCAATCGGAGATTTGGCGGCTTTTTTTGTTGACAGACGACGTGGGTGGTGTGAATGGGGGCGGGCAGGCTCCGCACAGCGGCGGCCTGGCAAGTGCGGTTCCGGCATGTCTCATTTTTCCGGCGGCTTCTGCCAACGGGTTTTCCGTCCGGGGGAAGGTCTTGACCGAATTCACGAAAACGAACAGATTTCCGTGAAGTTCGATGGCCTTCCAGGGAAGGATGGTGACTGGTGAAAATTCGCCGCTGGGTGTCGAGGTTGTTTATCACCTGCTGGTTTCTGGTGCTTTCCGGCGGAATTGTCGGTCATGCTCTGAAGATGCCGATGGTGGGTAATGTATTTGGGTATTTCATAGTCTGGGACATGTTCTGCGGCTGGCAGGCGTACGACAACCGGACGCACATCATTGGTGAAGATGCTGCCGGGAACTACTATGAGATTCGCGAACCGTGGGGGCCATTTCAGCCCTTCAACAGTGTTGACCGCGTGAATTACGACGTCAGCAACTATCTGGCGGCCCGGCACATTCGGAACGTGTTGCGCCACAGCAGTCACCCTCCGATTGACAGGGTCTACGTGGTTCAGGAGATCTGGGGTAAGCAGTACAACGCTCCAGATCATCTCTGGCATCGATGTTTTGCTGAGCCCAAGGACAAGGTTTCAGTGTTCAGTTTGCGGGCGATTTGTGCAGCGGATGGGACTCCGATCGAGTCAAATCCGGACTGGTTTATGGCACAGACGCTCAACACGATCGCTGACAATCCGCGATTGCGAAATCAGGCGCAGGCGGCGCGGCCGTACTACAACACGTTTTTCAATCCTCGTTCGTCTGTCGGGGGCGCGGTTGACGCGCCGGTTTTCAATCCGCAGAGCGGTGCGGGTGTGAATACGAACTGAGTTGAGGCCTGAGAAGTGCCTGTGGTTCTGTTTTTTTATTTCGTTTCAGGGCTGCCGTCATGACTGCGATTTCGAAACGTCCGTCCCTGTTTCAGCAGCTGCATGAGTTTTTTTATGCGGAGCAGTCACCATACGGTTTGGCGCTGGTGCGGATGATTCTTCCGGCGGTGGCACTGATTCCGATGTTTCGTCGCTTTCCGCGTGTTCGGGAGTTGTTTTCGAGTGATGGTGCTCCGCAGCAGCTGGCGGAGTTGTTTGGGCATGGGGCGATGCTGCCGGAGTTAACGCCGGTATTGGCTTCAGCCCTGTACTGTCTGATGCTGTTCGCGTTGGTCTCTGCAATTCTGGGATTCTGCACGCGGCCCGCGCTGCTGATTGGCACTCCGCTGTACATCTACTTCAACATGCTTGATGCCGTGGGAACGATGACGAAGTACACGGTGATTGCTTCGCATGTGCTGTTGATTCTGTCGATTTCGCAGTGTGGCGCCGTATGGTCGATTGATGCTGTGCTGAGACGCTGGAGAGAGGGGCGAGCAGCAGCGATTCCGCCTGCATTTCCGGTCTGGCCAACGCGTCTGATTCAGATGCTGTTTGCGTTTGTGTATTTTGGAGCAGCGATCACGAAGGTTCAGACGACCGCATTTTTCAGTGGCGAGCAGATGCGGTATTGGATGTTCAGCGACTGGAACTACCCGAATCCGCTGGGCGAGCTGGTGGCGATGTCGCCTGCGATATTGCTGGCGAGTGGCTATCTGACGGTTGTCTGGGAGGTTTCATTTCCATTTCTTGTGTGGCGACCGATTGGTCGGTTTTACGCGCTTGGTTTTGGGGCTGCGTTTCATCTGCTGACAATTTTTCTGCTGGGGCTCTACATCTTTCCTTTTATTTGCATTCCGTGCTATCTGGTTTACCTGATGGAATCTGACATTGTGGTGATCCGGAGTTGGTTGCGGCGGATGCGTTTTCCGTGGGGGATTGTGGGAGCGCCGCGAGTTGCTCTGGCGCGGCTGATTGCTGCTCGACCGGCGACACTGCCTCTGCCGCTGCTCTGGGCTGGACTCGCGCTGCTGGCTGCTCTGGCGGGTGCTGAAGCAGACTACCAGTTTGACGTGTACGGTACGCGCAAAGCAGGCAGCAGGTTACCGTTGAAAGACATGGATCCGATGGTCGCACGCACGATGATCAACTCTCAGCGACCGTTGCGTGAGAAGGACAAGTTCTTCTCATTCAACATCGGTACTCGGATGATGGCTGGCCAGTTGGCGAATTCCGGAAACACCTTCAGGATTGGCGAAACGATTATCGCCCAATGCAACCTGAACACTCCGCATGAGGACCTGTGGGTGGAGTGTGTTGTGGAGGACGATCAGCAGAGGGTAGTGGATGTGGCCGGGCAGTTTGTGACTCGTGACCTGCTGTTCAGCAATTTCCCGTGGAAGACATGTGAGCGTTTTGTGCCAGGGCGTTATTTCTTTGTATTGAAGAGTTCCGGGCAGGAAATAGCTCGGCGTGCCTTCACACTGACCGGCGAAGCCTGTCCGACCCCCACCGGGGGACTCCTTACCAATTGAACACCTGCAGGAATCCCGTGTGATGGCCTTTTCTGAAACAGCAGCTTCGCATGCATGCTATCTGGGTAGTTTTGACCCGATGACTCTGGGGCATCAGGACATCATCCAGCGAGCCTGCCGCATTTTTTCGCGAGTGACCGTGGGAATTGGCATCAACCCGGACAAGAATTCACTGTTCACACCGACTGAGCGAGTGGAACTTTGTCGCGCTGCGCTGGAAGGGCTGCCAAACGTGGAGGTGCGAACATTCGACGGACTGGCGGTTGAATTTGTGCGGCAGTGTGGCAGTCGGATTCTGCTCCGCGGTGTACGCACTTTGTCGGACCTCGACGCGGAGTTTTCCATGACGCTGGCGAATCGGGTTCTGGATGAATCCATCGAATCGGTGTTTCTGATGTCTGCAGACCGGTTCGCTCATATCTCAAGTTCCCTGATCAAGCAAATTGCTGAAATGGCACATGAAAACCCGCGCCGGCGCTTGCAGCACTTCCTCCCGGAACCGATTATCCAGCCGCTGATGGATCGTTTGCATCAGCGACGGCGTTCGGTGCCGGAAACCTGACTGTCCACGACTGCGTACGAATCAACGCGGGTCTGAATCACGGATATCCCATGGTCAAAACTGCCTCCACAATGCTTCCTCTGGGCACCCAGGCCCCGGATTTCTCGCTCCCGAATGTCGATGGTACTGTGGTCTCCCGTTCGCAGTTTGTCGGCAGGCCCCTGTGCGTAATTTTCATGTGCAATCACTGTCCGTTTGTGGTGCACATTCGCGTTGCTCTCGCCGAGTTTGCTCGTGAGTATCAGCAGCGGGGGTTGGCGGTTGTTGGTATCAGCAGCAATGATGTGGGGTCGCATCCTCAGGATGGTCCACTGCAGATGCAGCAGGAAGCCCGGAATGCCGGGTACACATTCCCGTACCTCTACGACCAGTCGCAGTCGGTGGCGATTGCCTACAGGGCCGCCTGCACTCCGGATATCTTCCTGTTTGATGCCGATCATGCGCTCGTGTATCGCGGTCAGTTTGATTCCAGTCGTCCGGGCAATGGTCTGCCCGTGACCGGTGCTGACCTGCGTGCCGCTTGTGATGCGGTGCTGGCCGGACAGTCGGTGATTGGTGAGCAGCGTCCCAGTATTGGCTGCAACATCAAGTGGCGGGTGGGGGCGGAACCTGACTACTTCACTGGGATCGCCGCAGGCTGAAGTGGTGCGGAAAACTTCGCGGTCGCTTTCTGGAACTCCCGGCTGCGGAACGTTAGACTATGAAAGTGTGCTGCGCTGGTAATAGCTCCATCGCTGCCTCGGCTCTGATTGCACCCCACACAGGATCCACCAGCATGGGTACCGACGCGTCCGCTGCCCTCAAGGCTCTGCATTCCCTCCTGCAGCAGCTCGCCCGGGCAGAAGCGGGGCTGTCCGAAGGCCCCCGCCGCATCGTTCTCGCCGAAAAGCAAATCGCACAGACTGAACAGCAGATTGAGCAACAGAAGCAGGCGATTCGGGACGCCAGGAAATCAGCAGATGAACAGAATCTGCGACTGAAGTCCAAAGAGGCTGAAATCCTCAAGCTCCAGGGGCAACTCAATACCGCCACGTCAAATAAAGAATACGATATCATCAAGGGGCAGATCAGTGCGGCAACTGCCAGTCGTGGTGAGATTGAAGAGCAGGGGCTGATGGCTTTGGAAGCCGTTGACGCTGCCAATGCTGCTCTGAAATCGTGTGAGGCAGACCTGCAGGCTCGCCGCAAGGCTTTGCAGACGGTGCGAGCGGATTTCGAGAGCAGCAAACCAGTGCTGGAGAAAGAGATTCAGCAGCTGCAGCAGCAGATAGCGGCTGCTGAAGAGATTATTCCCGGTTCTGACCGCGACAACTGGAAACGTCTCCGAGGTGCTCACGGCGCTAACTGTATGGCGGTGGTGGAGGACGAATTCTGCACAGCCTGTGATCAAAAAGCAATTGCTCAGGATCTGGTTCGCATTCGGACTGGTGCGATTGTCTTCTGCCGCGACTGCGGCCGTGTGCTGTACCTTGACCGCTAGCCCTTCGGCTTCTGCCTGAACTCCTATGGATTCCAGTGCTGCAGCGAATTCGCCACGTGTCAGCTCGCAGTCTGCAACCGCGGAGGTGGCCGGTGGAATCGCGATCCAGTACGGCGGTGAATCGCTGACACTGTTGCCTTCGCACGCAGTCTGGTGGCCAGCCCGGCAAACGCTCTTTGTGGCCGATCTGCATTTTGGCAAGGAAGCCACGTTCCGTGCTGCGGCGATTCCAGTTCCGGATCAGACTGCGGGAATTTTGGAGCGGCTGTGCGGGGTGCTTTCGGTAACCGGGGCGAGGCAGCTGATTGTGCTGGGTGATCTGATTCACGCCCGGCGGGGGCGTTGTGAGACCACGTTTCGGCAGGTCGGAGACTGGCGGCGGGAGAGTCGAGCGGACCTGGATGTACTCCTTGTACGCGGGAATCACGACATAGCGGCGGGGGATCCGCCGGCAGACTGGCACATTCGCAGCATTTCGGAGCCATTTTCGCTGGCCCCGTTTGCACTAACGCATGTTCCACCGGCAGCGGGCGGTGGTATCGGGCAGCCAGCGGTGGCTGGCCATCTGCATCCGATGGTGCGTTTGAGTGGTCCGGCTCGGGATTCGCTGCGGCTGCCCTGTTTTCTGCTCAGAGCCGAGGTGTTGGTACTTCCGGCTTTCAGCGGTTTTGTCGACGGGAAGGTGGCTCGGATCGAGTTGGGGGACCGGGTGTTTGCGGTTGCGGGGCAGCGGGTGGTGGAGGTTTCCCCGGATATGGGTGGGGGCCGTCAGCGTCGTCGGCAGGCATAGAGTCAGCGTAATTCCCCGCCGATTGTGTCTGTGAGAATTTTTTCCATCCGCTCCAGAATTGCTGCTGCGCGAGCACCATCCATGATTCGATGATCATAGGCGAGTGTGACTCGGCACCGCCCGTGTTCATCGAGAGGCCCATAGGTGAAACAGGCTGTGTGCACGGATGGTGGCAGTTGAATTTCCGCACCGCGGCCTGCGAGAGTGGAGAGGAAGCAGGTTCCCAGTCTGCGAGCGCGGGATTTGGGGCTAACGTTGAGATTCCACCACCAGACGGCGCGGCGAAGCAGGAGCGGGAGTGCCGCCAATTGCAGGGCCCGTCGGAATTCCTGTCTGGGATCTTCGCGCTGAAACTGTTCGATTTTGCTCTGAATATCCTGAAGCTGCAATTTCTCCGGTTGTGAAATACGTCCCCAGAAGAGCCATGGCTCCCCATTGAGTTCGCGTTGCACGGTGATTACCGCGACTGTATGGGGGTGTTGATAGATGTGAGCCCATGGCCAGCGAAACCAGGTTTGCCGCAGTTCGGGGAATTCGTCGGCGACCAGTCCCGACGCCTTAAGGAAGATGGCGGGCCACGAGATTCGTCGGGGAGCTGAATTTCTGGCGGCGGCCAGTTCGATGAGCTTCATGCGTCGATCGTGGGCACAGAGCGGCACTTTTCTGTGGAACCAGAGCAGGTCCCATGTGAGTCTTCTGCTGGGAGGCACGCCGAAGCGGCGGCCGTCTCGATTTTTGCTCATTTGCCAATCGCATTTGGGGTCTTAAGGAAGCGGTGCCTGCGGAATTGCAGTATGAAGCTGAAAAAAGATCAATCGAGGACTTCGGTGCTCGCGTTTTACCTGGAGGCCTGCTGGAATGTGGTGGTTGTCCGGCCATTTGTCGCCCGGCGAACTTCTGCAGGCAGAGTATTTGGGCGGCAGAAATGGCCTGTCACGGTTACCGTGCATTGGGCAGCTGGCAATTCCTGCAGAATCTCAACAAATCTCCTGCAGAATGCGCGGAGGTGCGTCTTGTTTAAGCGATCCGGACATGGTACCCCTGCCCACTCAGAAGCGTTCTCTCAGGCTGCCGGGGCAGAAATGTCTCGGTATGGGCTGAGGGCCGCCTGTGTGATGCTGTTGGTCATTCCGGCTGTGTTTGGGACTGCCTGTGTGTTGGTGCCTGACTCTTCGGGAATGGGAACGCATCGACAGCTGGGGCTTCCGCCCTGTACGTTTTTGAATGTCACCGGACTGGTTTGCCCGCAGTGCGGGCTGACCACAAGTTTCGCGTTGCTGGTACGCGGCAGGATTGGAGAGGCCCTCTGGGCCAATCCGGCTGGTCCCGTACTGGCGGTTATGCTGGCAGCCGTCTGGCCGTGGTTGCTGGTGTCTGTGGTCAGCCGCAGATGGTATTTGTCCAGTGATCCCGCGGGTATACTGCTGAAACTGGTCATAGGCTGGTTCCTGCTGACATTAGCGCAGTGGGTTCCGCGGATTTTGTGAGTGAAGACGGATCGTTTCAACGGAGTGAAACGCTGTGCTGCAGGAAACCACCGATCGTCATCGAGCCGGATTTCGGCTTTGGAGTCCGCTGTTGCGGAACCTGCTGATCTGTACGCTGGCGGTTCTGTCCGCCATGTCACTTCCCGGATGTTCGCTGGGAGTGATGATGGGAAAGATGCTGTTTGGCGATCCCCGGCTTAAGTGTCAGTTTCGAGCAGCGACCGGGGTTGATCTGACGAAGGGCGAGAAATCGATTTTGCTTGCCTGTTCGGCGCCTCACAGTGTGCTGTCTCGTACTCCATCGATACAGATTGACATAGTCGATCGGATGTCTCGCACGTTGGAGATTCGTGGTGTTAAGGTTGTTTCCGCCGATGATGTGGCAGCATGGTTTGATGACCACGGTGAGTGGGGCGACTTCTCAGAGCTGGCCGAGCGTTTCGATGCGGACTACGTGATGAACATCAGTATTCAGGAGTTCAGTCTCGAAGTGCCGGACAGCAAAAATCTGCAGCAGGGGAAAATTGCGGGGAACGTGCAGGTGCTTGACTGCAGTGGTGACGGTGAACCAGTTGCCGCATTTGAACGCACATTCAGCCTGCAGTTCCCGGAGTATCCGGTGCCGAAGGAGAATCGATCGGAGCATCTGTTCACCGAGGGTTTTCTGGACCGGACGTCGCTGACGCTGGCACAGTTTCTTTATGATCATCGAGCGAGTGAGACGGTTCACTGATGCGGTCGGCCCTGCAGGGCGGCCGCGACGACCTGGATGTGGACACTTTTCTGAATCTCAACTTCCTGTTTTCCTGTCTCGGAATATCCCATGATCCCAGCTGTATCTGTATCGGGCAGCATTCGCAGGCAGCCGTCGGCGACCCGCCAGCGACTGTTCGCAGCGTTCTTTTCCCTTGCTGCTCTGCTGGTAATTCCGGGTTGCAATTACTTCATCGCTCTCGGCTATCTGATTGGTGGTCCGCCTCAGGAGGAGCCGTTATTTGAGAAGGAAACGAAGAAGTCGATGACGGACAAGGACGTGCGTGTGGCAGTTGTTTGCTACGCGTCCGATGAGCTGAAGTACCGTTTTGATAACATCGATCACATCATAGCAAGCCGCGTAACCAATCAGATGGCGGGCAAGAAGATAGAGATGGTGCCGTATGATGAGATTCGGGCGTGGCTGAACGAAAATCCGGACTGGGACACAGCGGAAGATGTGGGGGCCGAATTCGACGTGACCTATGTGGTTTACATCGACGTCAGCGATTTCTCCCTGTACGAACGTGACAGCAACTCGTTGTTTCGAGGCCGCTGCGATGCGATTGTGAGTGTCTACGAGATGGAAACCGGGGGCGAAGGTCGCCGAATCTTCTCACGCGATATCAACAGCGTTTATCCTCTTGAAGTGCCACGTTCAGCTACGGATGTCAGCCATGATACCTTCCGGATGGAATACATCTGGAGATTGAGCGATGACATTGGCCGTTTATTCTATCCGTGGCTCCTGGCTGAGCAGTTCGATCATACAGCCTGAGTCAGTTTGCGGCAGCGGTTTGCAATTCCCTGAACAGTCTGTCCACCGCTGCGGAAATTCGATCTTCCATATCTCCCTGCCAGCGGAGTGCTGGACGTCCGTATTCATACAGGCTGCTGCCCCCTTCGTAGCCACCTTCTTCCCATACGCGGCGGCTGGGAATGTAAGCCAGCATGTCATCGGTGTAGCCCATGACCCAGGTGCCACCGCCATATTCGGATTTGAATCGCAACGCGTAATCCACCACGGTTTCAGCTCCCAGTCCGACCCACCGCATTTCCTCTCCCACGAGCCAGACATGGACAGGGTAGGGTGATGCCGTCTCAAATTTTTCGCCTGCTTCCAATTTAGCCAGCATGCGAACGGCCCAGCGGGCTTTCAGGGAATTGCTGTCCTGCAGCAGGGCCCGCAGGTCATCGCCGGAAACAACCTGCAGGTATGGGAGCTCGATCAGTTCGAAGGCTGTCCGGAGGCGAGGACTGACAGGCTGCAGGGGTTTTTCGAGTGTTTCTGAGACGGCATCGGCGAGCATCTGGCCATATTTTTGGCACAGCTCCACCTGTCGTCGCGGGAGTGGGTTCTGATCACCGCCGCAGGTGTTGACGAACATCGCAGTAGCGCCGGGATGTCGCTGCTCAATAATTTCCTGAGCAAATCCGGGATAGTCACCACACCATGTCATGAAGCTCAGTGTTGTGGGGTGGCAGGCATAGCCAAAAAGGATGGCTCTTACTCGACCATCCGGTGCGGTCACCTGCAGTACGGGCACGCTGTGATCGACCGGGCCTGCGAGGGGAATTCCGCGGGCCAGCAGGTCGGGTACATCGGCCTCGCGATTGTTGCGGCGATTGACGGCGAACGTCGTTTTGCCTTCGCCCTGCTCAAGTTTTGCCGGTGCGAGATCGGCGATTGCCGCACCGACCAGTTCTACAGTGCGCAGCACCATCGCATCTGTGTATTCCGCAACCAGTTGCTCCTGTTCGGCGTTGACGGGATAGTAGTCGATCAGATCGTCTCCCAGCCGAGGTCCGCAGTGATTGTGAGAGAATGTGAACATGATCTGCCGGCGTTCGAGCCCATATTTTTGCTGAACTGCTGCGAACACACGATTACTCATTGAACGCGGTACGCCCTGAAAGTCGCTGGTGATCAGGACGGCGCGTTCACCGTTAGGGGCTTCCAGTGCGAGGGCCTTCATCCAGAGATCATGCAGCTTTCCGTCGGGGACTCTGATGGAGCCATATCCGGCCAGCCAGACTGGTGTATTCGGAGTGATCACCGCTCGGGAGACGCCGGCTTTCCAGATTCCGCCGGGATTTTGTTCAGAGGCTGCCAGCATGCCGGATGTGTGGCCTGTGACAAGTCCGAGGGTACATACGAAGGTCAGCCCAGCGAGGGTTCTTCGCCGATTCGTCCGTCCCGACATTTGTGGCTCCCCATTTCGGTTGCTGCAATTTTCAGTGCGTTCTCGTAGACTCTTCGATTTGTACGGTCATGACAAGCCAACCGGCCTCGGCTTTGGGTGGAGCTGGATGATCGGTATTCTGAGTGAAGGCTGTCTCTCGAGGTTTTGCCAGTATGCCCCACTGTTGCCTGTTGCCACTGGCTGATCATCAGCTGTCTTTTCTGATTGACGACCGCGAGGTGCTTCGCTGGCATGCTGGCACGCAGTATCCGCGTCCGTATTTCTTTCCGGTCATTGGGCCTTCCGGCATTTCGCTGACTCGCATGGGGCATCCGGGAGCTCCGGATCACGACCATCATCAATCGCTTTGGTTTGCTCACAATAAGGTGCTGGGCATTGACTTCTGGGGCAATGCTTCTGGCGCGGTCATCCGTCAGCTGCAGTGGTATGCGTATGAGGATGGCGAGGGGAGTTGTCGCATGGCTGTGGAGCTGGGTTGGTTCGATGGGCACAACCCAGCGCCGCTGATTCGCCAGGAACTCATCTGCGAACTTGTGCCGCAGGTGGTTGAGGGAGAGTACACATTTGAACTGCAGAGCCGATTTCTGCCCTCCGCCGCATCACTGGAGTTTGGCCGGACGAATTTTGGATTCCTTGCGGTGCGGGTATCAAAAAGTCTGTCTGCAGTTTTTGGTGGTGGCCGACTGACGAGCAGTGGTGGTGGAACTGGTGAAAAGCAGTTGTTCGGTGGAGTTGCCAGCTGGATGGACTACAGTGGCCCGTCGCGTAATTCCTCAGGCATCCGGGAGGGCCTTACGCTGATTGACCACCCCGAGAATCCCGGGCAACCCACGGGCTGGCACGTGCGGGATGATGGCTGGATGTGTGCTTCTCCGTGCATGCAGTCTCCGCAGATCGCAGCGGCCGACGCGCCTTTGGTGCTGAGATATCTGCTGTTCGTGCATGCCGGCGACGTCGATTCGGGCCGGGTTGCTGAACTGCAGGCTGCATTTTCGCGGCGAGCAGCTTTCCGTCTGCAGAAATCCGCGCGGCAGCATATCCGCTGGGAGATTCAGCGACCTGTCTGAGACTGCGAGCCCGCCTTTCGGCCGACGATCGGGCCGGCGATCCACGGGTCGGCTGCTGCGATTTTGGCGAGTGATTCGAGGAGCAGAGCGGTCCAGTTGTGGCCTTCGGGAACGCAGCGAGCGACGGTGACAGCATTGCCTGCCAGCGCTTCGTGCAGCGTGGTCAGCAGTGCCTGCATATGCTGGCGAAATTCCGCCAGTTCTACTGGTGACAGATCGTGCCTCAGCAGTGTGACGGCTTTTTCAGAGCGGACTTTCTGCAGACGGCTGATCGTTACGGCTTCGCTGCGGTAGAGCAACCCGGCGACGAAGGCACGCCTCAGCCTTCCCGCGGCGTCGAACTGATAGACCGGATCCTGGCCGAAATACAGGCTTAGCAGTCCGCCGGAGCGATAGCCTGCGGTGAGCAGTTCTGTCTGGCCCTGAACCCGAAGTTCGGCGCGTGGCAGCAGTGCCACGGCGTCCTGCAGCAGATCCTCGCGGTCACTTTCGTTTCTTGCCATGCGGTACGCTTTCCAGAGCGGCCCCGGGTCGAGTAAGCTGTGGGAGGGAACTTGCTGTATGTTTGTGTTTCCGGCCATAAATTGCAAAGGGATCCGGGATATGTCTCGACTGCTTCTCTCTCTGACTGTGCTGCTGCTGACCGTGCGGACAGTGGCTGCTGCGGAACCGCCGGTGAAGGTGGTTTCCATCGAGGGTGTTACGGAGTATCGGTTGTCGAACGGTGCTCGGGTACTGCTTTTCCCGGATCCCAGTCAGCCGACGATCACTGTGAACATGACGGTCCTTGTGGGTTCGCGGCATGAAGGCTACGGAGAGGCCGGGATGGCGCACCTGCTTGAACATCTTGTGTTCAAGGGCACACCGACATTCCGTGACATACCCAAGGCTCTGCGAGATCATGGTGCCAGTTTCAATGGTACGACGAATCAGGACCGAACCAATTACTTTGAGACTCTGCCGGCGAACGATCAGAACCTTGAATTCGCCATTCAGCTGGAATCTGACCGCCTTGTCAACAGCTTCATTGCTCGCGAGGACCTGTTATCCGAATTTTCGGTGGTGCGAAATGAGTTTGAACGGGGTGAGAACAGTCCTGAGGGGGTGTTGTTTCAGCGGGTGATGGCGGCAGCTTATGAATGGCACAACTACGGCAGGACCACAATCGGCAATCGTTCTGATATCGAGCGAGTTCCGATCGACAACCTGCAGGCGTTTTACCGGCGTTATTACCAGCCTGACAATGTGGTGCTGATTGTGACCGGGCGTTTCGAAGAGCCGCAAGCGCTGGAATTGGTTTCGAAGTATTTGGGTTCAATTCCGCGACCTGAGCGGCGTCTGGATCCGACGTACACTGAAGAACCCGCCCAGGATGGTGAGCGACGGGTGGTGCTGCGTCGTGTTGGCGGGGCCGGTGCGGTTGTGGCCGCCTATCACATGCCAGCTGCGGCACACACTGACTGGGCCCCCTTATCGATTCTCGGGAGCATTTTGTCGGAGACGAAGACGGGCAGGCTGGACAAGGCCCTCGTGGAAACACGGATTGCCGCGAGTGCTTCCGGCCGGGCAGATAATTCGCACGACCCAGGCCTGTTTACCTTTGCCGCGACGCCTGCGGCTGACCAATTGGAGGCAGTGCAGACAGAGCTGTTGAAAGTGATTGACACACTCGGCGACACGCCATTTAACCAGGAAGAGGTCGACCGTGCGAAGCTCCGGGCCAAACGCGGTTCTGAGCAGCTGCTGACGAGCGCCGCTGCAATGGCTTCGGCTCTCAGCACCGCCTCCTCGCTCGGAGACTGGCGACTCCTGTTTCTGCAGCGAGACCGCGTTCAGGCGGTAACTGTGGAGGATGTCAATCGTGTGGCTCAAACCTACTTCCCGGTATGGAACCGGACGCTTGGAGTTTTCATTCCTGCGGATGCACCACAGCGACTGTCAATCCCATCCGTGCCATCGATTGCAGATGTAGTCAGGGATTACCGAGGGGGCGAGGCGGTTGCGGCCGGAGAGGCCTTCGACCCCACTCCGGAAAACCTGGAAGCCCGCACACAGCGATTTGAGGAGGGAGGGCTAAAGATTGGCCTGCTGCCGATGAAGACTCGGGGTGAGACGGTGGCATTGACGCTGACGCTGCGATATGGCAATGAACAGTCTCTGCGGGGGCAGGCCACGGCGGCAGGCATGCTCCAGTCGATGCTCATGGCCGGTACGAAACGGCTGGATCGTCAGGCATTGCAGCAGGAGATGGATCGACTCAACGTGCAGATTGGGGGAGGTGGCGGTGGGCGCGGGCGCCGAGGGAGCCGCGGTGGTGGCGGTGGCGGTGGCAGCACTGGTGCTCTGAGTTTTTCAATTGAGGCTCGCCGGAGTTCGCTAGAACAGGGAATCAGGCTGCTTGGCGAAATCCTTCGTGAGCCAGCTTTTCCGGCTGAGGAGTTTGAGCAGATGAAGGTTCGGTCGCTGGCGGGTCTGGCGGCCATGGAAGGCGATCCGGCGATGCTCGCCTCGGAAACCATCTCTCGCGCACTTTCTCAGTATCCTATGGGTGATGTCCGCTACTCGATGACGCTCGCTGAGCGTCGGAAGGAAATCGAGGCGGTGACCGTTGAACAGATCCGCAATCTTTATCAGGAACAGCTGTCCGCCGGTTCTGCAGAGCTGGCGATCGTGGGAGATTTTGAACCTGAGGCCGCGTTGTCGGCTGTTCGAGAAATTCTGAATGGCTGGAAGACCAGTGTGCCTGCCAGTCCGATTGTCCGGGAAGCGAAGTCGGATCAGGCCGGTGCTCGTGAGGCCTTGCTGACGCCTGACAAGGCAAACG
Organism: Planctomycetota bacterium; assembly: GCA_041161565.1. Classification (GTDB taxonomy): domain Bacteria; phylum Planctomycetota; class Planctomycetia; order Planctomycetales; family Planctomycetaceae; genus SXXK01. The sequence goes on along the minus strand of JBEAUF010000135.1, from coordinate 1,262 downwards.
CTGTGTTCCTCGCCGGATTGACCTGTGCCATGAACGACGATCACCCGGATGCTGCCGCTCTGCAGCTCGGTAATTTCATACTGGGTGGTGGTACGCTTTCGTCAAGGCTCGGAAATCGCGTGCGTCAGAAAGAAGGGCTCTCCTACGGAATCAATTCTTCCATCAGCATTCCAGCGCAGGGCAATGATGCGAGATTCCTGATCAACGCGATCACGAATCCGGCGAATATGGACCGAGTGGAAGCGGCAGTATTTGAAGAGTTGAAGAAGTTCATGGAGGAGGGGCCGTCTGAGCAGGAACTTGCAGAGGCAAAGACCGCCTGGCTTGAATCGCGAAAACTTGCCTACAGCGGTGATAGTTCAATTGCCGGCCAGCTGGCAAGCGGACTCTACCTCGGCCGCTCGTTTACTCGCGAGTCTGAGGAACGTGCACGCATCGAGGCTTTGACAGTGGAAGCGGTGAAGGGTGCCTTCCAGCGTCATATTCCGCTGGATCGGCTGGTGGTGATTCGGGCTGGTGACTTTCCGAAATAGTCTGACCGTCCAGTCGGGGGGGGATCCGGTGGCTGTAACCGCTTTTCACTGTTCATGTTTCAGTCTGTTGATGTTCAGTTCGCTGGTATTTGCCGGGGATCGACCCACTGGCCGACCGTTTGCGACGAGGTCGGAAGTGATCGCGCGGCATGGGATGGCGGCAACCAGTCAGCCACTGGCGACGCTGACAGCGGTGGAAATCCTGAAAGCCGGCGGCTCAGCTGTGGATGCCGCAATAGCAGCCAATGCCGTGCTGGCGCTGACGGAGCCGACTGGCTGTGGCATCGGGGGAGATCTGTTTGCGATTGTCTGGGACGGCAGGGAGCAGCGTCTGCATGGGCTCAACGCCAGCGGCAGATCTCCGGCCGGACTGAGTCGCGAGGAATTCAGTCGTCGCGGACTGACCCGAATTCCATCGTTGGGCGTATTGCCGATTTCCGTCCCGGGGTGTGTTGATGGGTGGTTCGAGCTGCATGGGAGATTTGGCAGGTTGCCGTTTGCGAGGCTGATGGAGCCTGCGGTGCGGTATGCAAGGGAGGGATTTGCGGTCACCGAGATCATCGCTGCAGCGTGGAGCAGTGGAGAGACGGTGTTTCGGGATCAGCCCGGATTTGCGGATGTCTTTTTGATCAATGGGAAAGCTCCGCGGAAGGGGGACATCTTCACAAACCCGGCGCTGGCTGCGACGCTGGAGCGGATTGCTGCGGGTGGGCGGGACGAGTTTTATCG
>JBEAUF010000095.1:0-33330 GCA_041161565.1 Planctomycetota bacterium | reverse complement strand
GGCGTGGTGAGGGGAGTGGGGGCGGCGACCTGCGGCCGCTGTACACGGAAGACGATGCGTGGCGAGCGATTCGGGAATTCGAACCGGTGGACTTCCACGAGTGGTTTGCGGTTGCTGACGGAGTCCGGGCAAGGTTTCTGCATGCGGGCCACGTCCTGGGTGCTGCGATTACAGAACTGGAACTGCAGGACGGAGGCGAGCTGCGGCGGCTGGTATTTTCCGGGGACCTGGGTCGCCGAAATCAGCCGCTGCTGGAGGATCCCGAGCCGATCGAGCGATGCGATGTGTTGATTTGTGAGAGCACTTACGGGGATCGGGTGCATCCGGAGACCGCTGACGTGAAGGCGGAGCTGGGCCGGGTGATTTGCGAGACGGCGCGGCGTGGAGGGCGAGTGATCATCCCGGCTTTCAGTCTCGGACGCACCCAGATGCTGGTGTATCTGCTCAACGACCTGCGGAACAGCGAGGCGATGTGTCGAGTGCCGGTGTTTATTGACAGTCCGCTGGCCATGCGGTTGACGGAGGTGCATCGCACGCACACCCGAGACATGGACTCGGGGGTTCAGCAGGCCCTGCAGACAGACGACGACATCTTTGATTTTCCCGGACTGACCTATGTGCGTTCGCAGGATGAGAGCATGGCACTCAACCGGATGGACGGTCCGCGGGTGATCATTTCAGCGGGCGGGATGTGTGAGAATGGCCGAGTGGTTCATCATTTGAAGCATGCGGTTTCGGATGAGCGGAACGCCATTCTGATCATCGGCTTTCAGGCGGAGCACACTCTGGGCCGGAGGATTGTGGAGCGTCGTCCGGAACTGCGGATTCTGGGGCGAAGTTTGCCACTGCGAGCGCGTGTGGAATTGCTCAACGGGCTGTCAGCGCATGCTGATGCAGTGGACTTTGCGTGGTGGTTTGGCGCGTTGCGAAAATCCGGCGGAGCTGGTCGGGTGTTTCTGGTGCATGGCGAAGCCAAAGCTGCGCAGGCGCTGGCGAAGATCGCGGAAGACACCGCGGATGAAGGCGTCAGCATCCCTCAGCTGGGCGAGTCATTTGAAGTCTGAGCGACGACATCGCGGAGGAGATCGTCGAGCCAGCCGGCGGGGATTTGGCAGCGGAGTTCGCTGCGGAGTTCAGCGGTGGCGAAGATGCGAACCTTCTTAACGCAGTCATCAAACTGTGTGCGGGCCATGGAATCAACGATGGGCGAGATTTCGCGGAGGGGTCGGAAGCGGCGATCGGCAGCCGACCAGACATCCACGCGAAATTCGACTTCGCGGTGCAGTGGTGGGGCATCGATGAGCAGATCGAGTCGGCCGACAGGGCGTCCGAGCTTTTGTCCGATTGCCCCGCACAGGTGCTCGGCGCAGCCCGCCAGCGCGGAAAAACTCTTTTGCCGCAACTGGCGATACAGATCCGCATGATGGAAAATGCTGTATTCGGCAGCTCGTTTGTACAGTCTGCGGCGAGTGCCGAAGAGTCCTTCGGTGAGTCCTGCAGCGTCTGCACCTGCTGAGCTGGCTGCGGAGCGGAGTGCACGGATCAGGTCGGGTTCCTCCATCCGAAACAGAGCGGTGAGATCGAGCTGGGGGAGGAGTTCAAGGAAGGCGCGGGCAAACATCGTGGTGGCACTGCGAACCGCGTGGTGCCAGTAGACTTCGGTGAACATAACGTAGCGTGCGAACACCATCATTTCGGCGGCCGTGCGTCCTTTGGACGTAATCGCCAGACCATCGCCGGTGGCATTGACAATCAGTGAGTTCATCAGCCGATGCCGATCAAAATGTCGACCGTAGGGCACACCGCAGTGCTGACTGTCGCGGACAAGGTAGTCCATTTTGTCGATATCAATCGGGCCGGAAAGGATCGAGCGTCTGAGTCGGCTGGAGGGGGAGGAGCTGTGGCCCACGAGCACGTCGAGGATTTCCTGGGCGCTGATGCCCCATTCGTGGTGCAGCACCTGCCCCAGCTCGGTATCCGGCCCGAGAAATTCAGCGGCGAAGGCTTCATGCGGCGGCATTTGCGGCAGAGCCATGTCTTCGATGGGATGACAGAAGGGCCAGTGGCCGATGTCGTGCAGCAGAGCAGCCGCAATCAGCACTTCGGCATCGTGCTCTGAAACAATCGATACGAACCCGGGGTCGCGACCGAGCTGCCAGAGGTAATGCAGGGCGTTGTGGTAGACGCCGAGGGCGTGTTCGAAGCGCGTGTGCGTAGCACCCGGATACACACGGGAGGCGAGTGCCAGCTGAGTGACGTGCCGCAGTCGCTGAAATTCCGGCGTGTCGACGAGCGCTCTTACGCGCGGGGTGAAGGGCACGTCCTGTTCGACGGGTATGCGGAGAACCCCGATCGAGTTGCCGCTTTGAGCGAGTTCCGGGATGTGGGCATAGGGGTGCTGCATGGCAGAATTCTGCCAGCGCAGCCGGGAATTCTCAACTGAACGCCGCTATTCCGCGAAGAGCGCTGTCAGGTCGATATCGTCGTCGGGTGACGATTTGCGGGGACGTTTGGCGGGGGCCGGCTTTTTCACCCCGCCCGCGGGTGCCGAGGCAGTGTCCGGTGCCGCAGCAGCGGGCGCCGCCGGAACGGGAGCCTGAGGACCTGCGGGATTCGCGGGGGCTGCTGCCGGTGCAGCCGTCACAGCGGGCTTCGCTCCGGCGGCTTTGGCAGCGGCTTCGCGAGCCATGCGTACCAGCCGAGCCTCGGCATCGCGGATTTCGGCCACCATGTCACTGACCTTCTGCCAGCGTTCGTCAGGATTCGCCTTCAGCCCCTTCATGATCGCGGCAGCAATCTGCCTGTCGATGCCCTGAACAAGCGTCGTGATTTCGACAGGGGGCTTATTGATGTGCTGAAGCACAGCGTCGATGGTGAGTGCGGCATCCCAGGGAAAACGCTTTGTATACATCTCAAAACAGGTGACGGCGTACGAAAAAATATCCAGCCGCTGATCGGTGGGCTGGCGTTTGATCAATTCCGGAGCCATGTAGCTGGCGGTGCCGGTGCGATTTCCGGGACGACGGAATTCGGGTGTGTTGGGAACGACAAGCCCGAAGTCGATGAGCTTCGCGGATTTCTCGTCCGAAATCATAATGTTGCGCGGGCAGATGTCGCGATGAATCCAGTTTTGCTGGTGAAAGTGGTTCAGCGCCTCGCCGATCTGAATCATGTATCGCAGACGATAACGCTTCATCTCATCATTCTGCAGGTCCACGAGCAGGGCCAGTCCCACACCCTCGACGAATTCCATTACCAGAAACATCTCGTCTTCGGTGGTCCAGCCAAATTCGAACGTACGCACGATATTGGGATGGCTCAGGGTCAGCGCAATTTCGCCTTCCGAGGGTTTATTCAGCCCCTTGAAGCGGTCTTCGAATCGCTGAGTCTTTTCCTTGTCGAGCACTTTCAGGGCGACGGTGCGGCCGGACTGCAGGTCGACGGCCTTCCAGACTCTGGACATACTGCCCTGACCAACGCGACCGATAAGATTGAATCTGCGGGAGATGTCAGTTTGCGCGTGGGTCGTTTTTTTGGCAAAGAACTTTTCGAACATGCAGGCCTCCCGAAATCCCCGCGAGATGCACGGGTCAAACCCCGAATTACTGCAGGCCCCGGACAAAAGTCAAATAAATTCGCGCATTGCCGACGTGGGATCTTCAGAAAAGCTGCCAGTCACGTCAAATCTGTGATTTACTCAGTCCAGAACAGGTATCGGGAAGCTCTGTGGGCCAGCGACGTTTCAGCAGTCCACGACGGCCAGATGTGACGACACCCAATCGCCTCGGTGACATCCAGATCAGTCACCTGCGAGCTGCGGACACCGAGCTCCCGCCGGTCTTCACGAGTCAGTCCGGACTGTCCAAGAGCCCGTCGGGAAGCAACTCGCCGCAGGGGATACAGCAGCAGCGCCGGATCATGACGATTCTGCATGTTCAAAATGCACTGCAGCGAACACAGCGCACGGTCAAAGCGTTCACCTGGGTTCAGCCAGTCATGATCAATGGCCGAAGCTGCGAACACCGCCCGCATACTCCGGCCGCCCCCTGCAGCCCCTGCAATACTGAAACCTTCCACTCGGCCACCTGCCAGCAGATGCGCAGCCGCCGAAATCACTCGCGTACCATGACTGTGGCCAAGCAGGCTGACAGGAGATTCCGCAGGCAGCCGCTGCAGCAGTTCGGCCAGATAAAAACCATTGCGGCTGGCTCGGCGTCCAAGAATGGCAACGTCGATATTAATCAGTGCTGAGGGCAGCCGCCAGCTGGGCCAGCGGAAGTAAATCATATGAAAAGGTCTGCCGGACGCTCCACACCGCAGCCACTGCCACGTTCTGAGCGATTCCGGGATCACGCTGGGAGAATCCACAAAACTACCGTGCACCATAATGCAGACGGGAATGCCCGGAGTCAGCGATCCCTGCAGCTCCTCAATGCTGGCCGAACGCACACCCCGGCAACTTTCATATCGCTGCACCGCAACACAGAACCGGGGCAGTGTCTGGTCAAACGACTGCGGCGAGTTTTCCGTGCTGACAATCCAGTAACCGCAGTCGGCTGGCAAAGAGTCTGCACTGCCGACGGCCCCAGGATCAGCCTCGGCAATGGGAACTTCCAGACGCAGCTGTGCCGTGTCTGCGGACGTTGCCGCGACCGCCTCACCCGCGAGCAACCGTGGGGTGTTCAGGCCCAGCAGGGCAACGAGCAGCCAGAGGGCAGTCAGAGCAGTCCGGGGGCAGCGGGATTCCGGAGCAGCAGGAACAGCATGCGGACGCATATCAGCCGGATCCGAAGAAAAACACCTTGTCGGAAACCGTCCATGAAAACTCGCCAGCCGGATCCCACCCGGCGCGGCCCGCCGCAGAAAACCGCTCCAGCCATGCTGTGTACGCCCCGGGCGTCGCACCTGGCTTTGCGGAATTGCACTGGCAGATTCGGCAAAAAGCCCTGGCCGGTTGAGTCGTGGGGGAGTTTTCGGCGGGATTTTTCGGGAAAGCCGACAAGCCTGCCACCTTCATCGAATCTGCTGGAACAAACGGTCGGAGTGGAATTGGGCACCTGACCGGCTAGAATCGCCTTTGCTATGACTTCCGCAGAAATTCCAGTCCCCGCCAGTCTCGGCGAGCTGACTGCGCTGCTGGCATCGCAGTCCGGTTTTCCCGAGGTCCTGCAGACGCTCTGGTCCGGAAACAGTGCTGCGATCAACGGCGCATGGGGAGCCTCGCGCGCACTCTCCATCGCTGCCATCGCCGAACACCGGCCGTCCCGCTGTCTGCTCGTTGTCCAACCCACAATCCGCGACGCTGAGGATTGTGCAGCAGAACTTTCCGGTCTGCTGCAGCCGGCCGGGCGAGTTTGCCATGTGCCTGCATGGGAGAGTATTCCGGAGGGCGATGCGGCGGGCGACGTCGTCGGTGCAACACGGCTGAGTGCTGTCAGTCGCCTGACGGCTGCCGACCCCGCCGCCGCAGGGCTCGTCGTCGTGGCCAGCCTCCCCGCCCTGCTCCAGCCGATTCCCTCCCGGTCCGTTATCGCCGCTTCCACCCGGGTGCTGCGGGTTGGTGATGAAGTTTCCCTCGACGAACTCAGCAGCTGGCTGCTGACGCAGAAGTTTGAACGAGTGACAGCGGTGGAGCTGCCAGGTGAATTCAGCATTCACGGGGGCATCCTCGATGTCTTCCCGGCCACCGAATCCGATCCGGTGCGACTTGAATTCTTCGGCGACGAGATCGAATCCATTCGCTCCTTCGACGCTGAATCGCAGCGTCGACTGCTTGACCTGACCAGCCTTGCTCTGACGGTGCCGCCGATTGCAGCACCTGTGGCGGAAAAGTCCGAGCGATCCTTTGCGGCGGTGTTTGGCACCGCAACAGAGAGCTTTGCGGATGTGCTTCCAACTGAAACCATTGTGGTGCTGTCAGACCTGCAGCAATCGGTGAGTGAAGGGCGAATATATCTGCAGCGGCTGTCCAGCCCCGCAGGCCTTTACAGCGTCGACTCCATTCTGGCCCGCATCACCGCTTTCCCCTCAGTCACCATTGATGCACTGGGAGTGGACGGCTATGAAACAACATGCCGGCTCACAATCGAACCCCTCGAACGATTCACCGGACATCGCCGGGATGCGATGGTGGAGTTATCTGAGCTGATGGACCCCGGCGACCGGGTACTTCTCTGCTGCCATAATTCCGGTGAACAGCAGCGTCTGCAGGAGCTGGCAGAGGAAACAGACGCAGTACACGGAACCAGTCTGCGTGCCCAACTGCGGGTGATCACCGGCTCGCTGCAGCAGGGCTTTCGTCTGCCAGGCTGCCGGCTGATCGTGGTCAGTGACAGCGAACTGTTCTCCCGAACCCCGGCGCGTCGAGTCAACGCGTCGAGGCGCGCTGACGCGAGAGCCATCGACAGTTTTCTGGACCTCCGTGACGGCGACCTCGTGGTGCACATTTCTCACGGCATCGCCCGCTACCGCGGAATGTCGATGATGACCACCGCAGGTACTCAGGAAGAGCATCTGCTGCTGGAATTCCGCGACGGCGTAGTTGTCTATGTGCCCGTATCGCTGATTCATCTGGTGCAGAAGTACATCGGCCCCGCGAAGACCACTCCGGAGCTCACCAAATACGGTGGCACATCGTGGCTGCGGAAAAAGGAGCAGGTTGCTGAAGCCATTTCCGACATGGCTTCCGACATGCTGCGGCTGCAGGCCGAACGCGCCTCCAAACCCGGACTCGCCTGTCACGTCGATTCGAAAATGCAACAGGAGTTCGAGCAGGCGTTTCCATTCACGGAAACGGTGGATCAGCTGAGTGCCATTGCGGACTTCAAGGGTGACATGGAAAGCACCCGGCCGATGGACCGACTGATCTGCGGCGACGTGGGTTTCGGCAAAACCGAAGTTGCCATGCGAGCTGTCTTCAAGGCCGTGGATAACGGTCGCCAGGCAGCCGTCCTCGTCCCCACCACAGTGCTTGCGGAACAGCACTTTCGCACCTTCAGCCAGAGGATGGCGGAGTTTCCTGTCACCGTGGAAATGCTCTCGCGGTTCCGCTCCCCGGCAGAACAGAAAGAAATCCTCGAACGCGTGGAACAAGGGCAGATTGATGTCCTGATTGGCACGCATCGGCTCGTGTCAAAAGACGTGCACTTCCGTGATCTGGGACTGCTGGTGATTGACGAAGAACAGAAATTCGGAGTGAAGGTAAAGGAGCGTCTGAAACAACTGCGGGCCGAAGTCGACGTACTCACTCTCACCGCCACGCCCATTCCCCGCACGCTGCATATGTCGCTCCTCGGAATTCGCGACATCAGCAGCCTCACAACGCCGCCACGCGATCGCCAGCCGATTGAAACCCGCGTCGGACGCTTCGATGAAGCACTCATCCGCAGCGCCATCATCCGCGAACTCAACCGCGGCGGTCAGGTGTACTTCGTACATAATCGCGTGTATGACATTGAAGAACTGTCGCAGCGGCTGCAGCGAATCGTCCCCGAAGCGACCGTCGTCATTGCTCACGGACAGATGCACGAAGATGAGCTGGAACATGCCATGCTGGAGTTTGTCTCCGGCCGCGCGAAAATCCTTCTCGCCACCACCATCATCGAGAGCGGACTCGATATCCCCAACGCCAACACCATGTTTATTCATCAGGCTGACATCTACGGACTTGCCGACCTGCACCAGCTCCGTGGACGCGTCGGCCGCGACCGCCATCGCGCATACTGCTATCTAATGCTCGAAGAAGGTCGGTCAATGACCACCAAAGCCTCTCGCAGACTGAAAGCCATTGAAGAATACAGTGAACTGGGAGCAGGTTTTCGCATCGCCATGCGAGACCTCGAAATTCGCGGAGCAGGTAATATCCTCGGCACCGAACAAAGCGGTAACATTGCTGCTGTCGGCTACGAACTCTACTGCCAACTCCTCGAAAATGCCGTCCGCTCGCTCAAAAAAGAACCCCTCCGTTACCAGCGGCACTGCAAGGTGGAACTCCCCGTCTCCTGCTACTTCCCCGACAAATACATCCCCGATCAGAAGCTCAAAATCGAAGTCTATCGGCGGCTCTCACAATGCAATACCCTGCAGGCCCTGACAGAACTGGAAACCGAACTGCGGGATCGCTTCGGCCCCATACCCACACCGGCCCGCAGAATGCTGCAGCTCCGTGAACTCAACCTCAGAGCACTCGCCTGGAACGTCGAAAATATCCGACTCGAAACCGGCTACGCCGTACTCCGCTATCGCAACGCAAAACTTATCCGCATCCTCAGCCACCTCCACAAAAATCACCTCAAAGTCGTCGATCAGCACGACGCCTACTGGCCACTCGATGCCGACGAAGCCGACGGCGCTGCAGTCCTCGATGAATTACTCGAAGCCGTCTCCATCGCCGATCCCGGGCCACCCGCGGAAGTCGCCGCCGGGTAATGAACCTCAGTGCTCAACAATCGCGACAGGAAACTCAGCACTCTTTCCGGACTGGACCGCTTCAATGCTTCCCGAATTTCGCCCATGGGTCTCGACCTTCCGGCAAAGCCTCGTGCCGGGACCGCGGAGATCCTGCCGAGCCGCATCTCCGCCGCAGGTACCCTGCCACGCCCCCCCGAAAACACTGTGGCGCGATAACAGCGAGGCACAGCGTTCGACGGTTCGGCAGAAGCCTCGCCGTGGGATGACAAAACGGAATCAGACAAGGACTTCAGTGATCTTTTTCACATGCCAGGTGCTTGCATTTGCCATCGCGTTGCCCACCACCTGAGCAGTCGAGCGGAAGCCCCCGACTGCATTTTGCAAAGCAAGGTGCACACGCCGGCAGCGGCCCTTGCAATGCGCCGCTATACCCTTTGCCCGCGGGCTCCCACACAGCGGCTCAGCGCTCGTTGTCTTTGCCCGAAGAGCGACACATAACCTGCCGGCCAATGTCTGCCAACCATAATCACTTTGGCCAGTTCTGATTGATTCAGGGATACTGCCTGACCGATTCGCCCATGAAGGCTCGCGCAGGCTCTCGGCCCTCCCGCCCTCGTGCTCGCTGCCAACACTGCCATTTTGCCCCGCAACATGCCACACTCCAGATCCATTCACCCCACAGCACCAGCCAACCCATCAGAAAGTCTCCCCAATGTCCACGGTCGCCTCCGGCACTTCTGCCGAGCGTCGTCACGATCTGGACGCTCTCCGAGCGACTGCGATGCTGCTGGGCATCGCGCTGCACGCAGCCATCCCCTACGCCCCATTCTTTCCATGGGCCATCCAGGACTCCCGGACCAGCCAGTCCTTCAGTCTGCTGTTTGCCAGCATCCATGGCTTTCGCATGCCACTCTTCTTTCTGATCAGTGGCTTCTTCACCGCCATGATCTGGAAACACAAAGGCCTGGCGACCATGCTGCGACAGCGAACGCTCCGCATCCTCCTGCCCTGCCTGCTCGCAACCGTCACCATTATCCCGCTGATGTCGTGGATTACGCGCCAGGTAGCGATGGAAACACCCAGGGCCGCAACCGTGCAGACGGACTCCGCTGCCCCCGCCCCCGCCCCAACTAGCCTGCTGATCGAAGCCATCCGCCAGAACAGTCCCGAAACACTGCAAAAATTCCTGACAGAAAAACCGGCAGCCATCAACCAGCCGGATACCGAATTGCAGGTGCGGCCACTGGCATGGGCTGCGCTGCATGGCAACATCAAAGCCGTGCAACTGCTGCTGGATGCCGGTGCTGATCCCAATGGCCGCAACGGCGACGGCTCAACCGCCCTGCATGGTGCTGTCTTCACCGGGCGGCCGGAGGTTCTGCGACTGCTGCTGGAACACGGTGCTGACCCGGAGTCGAAGAACCTGCAGGGTGAGGTTCCGGCGCAGGCCGCTGCCGCGGATCTCGGTTCCACCGTTTTCTTCTGGTCCATCCTGCAACTTCCGCCCGAAAATCCTGAGCACATCGCATTGGGCCGTGAACAATGCGTCGCCCTGCTGCCCCCGGCTCCACCAGCCACTCCTGCAACCCCACAGGACCTCCTCTCCAGCATCCGCACGCACTACACAAATCTGCTGACAGCACCTTTCTGGCTGGTACAGATTTCCCGTGGGACCAACACTCATTCCTTTCACCTGATGCTCAGCCCGGTCTTTGACCACCTCTGGTTCCTCTGGTTTCTCTGCTGGATGATCGGCGGATTCGCGATCGTCACCAAACCGCTGAGCTGGATGGCGAGAAACGTCATTCCCTCAGCCCCCCGGCTGGCCCGCCTGCTCACAGTCTCACCCCTCAAACTCATATTCCTCCTGCCCACCACCGCCACCATGGCGCTGATGGGACTGTTTGGGCCATCCTTCGGCCCGGATACCTCACTCGGACTCCTGCCGCAGCCACACGTCATCATCTATTACAGCCTGTTCTTTGCCTTCGGCTGTCTGTATTTCATCGCCGACGACCATGACGGCCGCACCGGTCGGCTCTGGTGGGTCTGCCTGCCGCTGTCCCTGTTCCTGCTGCTTCCACTCAGCCTTGGCCTCGGCGAATCCCGACTCGCAGGCGCTGCCGTTCAGTCCGCGTATGCGTGGCTCATGACGTTCGGCAGTCTGGGAGTCTTTCGCCGATTTCTGAGGCGGCCGAATGCGACGATTCGCTGGCTTTCTGATGCTTCGTACTGGCTCTATCTCACCCATCTGCCACTGCTGTTCGCGATTCAGGCACCGCTGCGGTCGCTCGAATTCCCCGCGTGGATGAAATTTGGGTTTTCCTGCCTCACCTGCACGGGACTGCTGCTGATTGTCTACCAATACGCTGTACGCTACACGTGGCTCGGCACACTGCTCAATGGCCCGCGTCGTCGAGCCACGGATGTCGGACGGCCGGTCAGTGCACCGTGAGCCCCTGCTCCGCGGTCACACGACGGAAATCACCAACCGCACCGTGGCATCACGAAAAACTCAAACACCACAAGAAACTACACCACCTGCTCTTACCGCCGGTCTTGTTGACAGTATCGCTGAACTCCCTGTGTTTCTCCGAAAAACTCTGTGTACTCTGTGGTTGAAAACAAGCTCCATCAGCACGCCGTTTCGTCATCCCAGCCGCACCGTGCACCACTGATTCCGCGCAGCCAGCCAGCCATGCTGTTCGGGTCACAGCAGTGCCCGCTGCCTCGAGTCTCACCTCAGTCCGCATCAGGACATCAGCACAACGGCTGGACTATCTTTTGCACCCGGGATCGCAGAATTATGACCAGACCCATCAGCGTATTTCTCGCCATCACTCTGACTGCCCTGCTTCAAACACTCCACTGCCAAACCGCCAGGTCACAGGAAATCGCCGGCCTGACGGTCACACCGCATCGCGTTTCCAGCACGATGCAGTGGCGACGTCCGCCAACTCCTGAACTGGGTGCGCGCGTGGAAATGCTGATCCGGAACTCGTCCAGCCAGCCAATTACCTTCCGTCGCGCTGATGCCTGGCGATTCGACGGCAGGACACCTGACGAACTGGTGACCTCTGCAGAATGGTCGTGGCACGAAACCCCGGCACTCTGGGAAGCAGACAACACGGTACTGCCTCCACAGTCACTCGCCGTGATCCCCTTCAATACCCGCGCAACGTCCTGGGGCGTCGATACCGCCCACACAGTGCAGCCGGGAGAACAGTCGCCGGAACTGAAATTCAATCTTGCGAACCCGACCGTCTGGCTCTCGGCCGTCACATTTCTTGCCACCGACAGCAATGGCCGCGTGGCACCGGCGTCGGTGACCGCCAATCGCCTTGTGGTGCACGTGCAGAATGCCGGTGATGCAGAGCTGACCATCACCGCTCTGAAGCTTTGGTTGCCGCGTGTCGGCGGAAGCCACCGCGTGCTGTTTGCCGAACGAACGCTGCGAGCAGAACAGCTGGCGTGTTTCCCGGCGAATGGTCGCATCGCACCGCATTCCTCCGGCGGCTTCACAGCAACTCTCGAACCACTGCAGCGAGTCCCTGTGGTTGTGGAGGTTACTCTGAGTTCCGCCGCGGAGGCAGGTGCCGCTGCCCCAGCAATCAACCTTCATGCCAGCATGAAAATTCGGCCCGAACAGTTTGACATCAGCGGCGGCTGGATCGCTTCCAGCGTCGACGGTCGGCAGACTCTGACAATCGACGAATACCTCAAAACCCTCAGCCGCATGCACATCAACGCCGGCCAAATCGAAGAAGTCCAGGGCTACTCGGACAACCCTGAACTAGCCGCTCGCTATCCCTTCAAACGCTTTAATCGCCTCGGTGACCTCAGCCGCTATGACCAGGACGAAATGCTGCCGACTATTCATGCAGTGGAATTCATCGGCGAGCCGCAGTATGGGGGCGGACGGCCAGTCCCGCCGCAGGAAGTCCACAAACTGCTCGCCCCCTACACCCCCAGCCGCCTGCATACATCCGTCACACTCAGCGAAGAACGCACCTGGAGGTACTACGCCGGACTTTCGGATCACCCACATTACGACGCCTATCGCGTGATCGCACCTGCAGCCGACGCATGGACCCGCTACAATCGCTGGAACGGCCGCACCATCCGCTGGGGTGCCCCACTCGAAACCATTGGTGAAATGACCCGCAGTCTGCGGGAACTCAATCGCCCGCGCGCCATCGCGTACTGGTCACAGGGAGCCCACGATGGCTGGGGCGGCTTTCTAAGCCCCCGCCGCGGTTCACCCACACCCGATGAACTCCGCGCCCAGGCATGGCACGCACTCGCCAGCCGCATCACCTCACTCTACTGGTTCAATCTCAGCCTCCCCTCACTGCTCAAATTCCCCGACCTCATCGAACCCATCACCCGCGTCAACCGCGAAATTCGCATGCTCGATGAACTGCTGCTTTACGCCACAGCCTTCGCCCATGCCGAACAGCGGCTGCAGCCGGATCAGCCGGACTGGGAAACCAGCGTGCTCGCCGCACCCCAATCCGCACTGCTCGTCGCCCACGATGTTGCTTATCAGCCGGACCCCGAAACCAATCTGTTTCGCTTTACGCCCCGCCAGGGCACATTCACCTTTCCTCTGCCTCGCTGGATCGGGCCGCAGGCGACTGTGTTCCGAATCGACGCGGACGGGGTCCATGACGCTGCCGCCACAGTCGAAAACGACAGCGTCATCATCACCGATACCATCAACGTTGTCGGTGTCTATATCGCCACCAATGATCCGCATCTGCGACCAACCCTGCAGCAACGACATGCCCAGCTGCTCGCACACGAAAACTCCTTCAACTTCAACCCGGGTACTCGACCAGAAGACCTCGAACAACTCAGAGCAACCATCCGGAAAAAGCCCGGAAACTGACCGAAACTGACCGAAACTGAACAGCCTTGAACAGACCTGAACAGTTCAGGAACGCGACTTCAAAGCTCTTCCTGATATGCCTCGCTCATTCTCCGATGTGATGCCGAAATGGCCGTCACCAGCTTGTGCACCACCTCGCGGTCCCCGGCCTCCACCTCATGCTCAAGCACCTCCAGCTGCTCGCGCACCACGCGGGTCTTCCAGCGGTGATACTGACTGAGCGATCCGTGCCGCAGCCATGCCCCCACTTCCATCTTCCTCGTCCAGTCGTCGTAGCGTTCAGACCAGTACTTTGTTTCGTCGTGATCCAGTGCCAATGCTGCGCTGAGTGCTCCAATCCGCGAGTCTGCCATTGCCACCAGACAATCGGCAGGCGCCGGATACCACGCGTAACACCCGGAAATGCTCAGCACAATCAGTCCGGCCAGCGCTATTGCACCCAGTACCGGACCGGGAATCACGAAATCGAAACGCCCAGGAGTGGAGACACTTCGCGACTGGCGAAGCCAAACCTCCAGCCGCTCACGGCGGTCAGCCAGCCTGAGTCCCAGGCCCGTACAGGAAAACACACCAAGAACAATCAGTGGCCGCCACTGCCACGGTGACACATCCCGCTCCAGCCGCTGCTGAAAGGCAGCACCCACGTCAGGCACCGAATCAAATGGTCGGCAGTAGATGTCGAACGCATGCGTATGGTCTGATGGCTCGATATCCCTCGGAAACAGCGGTTCATCAAGAGCCACGGCCAGACCCAGGGCGATGCCGCTGATCAGCAACAGCCAGACAACAGCCCGCCGCATGCCGTACTCGAACACCGTCCAGCCGATCAGGCCAAGGTTCACACCTGCCCCCAGAATTAACAGCACAAATGCAGCACCCGGCGAATTTGCATGCTGAAACATCATCCCCAGCTGCGTCATCGCCAGCATCGGAGTCGCGTACACAGGAATTGCCAGCACAGTCATCAGCCACGGCGCCCACGGGTTGTCGTGGTTGAATGTGTGCTGCAAGCTGTTTGGTGGCAAAAATGCGCCCGCCAGACCAACACCTCCCAGACCAACCATCACCCACACAAGCGAGGCTCCGCAGGATTCGCGAGCAGCCGCGGCCGCCACGGCCAGCATCCGCCGGGATCCGATGCCAAACACCTCCTCTTCCGCAACCGTCCCGGCAGCGTCCGGAAAAAACCAGTCCCAGACCACCCCGGCAGCAGTCACAATCACCAGCGAACTCAGTGCAAACGAAATAATCGCCACCGGCTCAGACAACGTCAGCCCGTACAGCAGCGACAAAGGATTGAACAGCGGGCCACTGACGGCAAATGCCAGAATCGTTCCTCCACGAACCCCCGCACGACGCAATTCCCGAATCACCGGTATCACCCCAAGCGAACAAACCGGCAACAGCATCCCAATCAGCCACGCTCTGAGCAGTCCCCAGCGGGTGCCCTCACCAAATAACCGCCGCGTACCCGCCACTCCGAAAAATCGCCTCAACACCGCAGCCGTGATTAACCCCGCCAGCAAAAACGGCGCGGCTTCGACCAGACTGATCAGGAATCGAAACGCAAAACCTGCTGCCATCTCCACTGCCATCACTGTGCCCCCCCCTGATGCTGCTTAAACCCCGCCTCCAGCGAATCCGCCAGCTCCTGCAGCCGGTCCACCGCCGCGTTCCATTCCGCCATCTCAGCCGACTTGCCCGCAGCAATACCATCCAGCACTCGCTGCAGATTTGCCTGCTGCGCCACCGCCTGCTCAAAGCCCACCCGCCGCAGGTCACTGTCCGCCGCCAGCTCCGGAATCCACCCGACGATTTCCCGCAACTGCTGCAGCCGACGACGGCTCGGCCTCGCCACACCCGCCGCGCCCGGGCTCAGCCTCCGCCGCAGTTCCCCCGCCAGCTCCCGAAAATTGTCCGGCTTGTGAGCAGGTCGATGATGGTGATGCTCATGCCCGTGTTCATGACCATGCTCAGCTTTCCCGGCCACCGCCGCTTCGCCCCGATCATCCTCACCCGGACCGCAACCGCTCAGCAGACACAGCAGACCAGCCAGCATCAGCAGCTGGCAGCGTCGCTGAACACCGGACCACCTCGAAATGCAAACTGCGTTGTTCATCCTGTGTACTCCGGAACCGGCGTTTGACTCAGAATCTCCTCCACCACTCCCACACATTCCTGCATCGACAGCCCAAGCCGGACGTTCAGCACCGGCAGGGCGGTGTCCTGCACATCATCCGGCGACACAAAGCTGCGTCCCTGAACCCACGCCCGCGCCTGAGAGACTCGCAGCCATGTCAGCAGCCCGCGAGGACTCAGGCCCAGCGGTACTGAGGCATGGCGGCGCGTTGTGCCGGCAAGCCGCACCATGTAGTCCCGAACCGCTTCACTCGCCGAAACACCGGCAACCGCCGCCTGCACCGCCGCCAATTGCCCTGGACTGAACAACGGTGTGTCAGGCACCGTGCCGAGCTGCTGCCGAGTGGCCAGCAGCAGCATCTGCGACTCGTCCTCCGGCGCCGGATAGCCGATGCTCAGCTTCATCGAAAAGCGATCCAGCTGCGCTTCGGGAAGCGGCCATGTGCCATGCTGGTCAACCGGATTCTGCGTGGCAATCACCAGAAACTGCGGACTCAGCAGATAACGCCGGGCGTCCACGGTAACCTGCCGCTCCGCCATCGCCTCCAGCAGCGCGCTCTGGGTCCTCGGAGTAGCGCGATTGATCTCGTCCGCCAGCAGCACCTCCGCAAATACCGGCCCCTCACGGAATTCGAATTCCTGGGTCTTCTGATTGAACAGACTGAAACCGGTAATATCAGCCGGGAGCAGATCAGGCGTGCACTGGCAACGCGCAAGACGCCCGCCAACGGCAGCCGCCAGAGCCCTTGCCAGGGTCGTCTTGCCGAGCCCGGGTTTGTCTTCCAGGAGCAGATGACCATTGGCCAGCAATCCCAGGATAACAAGTTCGACCACGTCCGGCTTGCCCCGCAAAGCAGTATTCAGCCGAGTTCGCAGCTGATCCAGGACCGCCGAATCTGCGGTATTCGCGAGTACGGTTTCCTGCATTAAACGCATGAGTATCCTTCAACCGGAAGAAAGTGTTCCCAGGGGAAATGTCGAAACCGACGGAACAAATCCGGCGGCTGCACCGTCATGCACCACCCCAGCCATCGACGCCCTGCGGCGCTCCGCCGCCACCCTGCAGCACTGAAGATTCAATTGCTGCTGAAGCTGATTGCAGACCCGCCAAACATCAGACCGCACCGTCGACTCACCGCCAAACTCACCAAATGCCGCCGCATCCGCCAGCTCTGCCAGCGTTTTTACGGCAACCGGCTGCTGCAGCGGGAGTCCCGCAAGCCAGCGCCGCAAAGTCAGATGCGCCGGACGACGCAAACCCACCAGCGCCAAACGACGCTCCATCAGACGCACCGTCTGCTGCACACGACCACGTTCCGCTGCCGCTGGAAACAACTGCCAGATCAGAGTCTGCAAAGCGTCCCGCAGGAAGAGCCGCTGATAAATGCAGACCGCCAGCACCGCAAACATACTGCCGGATAAAAACCAGTGCTGCCGTGCCAGCTGCAGCAGACCCGTAAGCGATGAATACAGCCGCTCCAGCAATCCCGGCGGCGGCAGAAGAACTTCGTAACCCGGTGAAGATTCCACAGTAATCCATGTGCCAGGTCCTGCCAGCAGTTCACACCAGAAATGTGCGTCTTCTCCCAGCACCGGAGTCTGCCGCCGACGAGGCTCGTAACGCTCCGGTCTCACATAAAAGCCGGAAACAAGCCGCGTGGAATATCCGAGACTTCGCAGCATCAATGCCGCAGACGAGGCAAACAAATACTCGGGCCCCCGACGATCGGAAAGAAAATCCGTCAGCGGTTTTTCCGAGGGCTCCGTCGCCGAAGTGTTCGAAACACACTGAAATTCCGTCCTCAGCCTGTGACAAATCACGTCAACCTGCTGCATACCCCGCGGCAGCCCAGAGGTCCATTCCAGTGCCAGCTGGCGAATGTGATTCATTTGAGGATCTTCCGGGAGCGACTGCTCCAGCACCTCACGACCGCTGGCAAACAGCAGCCCACTGCTCTCCCGCAATCGCTCAGGATCCAGCACCTCAGACAGCAGCCGAATCGGTACCAGGTCCGGCAACGTCTCGCCCGTCATCCGCACCACCCCCGGCGCGTGCCAGGCAAACATGTCCGGACGCTCGACCCTGTCAATGTGCAGCTGACGCAAATCCAGCGGTCCCGGAATCACGGGCGATCTGAGATTCACCGGTCGCAGCACGTGCTGATCGGTGTGGGTAAAGAGTTCCAGTCCGCGAGGACCGTGGGGCAGCTTCAGCCATGGCTTGCCAGCGACATGCACAAGCTGCAACGGGATCGCGTCTGACGGACTGCCTTCAGGGTACCAGTTAATGCCGTCAAATATGTCGTAAACTTCCGTTCGCAGATGCAGCGGTGTACGACCAGCCACGTAAAACATGGCGGCACCGGAAACTGCTCGTGCACGCCTGCGTTCCTGAGTCCGCTTCCGCCGCACCAGCGAAAACTCACGCCCCGCCTGCCTGACCTCGCTAAGCCGCTGCCGGACCTCAGCCATCAGCTCCGGAGGCAGCGCCACAGCCGGTTGAAATGTCCGATTCCTTCTCACAGGTTCATCAAATCGATCGTTCACCACATCGTACAGCGAGGGCTTGTCGGAATCAGCAAACGGCGCATCTTCGAGCGGACCGAAGCTGCGAATGTCGTCCTTTCCAGCCACCAGAGCATCGCCGTCATTGACTCCGCCACGAGCAAACTCGTCGTACTCCCCGTCACCTCCCGAACCCGGCAAAAAACCACGCACCGCCGAGATCACCTGATGGCCACCACCCGCTGAACCCGCTGCCGTCAGCAAACCCAGAATCGGAGCCGCAAGCAGCCAGCGACGAGGCAGCCGCGTACGCTGACCAGGCAACATCCGCCCCTGCAGACCACTCCAGTAACTCGCCATCAGCCAGCTGATCGACAGCATTCCATAGGCAGCAGCCAGCCAGAGCACGCGTGTTTCACGAGCCAGAGCACAACAGAAAATGCAGATCGCCACTCCGATAAAAACACTCAAACGTCGAAAACCGGCCGTCAGCCCAAGCACGGCCAGCGCGAGCATCAGGTTCTTCTGGCTGTGCATCACCAGCAGCTCAAACGGCCGGCCGGTTTCAAATACCAGCCGCTGCAGCGGTTCCCACAGCAGACTTCCAACCAGCACAATCAGCGCCAATGGCAGCTGCAGCGGATGCGCTGCAAACCAGCCGCGACCACGCTGCACCACGATCACCGCCATCAACACCAGCAAAGATTCCAGCGTCGCCTGCAGGCAGAGTGACGCATTCGACCGCTGACCGTCAGCCTCCGTGGTCAGAAAGACCAGATTGGCCAGCAGCGCGAGAACCACTGTCAGGGCATGCACACCACGCTCCTGCGTCTCAACTGCCGCAGGCCTTGAAACACCGCCCACTGCCACTGCCGAATTTCCCAGCAGTGGACGAGACGTTGACCGAACACGGCCCCTAAGCGGGATCTCAGCGGACATGGCAAAGCTCCTTCCAGAGCCTCGGCAGACGCTCCTCCAGGTGCGCAGTGCCTCGGATGTGCTTCCAGTTGCCTGACACAGCATGGTCGGCAGACCGGTTATCCGCTGACACGCAGATGCAGCGATCGTGGTAACCGACAACCCCGTGAATACCGTCGCCCCGCGAAAATCCCGCCGGAGTACTGATCCGAATCACTGCACCCCCGACTCGCAAACCCAATCGCTGCCCGTCAGCCGCAGCGTGCAGGGAAACAGGTTCGACCGTCGAAAGAGCATCCATCAGCTGCCGAAAGGCCAGCCCCGATTCACCCGCTTCATATCGCCGACCACCCAGCAACAGTTCCACTCGCCCATGCTGCTGATGCAGCGACTCACAAACGCTGGCCGCCGTCCGAATCACCAGCTCCCACGTACCACCCCGACACAGCCTCCCCAACGGCTCCCCAGGATAAGACTCCGCGGCAGTATCCACGGACACCTGCACAGCACTCCCTGCCGCCGACTGCCGCTCGCTCACCACAAGCTGCTGCAGACGGGCAGTCTGAACCCAGTGAACTCGACGCAGCGAATCACCCGCTCGGAACAGGCGCGTTCCCAGCAGCTCACCGGTTTCTCCGGCTGTGCGGTCCGACATCACTTCCTCACGGCCTGACTCAGCAGGAGCATCCGGAAGGCCGGTCAGAGGAATTGTTGCCGGCCAGACAATCGCGCGACCCGCCACCCGCACAGCTCGACCAGCACGAAAAATTCCGAACGGGAATGCCGTCTCCAGACGCGGTATCGACAATGGATAACTACCATGTGACACCGGTGTCATACGCCACACATATTCGACTTCGGACCGCCCCGGGATACGCGCCAGAGCGACCCCGGCGGAAGGCGCTGTCACGTCCGCCGCAAAATCCTCACGATTTGACGGGAAACCACCGCTTAATGACACGCCCCATGCAGGCCAGAAACGGCGATTGTGAATCCGCAGCCGCACCCCCAGCGACTCACCCACCCGACCACGGCTCTGATCCACACTCACCTCACAGTCCAGACCCCGCACCGTAAGCCATGGCAGAACCGCAGCCAGCCCCCCCAGCAGCACCAGAACCGCCGTAAGCAGCAGAACCACGGGATTCACAAACAAACCAACCGCCAGCGATAGTCCCGTCGCCAGCACCACACTCCAGCAGGGGTCTTTCATCCAGTAAACCCAGCGGTTCAGCGAAGGACAGAAATCCGCACGCAGCAGACAATCCAGCTGGCCAGCCGCACTGGCAACACGACCGCCGACGGAAACGGGAATCTCACTCGATAAACTGTCAGACATACACGCCCACTTCCTTCACGAAGCCCGCACTCGCCGGCTGCTCCGTTCTCAGCGGTCCTGATGGGAATTACGAAGCTCACCGCAGACATCGCTGCAGCAGCCAATCACCGCACCCACGCTGGCTCCAGCCGCATCCGCAAACATGGAAGCCAACCCACACAGGCTCTCAGCGGAATCTGAACCCCGCACTGTGGGTGCATGACCCGCGGCGAGACCACTCTGCACGTCAACACGTTCCAGCAGCCAGCACAACAGCCGACTTGACGGTCAACTCAAACAGCCTGCATGAAACTCAACCGACTCACGCCAAAGGCGGACCGCGGGAGACAGCCGGCACCGACTCAATTTCAGTTCGACCCGCACCTGCAAACTCCTGCACCCACACCAGACACTCGGCAGGAAGCAGCTGACAGATGGTTGGCACCTGAGCGTGCCAGCCGAAAAACCATTCGCAAAGGCGACAGTTTTCAGCGTCGTGTGAACCCGGCACCGCCGAATCGGGAACCTGCGGTGCAGCAGCATCCGCAGCATGACTGCAGTGCCGACAGTGATGCTGTGAATCGGGCCGACCAGGTTCAGCAGCACCCGTGTCCACATGACAGCAGACGCCAAGCCAGTCCGCCAGCGCATGGGTGCCCGAATGCCCCAGCAAAGCCAGAACACCCCAGACAGGCAGCATGAGCAAACTGACATGACGCATGAGGCAAATCTAACCGGACAGCACGTTCAGGGAAAGGGCGGCCAGCGACCACACTCTGCAATCCAACCTCAACCCCATCTTCTCCACCTGTACGCCGTTGTGCTTCGGAATTCCGGAGATTTCCGATGAATTTTCACCGAAAACTCCGAGTGCCACAGAGACAAGCGGCCACAGAGACCCAAAATCAACATCCGCCGCGAATACGAGCATCGGAAATTTCGAACTCAATCATCGATAACTGCATCACATCACCAACCAAATCATCAGGGAGCCAGTCGATGAACTTCAGGAAACCCGTGATCGCCTACACCGCCGCCTCCAACCTCGAAGCTCACCTCATCGCCGAAATACTGATCTCCAGCGGTATCAACGCACTCGCCGCTGACGACCAGTCCGGAGTTCCGCTGTTTGCCTTCGGAACCCTGACACAATTCCACAGACCCGATGTCTGGGTGGATGAATCTGACCTTGAACGAGCAGCAGAACTGATCCGCGAATTTGAAGCCAAACAGCGAAACAGAAACCAACGACCTGAAATCAGCGAAGAACTGGAAGTCATCTGCGGATCCTGTGGTCATGCCTCCTCCTGGAATGCCTCTCTCCGCGGCACGATTCAGGACTGCCCACACTGCAACACCTTCGTCGATGTCGGCCCCGTGGACTGGGACGAAGACTTCGGAGTGCCGGAAGACTAGTTCGACCGGAACGCCCCAGCCACTGACCGCCCGGCGGCTCACCACGTTCGTCCTCGCGTCGCCCAACTCCTGAGAAGACGGGCAAAAGCCCCCGCCCGGGTTTCGCACCCTCGTGCACGCAGGCAACCGCGTTGGCCACGCGAACGCATACCGTTAACCGAGATCGACATCCCCCGCCCCCCTGATCGCGGTGAAACACGCACTGAGCCGCAGGGCGGCAGCCCGCGGGTAAAGAACCCCAGCTACGCGCCACCAACACCCAGACAATTCAGCCGAACACGAATTCCCCCCCGGCGTTCACCGAAAAATCCCAAACACACCCCCCACGGCCAGACACCGCGACGAAACTTCTCACTTCTGATTTCTCACTTCTCACCTCCAGCACCTCGCCAA
Source organism: Planctomycetota bacterium (assembly GCA_041161565.1). Lineage (GTDB taxonomy): Bacteria > Planctomycetota > Planctomycetia > Planctomycetales > Planctomycetaceae > SXXK01. The sequence goes on along the minus strand of JBEAUF010000095.1, from coordinate 11,341 downwards.
CTCGCTCGCCCACGTTCACAGTGCGGCCCTCGTCCGCTCCTGCTGCAAAGCTGGCCACGCAAACGCGCACCGTTACACGAGATCGACATCTCCCGCCCCCCTGATCGCGGTGGCACCACGCACTGAGCCGCAGGGCGGCAGCCCGCGGGTAAAGTGTCCTGCCAACGCACTGCTCACGCCACAGGCAGGGGGTGCGCACCAGGGTGCGAGGGCGTAACCGGGGGCTTCCACCCAATGGCATTGGCCTTCTGGTGTTTCGCATGCTCGGGAGGACTCGCTCTCCGTTGAAACGCCTCGACCCCATCATGCAAGGCGTGCGGTCGATGTCAATCGGCTGGTAAGACACTGGTCTGCTCCTGCTGCGCCGCTGCCCGCGCGGTTACGGACCGTGACCGAGGGATTGACATACCCCGCTCGCCTTTCCCACTTTTTTGCGGCGATTGAGAGAAAGCCAATGCCAGTGGGCCGAAAAATCCCAAACACAACCCCCACTGCCAGACACCGCGTAGGAACTTCTCACTGCTCACTTCTCACTTCTCACTGCTCACTGCTCACTGCTCACTTCCAGCCCCTCGCCAACTCGCTCTCCCACGTTCACGGTGCGGCCCTCGTTTCGCCCTCGCAGGACGCAACGGTGTAAAGTGCGGCAGGATTGAAGGAGTTCGAGTCAGCCTGCCGTTGACATCCTTCGGCCCCATCTGGCCGCAAAAAACGCCCCGCATACCAGAAAAGCCAGGGCCATTGAACTCCCGCCCCGCCCCATATCAAAACGAACACAGCGCGACATCAAATCGAACACACTTTCCGCCCCCGCCATTCCGCCAGTGCCTGTCCCCGCAAAACGCCAGGAAAAACGCAAACCCATACCAGCAATGACCTTATGATCAATTACGCAAATTTTTCTGCAGCCGCGGCACGGCATTTGTCCAGCTATTCAGGCATGGTTCAACCAGCGTCAACAGGACGCTGGTCGATCAGGACCGTCCGGTGTGAGCTGAGAACCAAAGCTGGTGGTGTTCTGTCGATCACGAAGCCATTCAGCAGCAACAGCCGCCTGCCGAATCCCCAGCCACGGCGTGCCGGGCGGTCCAATTGTCCATCCCGGTGCAACTTCAGGAAGGAACAGACACATGAGGACATTTCTGCTGAGTGCGGTGTTGATGGGAATGGTTGCCCTGAGTGCAGCTGAAACCCGAGCGGACGACTGGCATCGAGGCCTGAGCCGCTCCGGTGTGGGCTTCTCGATCAGCTATGGCGACGGGCGTGACCGGTTCAGTGCCTCCTGGGGCCGCGGTTCCAGCCGCGGATTCCGGGATCATGATTACCGCTATGGACGTGGTCAAAGCCACTACCATGGTCACCCCGGCTTCTACGCGCCCTACCCGGTCTACTCCGTGCCCGTCTACGGCCCGGGCTTTTACAGCGTACCGTCCTACGGTGGCTGGCATTCCCACGGTCGCCGCTGTCGCTGATAAAGTCGCACTCCCCCGCAAACGGCGGGCCTGACATTCCGGCCAGGCCCGCCTACAATTGCCGCTGTCTTCTCCACCCCAGCGGCCCCAGCGGAACTGAATAGTCAGAACATGGCGGAACAAAATCAGCCCGAGGCTTCGATTGGCCTGGCCATGTGCGAGGATCAGCACAGTCTGCGGCGTCTGTTGCGGGCTGTGCGGGAGGCAGAACGATCGGGCCGGCCACACGACCGACTCCGCTCACGCTTCGATGAACTCCTCCGAAAATCCCTCGAACGCCGTCAGCGCCGCGCCGCATGGCAACCTCGGCTCGAATGGGACCCCGAACTGCCCGTCGCGGCCCGTCGGCAGGAAGTCGCGGACGTCATTCAGAGAAATCAGGTAATTGTGCTGTGCGGTGAGACCGGTTCCGGAAAGTCCACCCAGCTTCCGAAAATCCTCACCGAAATGGGCCGGGGTATCAGCGGTATCATCGGCCACACACAACCCCGCAGAATCGCAGCCAGATCCGTCGCCGCCCGCGTCGCCGAAGAACTCCACGCACGACTCGGCCAGGAAGTTGGCTTTCGCATTCGCTTTACCGACAGCAGCGGCCCCAACACCCGCATTCGGCTGATGACCGATGGCATCCTGCTCGCCGAAACCCAGAGTGACCCGTGGCTCAATCAATACGACACGATCATCGTGGACGAGGCCCACGAACGGTCGCTCAATATCGATTTCCTGCTCGGCTACCTCCGGCGACTGCTCCCCAAACGCCGTGACCTGAAACTCATCATTACCTCCGCCACCATCGATGCGGCGCGTTTCGCTGAACACTTTGCCGCCGGTGGTCGCCCCGCGCCTGTGCTGCATATCGCAGGCCGCACATGGCCCGTAGAGATTCGCTGGCGCCCCCTCGGTGATGAAGACGCCGACTCCGATGACGCAGCCGAACCCCGCGACTGGCTGGATGGTGTCGCCGACGCCGTCCACGAAGCGGCCAATATCGACAACGGACACATCCTTGTATTCCTGCCCACCGAAAGAGATATCCGTGAAGCCGCCAAACGACTCGGCGGCCGCCAGTTTCCCGGCGACACTCCCCAGTATCCCACCGAAATCGTGCCACTCTTTGGCCGGTTGTCGATGGAAGAGCAGACGCGGGTGTTTTCCACCTGGCCCCATCGCCGCATCGTACTCGCCACCAACGTCGCCGAATCATCGCTCACAGTACCCGGCATCCGCTTCGTCATTGACACCGGTACCGCGCGCATCAGCCGCTACTCCGCCCGCTCCCGCATGCAGCGACTGCCCATTGAACCCATTTCCCAGGCTTCCGCCCGACAAAGATCCGGACGCTGCGGCCGCGTCGGTCCGGGCATCTGCTTCCGGCTTTACAGCGAAGAAGACTTCAATCAGCGCGAAGCCTTCACCGCTCCCGAAATCCAGCGCACCAATCTCGCCGCCGTCATTCTGCGCACACTCAGCCTCAGACTCGGACGACTCGACGACTTCCCCTTCCTCGATCCGCCCAGGGCCGCCGCCGTCCGCGAAGGTTATCGCACCCTCGAAGAACTCGGCGCCATCGTCATGGAAAAAAACGCCACACGAATTCCCACGTTCCTCGAGCAAAAAACCGCTCCGGAAAACAAACGATTCCCCGAACTCCGAAACTTCCCCGCCAGCACTGCTCCCACCGCCCCCGCCAGTGAGACCAGTCCTGAAACACTCACAGCCAGCACCGAACCCGACGAATCCCCCTCCACCAACCGCGGACCAGCCCAGCCCAAACCCGGAGAACTCACGGAACTCGGCCGCCGCATGGCCAGACTTCCCGTCGACCCGCGAATCAGCCGCATGATCCTCGCAGCCGTCGAAGAACACGCCCTCCCCGAAGTACTCGCCATCGCCGCCTTCCTCGAAACACAGGACCCCCGCGAACGACCCGTCGACAAACAACAGGCCGCTGATGAAGCCCATGCCAAATTCGTGAACCGCGACTCCGACTTCCTCACCATCCTCAACCTCTGGGATGCATGGCATGAAAAACAACGAACTCTCTCCGGCAGCCAGGTAAAAAAATGGTGCCGCCAGAACTTCCTGTCATGGATGCGAATGCGCGAATGGGTCGATGTCCACGCCCAACTCCGAGAACTCCTCGAAGACAGCGATGACCCGGCCGTGGCCAAAGCCGCAAAAAATCTCTCAGCCCATCACAAAACAGCCAAACAATCCACAACTCCACCAACTCCACCAACACCACCCTCAAACGCAGCAGCCAACCGGATTCCTCAACCACCACCCAAACAGGCTCGCTCCGGAAAATCCGCACAGCCGCAGGGCCACGCCCCTGCACCCGCAGAACCACGACATAACGACTTCGCCGCCACACACCGTGCCCTCCTCACAGGACTCCTTGCCAACATCGGCTGCCAAACTCCCGAAGGTGACTTCCAAAGCGCTGGTGGCGGAAAAATCGCCCTCTGGCCAGGCTCAGCTCTCGCCGCAAAAGGCGCCAAATGGTTCGTCGCCGGTGAACTTGTCGAAACCAGCCGCCGCTTCGCTCGCACCGCCGCCAGAATCCAGCCCGAATGGATCGAACCCCTCGCTGATCACCTCGTCTCCCGCGAATACTTCGAACCCCACTGGGACGAAGAATCCGGCAATGCCATGATCTTCGAAAAAGTCTCGCTCTGGGGACTACCCATCGTCCCTCGCCGCAAAATCTCGCTCGCCGGAGTCGATCCGGCGAAATCCCGTGATATGCTCGTTCAACACGGACTCGTCGAATGGGGACTGCTCTTCGGGAAACTCTCAGACGACGGTGAAGATCCCGATCACGGTTACGAAGATGAAGAAGACGCTCTGAATCGTGGTGCCTGGCGAGTTCGCCCCGGCCGCCAGGCGGCACCAGGACGACCCGCTCCACGACGCGGCTGGAGCCACGAATTCCCCTTCCTCAAACACAACCGCGAAGTCCTCCGACAACTGAAGGAACTCCAGGCCCGCACCCGCTCACACCATCTGCTGCCCGGAGATGATGTCCTCTTCGAATTCTACGACTCCCGCATTCCCGGCGAATGCGTCGATCGTGATCGACTCCGCCGCTGGTACCAGCGCACCCACACGCGCGTCCCCCAGCTGCTGCAGTTCGATATCAACCAGTTCGCCAACGAATCACAGCGACAACAACACGCCGACCTGTTTCCCGAACGCCTGCAGGTCGGCAGCCTCAATCTGCCACTCACCTACCAGCTCGACCCCGGACAGGACGCTGATGGCGTCACAGTCTCCGTCCCCGAAGAAGCCCTCGGACAACTCAGCGAATCACAACTGGACTGGCTCGTCCCAGGACTGCTCGAACAAAAAGTCCTCGCCACCCTCCGCTCACTCCCCAAAACACTCCGCCGCTTCTTCGTGCCAGCTCCGGAATCCGCCCGTCAGGCTGCCACTGCACTGGATTTCGGCAAAGGCGACTTCCTCGTCAGCCTCGCCCAAAAACTTACACACCTCTGCGGTGAAAGAATTGACCCGCGGGAATTTGACCGCACCGCAATTCCCGATCACCTCCGCTTCAATGTCCGCATTCTCGATCCTTCCGGTCGCCGCATTCTGGAAGGACGAGAACTCCCGCAGCTGCGCACCGCACTCGCCCAACGCGCCCGCTCCGCTGCACTCGCCGCCGATGACCGCGCTGCCGCTCATGGGCCGGCGCCGGAAGAAGCCCAGTGGATGCGGACTGGCTTTAAAAACTGGGACTTCGGTGAAATCCCCGAACACATCTCAATCGTCCGCGCCGGAATCCCCCTGCGATCCTTCCCCGCTCTCCGAGATGACACCGACTCCGTTGCACTCACACTCTGCCAGACCGCCGACGAAGCTGCACTCAGCCTCCGACGCGGACTCCGCAGACTCATTCACCTGCTGGAAAAAAAACGCCTGCTCACCCACGTCGGCAATCTGCCAAACGCCAACACCATGCGCATGCAGGCCGCCACCATCAAAGGTATTGACTTCCCGCAGCATCTGTCGCTGCTGATGGCTGATCGCAGCTTCCTCCATGACGCCCCCCTGCCCCGCTCCCGAGCTGCGTTCGACAAAACTCTCGAACTCGGCCGACAACGCCTCGCCCTCGTCGCTCAGGAATTCACCCAGTTCCTGCCGGGACTCTTCCAGCAGCAGCTCGATACCCGCAGACAACTTGAACAAACTCGCGGTGCCGGATGGGATGCACTCCTCGCCGATATGCAGCGCCAACTGCAGGCCCTCATCCACCCAACCTTTCTGATCGACACTCCATGGCCATGGCTGATCCAGTACCCAAGGTATCTGGCCGCCATTCGCCAACGACTCACCCGACTCGCCTCCGGTGGACTCCGCAACGAACTTTCCGCCACGGCCGAAATTCAGCCGTGGCTTGAAAGATTCGAACGCAAAACACAGGAACACCGGCAACAACGCCGCATCGATCCCATGCTGCTCCACTTCCGCTGGATGCTTGAAGAATTCCGCGTCCAGCTCTTCGCGCAGAAACTTGGTACCGCCATCAGCATCTCAGCCGCAAAGCTCGATGAACAGTTTCGCAGGATCTCCTGAGGGCTGAAGCTCTGCGCTCACCTGCTGCTTTCAGCCGGACGAGCAGCCGCAGCCAACTCCTTCAGCGCCCGCTTGTAGTCCACAGGCATCACCCTGTGGAACTGAGCCACCGAAGTTTCCCAGCGATCGAGGATGCGGCGAGCGACCGTGGATCCGGTGTAACGGAAGTGGTTCTCGATGAGCGTCCGCAGCTCCTGCTCGTCGGCAGGATCGGTTACCTTTTCGAGCTCCACCATCTCAAGGTTGCAGTTGACCAGGAATGCGTCGTTCGGGTCCCAGACCCACGCCACGCCGCCGGACATTCCAGCCGCAAAGTTGCGGCCAGTCGGCCCCAGAATCACCGCTCGGCCACCAGTCATATACTCCAGACCATGGTCGCCGACCCCTTCAATCACCGCCGTCGCTCCGGAATTCCGCACGCAGAAGCGCTCCGCTGCTATCCCGCGGAAATAAGCCTCGCCCGATGTCGCACCGTAGAGCGCCACGTTGCCGATCAGAATGTTGCGTTCCGGAATAAAGCCGGCTTCCTTCGGCGGATAAATGATCAGCCGACCACCGGAGAGTCCCTTGCCGACATAGTCGTTGGCATCACCCTCGATCTCGATCGTGACACCATGCGCCAGCCACGCACCAACGCTCTGACCGGCAGAGCCCTTCGCGAAGATGTGGATGGTGTCTGACGGCAACCCATCAGCACCCGCCGCACGGCTGACTTCATTGCTGAGGATTGTGCCGAAGGCGCGGTCCGTGTTTTTGATTGTGGTATCAATCCGCACGTGCCGGCGATGTTCGAGCGCTGGAGTGCACTTCTCGAGCAGTTCCATGTCGCGGACCGCATCCAGGGCGTGATTCTGGTCGATTGTGCAGTACGTCTGCACATTCGCGTGCGGCTTGCGAGCTACGGTGAGGATCGGGCTGAGATCCAGCGTGGAGGCCTTCCAGTGGGCTACCGCGCTGTCCAGCTCCAGCATGTCGACGCGACCAACCATCTCATTAATGGTCCGGAAGCCCAGCTGCGCCATGATCTCCCGCGTTTCCTCGGCAACCATGAACAGATAATTCACCACATGCTCAGGCTTGCCCTGGAATTTCTTTCTGAGGACGGGGTCCTGAGTAGCAATGCCGACGGGACAGGTGTTGAGATGGCATTTGCGCATCATGATGCAGCCCAGAGCAATCAGCGGCGCTGTTGCAAATCCGTACTCTTCCGCACCCAGCATGGTCGCAATCACCACGTCACGACCAGTCTTGAGCTGACCGTCGGTCTGCAGACGCACACGGCTGCGGAGGTCGTTCAGCACGAGCGTCTGGTGAGTCTCGGCAAGACCGAGCTCCCACGGGAGTCCGGCATGCTTGATGCTGGTCAGCGGCGAAGCGCCTGTACCGCCTTCAAAACCCGAAATCAGGATGTTGTCGGCATGCCCCTTGGCCACGCCCGAAGCAATCGTGCCAACACCCACCTCAGAAACCAGCTTCACACTCACCCGAGCACGGCGGTTGGCGTTCTTCAGGTCGAAGATGAGCTGTGCAAGGTCTTCGATGGAGTAAATATCGTGATGGGGCGGCGGGCTGATCAAACCGACACCCGGAGTTGACAGCCGAGTGGCCGCGATCACTTTGTCCACCTTGTGCCCTGGCAGCTCACCACCCTCACCAGGCTTGGCACCCTGCGCGATCTTGATCTGCAGCTCGTCGGCGTTGGTAAGGTACCACGATGTGACGCCAAAGCGACCGCTGGCGACCTGCTTAATGGCGGAACGACGGGAATCACCGTTGTCGAGGGGCACAAATCGGTCGTAGCGTTCACCGCCTTCACCAGTATTGCTCTTGCCGCCGATGCGGTTCATGGCGATGGCGAGCGTTTCATGACTTTCGGCGGAAATCGAGCCAAAGCTCATCGCCCCGGTGCAGAACCGCTTCACGATTTCCGCAGCCGGCTCGACTTCACTCAGAGGCACCGGTGTGCCGGGCCGAAACTTCAGCAGACCGCGAAGATGGCAGGCGCGAGTGGTTTCTTCATTGACGAGTTTGGAAAAGTCGCGGTAGGCGGACTTGTCGCCCTGGCGAGCTGCCTGCTGGATGCGACCGATCGTATGCGGGTTCCAGGCATGCTTTTCACCATGACGTCGCCATGCGTAGAGTCCGGTATTGGGGAGCTCCGGAGTGATGCTGTCGGGGTTGCTGGGGAACCCGACGTGATGCCGCATCAGTGATTCTCGGCCCAGCACATCAAAGCCAACCCCCTTGATGCGGCTGGGAGTCCCGGCGAAGCAGAGATTAATCACGTCGTCGGAAAGTCCGAGGGCCTCGAAGATCTGCGCGCCCTTGTAGCTTTGCAGGGTCGAGATGCCCATCTTGGCCATGACCTTGAGCATCCCGTGGGCCACGCCGGAGCGGTAGGCGGCCACGATGCGGTCGTCATCCCAGTCATCGCTGAGTTTTCCGTCGAGCCGGGCCTGACGCAGCGCGTAGAGCGCGAGGTAGGGGTTGACGGCATCGGCGCCGTAGCCGATGAGCAGGCAGAAATGGTGGACTTCCCGAGCTTCACCGGATTCCACCAGCAGACCAACGCGCGTCCGTTCCTCATGCCGCACCAGATGATGGTGCACCGCACCAACGGCCATCAGCGAACTGATCGGAACACGCTCGGCACTCATCCGACGGTCCGACAGCACGATCAGACTGTAGCCGTCCTGAATGGCCTGACGAGCCTCCTGGCAGATACGGTCGAGAGCCGGTCGGAGCCCCTCAACGCCCTCGGCCACAGGATAAGTGATGTCAATCACCTTACTCTTCCAGCCTCGGGATTTAATGCCCTTGAGGTTGGCCATCTGGTGATTGGTCAGAATCGGATGCGGGATTGCCAGGCGGTGCACGCTTTCGGCGCGGGGATCGAGCAGATTGCCTTCGGGACCGATGTAACATTCGAGCGACATAATCACCTCTTCGCGGATCGAATCGATCGGCGGATTGGTGACCTGCGCGAAGATCTGATGGAAGTAATCGTAAAGCATTCGCGGCTGGTCGCTGAGGCAGGCGAGCGCCGCGTCGTTGCCCATCGAGCCAATGGGATCCTTGTCAGCCTTGATGAGCGGCAGCAGCATGAAGCTCATGGTCTCGGATGTGTAACCGAAAGCCTGCATGCGGCTGGTGAGCTCCTGCCCGGTGAGCCGCTCCGGGGGAGTGCAGCGAGGAAGCTCTTCAAGGCGGATTCGCTGTTCAGAGACCCACTTCCCGTACGGCTGACGGGAAGCGACGTCACCCTTGAGCTCTTCATCGTCGATGATGCGGCCCTGTTCGAAATCCACGAGGAACATGCGGCCGGGCTGCAGACGGCCCTTGATCAGCACGTTCTCAGGAGCGATGTCGAGCACTCCGACTTCGCTGGCCATGAGCACTCGATCGTCCTTCGTCACGTAATAACGGCTGGGACGCAGACCGTTGCGGTCGAGCGTAGCGCCGATGTAGCGACCGTCCGTGAAGGAGATCGAAGCCGGACCGTCCCAGGGTTCCTGGAGCGCTGAAAAGTATTCGTAAAGCGCCCGCTTGGATTCGGGCATCGTTTGATGATTCTGCCATGCTTCGGGGACCATCATCATCACGGCCTCCTGAAGCTTGCGGCCGGAGTGATAAAGCATTTCGAGGGCGTTGTCGAAACAGCCGGAGTCCGAAGTGTGGGGTTCAATGATCGGGAAGAGCTTTCGCAGATCGTCGCCGAACAGAGGACTCTGCATCATGCCCTGACGAGCAAACATCCAGTTGGAGTTGCCTTTGACGGTGTTGATTTCGCCGTTGTGAGCCATGAAGCGGAGCGGCTGTGCACGGTCCCAGCTGGGGAACGTGTTGGTGGCGAATCTGGAATGCACCATCGCCAGATGCGATTCGTAATCAGCAGCCTGCAGGTCCGGGAAGAACGGCATCACCTGGAATGACGTCAGCATCCCCTTGTAGATGATCAGCTTGGTGGACAGGGAACAGATGTAGAAGAGGAGTGCCTGAGAAAGATCACTGTTGCGCAGGCGATGACTGCTGAGCTTTCGAATCACGAACAACTGCCGCTCGAAAGCGTCCTGATCAAGCCCTTCAGCGGCGGAAATAAAGAGCATGTCCATGTACGGAGCACACGCGCGGGCGGACTGACCGATGTCCGCTGCGTCAAAATCAACAGGCAGTGGCCGCCAGCCGAGACAAACCTGACCCTGAGCTGCGATGATCTCTTCCACAGCCTGACGACACACCGCCCGCTGCTGCTCGTCCTGAGGCAGAAACACAATGCCCGCTGCGTACCTGCCGGGAGCCGGGAGGGTAATCCCGAGCGACTCGAGGGCGACACGCTGCAGAAAACGGTGCGGGAGCGCTGTGAGCATTCCCGCGCCGTCGCCGGTGTTGGATTCGCACCCACACGCGCCCCGGTGGTCCATGTGCCGCAGAATCGTGGCCGCGTCTTCCACAATCCGGTGACTGCGGACACCTTTAATATGAGCGACAAAGCCTACGCCACAGTTTTCGTGCTCAAACTTTGGATCGTAGAGACCCGCAGCTTCCGGTGCCCCGTAAGGAGGACGATAGGGAGCAGGGTACTGATTGCCGCGAAGATCTTTCATCGAATCACACCTGATTGGGGAAACTGACGGCCACCCGGCCGACCTGGGGGAATGCGCATCGATTCTGCCACCGTACCTCGCTGACGCACTTCCTGTGATTGAAGAACAGGGGATCAGCGAGGTGGCAGGAACGCCCGTTTGGACGCAGCCGCGCTTTTGATACCCACTCTGAAATCACCAACCGCCGCCGCCGCGCACAACACCACCCCGCCCGACACTGTACAGCCGGCCAGGAAAGTGAAGCTGATATGCCGCCCGAAGGCAGACTGCACGATTGACGGTGTGGATGACATGGTTCTGTGAATCAGTGAAGACTCATGGATCAGAGACCGAACAGGCCGGTGGGTGGCCCGAAAAAATTGCTGGTGCAAACCAATGGCATTTTGAGCGGGTCAGGGTTGAAAAACAAGCACGGAACCCCTGGAAGAAACGGGATTCCCGATCTGCCGGATTCGCCGCCGCCGCACTTTCCCCAGCCTGCACTTTTCCACAGACACCGGCGTTCGCGAGTGGAATTTTCCCGCGAAACCTGCGAAAACCAACCCCGACGGTCATTCCAGTCGCGCCGGCTGCAACGGTTACAACGACCCACCACCGACGTCATCCGCTGCCCTGACACGGATCTTCAGGAGTCAATGTTGACCGTTTTAGGGGAGCTCTCTATTTAATCCCTTATGCCAGACGCAC
>JBEAUF010000076.1:0-42697 GCA_041161565.1 Planctomycetota bacterium | reverse complement strand
GGTGCGCACCAGGGTGCGAAGGCGTAACCGGGGGCTTCCGCCCATCCGCTCAAGGGCGGCAGGGGTGCGCACCAGGGTGCGGAGGCGTAACCGGGGGCTTCCGCCCATCCGCTCAAGGGCGGGCAGGGGTGCGCACCAGGGTGCGAAGGCGTAACCGGGGGCTTCCGCCCGTCCGCTCAAGGGCGGCAGGGGTGCGCACCAGGGTGCGAGGGCGTAACCGGGGGCTTCCGCCCGTCCGCTCAGCAGCTCCGCAAACGCAGCGCCGCCTGGCGGCTGCCGCGGCGGTGTTCGGGCCCGGGGGTGGTGGCATTTATTCGCTGAGTTCGGCGACCATGCGTTCGACGCTGGTCAGCTGAGCTCTGAGGCCGGCGAGGGTTTCCTGGATTTCGTTGACGACTTTTTCCGGAGCTTTGGCCATGAAGCCGGGGTTGGCGAGTTTGGCTTCGTGGCCGCGGATGAAGCCGCGGAGTTTTTCGGCTTCTTTGGTTTGTCGGGCGAGTTCGGCCTGGCGATCGATGAGACCTTCGAGGGGGATGTAGCCATCGGCATCCCCGAGTGAGAAGCTGGCGGAGCCGGCGGGGCGTTTGATGTCGAGTCCGGCGGCTTCGAGCATGGTTTTGGAGAGGAAGTCGAATTGCTCGGTGACGGCTTCCAGCTGCGCGGCGACATCGGGGGTGCAGCGCATGAAGAGTTTGAGTTGTGCACCGGGGGCGATGTTGTAGACGGAACGCACGTTACGGACGGCGTTGATGGTCTGCTGCAGGCGTTCGAAGCGGCGTTCGAGGGCGTCATCGATCCACTGAGTCGGCAGCTGGGGCCATGCGGCTGTCATGACGGATTCGACGGCGGGCGTGGGTTGGTCGAGACCGCGGAGGGGGGCGAGTTCGTTGAGTGTGTGCCAGATTTCTTCGGTGATGAAGGGGGCGAAGGGATGCAGCAATCGCAGCAGGGAATCCACGACAAACACGAGCACTCGCTGGGCAGTCCCGCGGGATTCGGGATTGCGCAGGCGGGGTTTGAGCATTTCGAGGTACCAGTCGCAGAATTCGTTCCAGGTGAATTCGCGTACGGCCTTTGTGGCCTGATCGAAGTGGTAGCGGTCGAGCAGCGTGGTGACTTCGCGAGCGGCGGAGGCGAGGCGGCTGAGTACCCAGCGATCTTCGACCTGGAGTTCAGCTGCGGTGACGGGCTGTGGGGAGTAGCCTTCGAGATTGAGGAAGGCGAAGCGGCAGGCGTTCCAGAGTTTATTGCAGAAGTTGCGGCCGTAGTCGAAGCGTTCGCTGACGATGCGGGCCACTGCGGCGTCGGGGTCCGGCGTGAACCACGGACTGGGGAACTGGAACGACTTTTTGCACTTTGCGCAGCGGATTGAGGGATTGGGTCCGCCGAGCGGCTTCATTTCCTGGTGTTCTTTTGTCTGCGGTGTCACAGCCTGACAATGCGGACATTCGTAGCCTACGGGCAGCCGCACATCCTGGGTTTCTCCGCAGAGCGAGGCGATGGTGAAGCGGACGGCATCGGTGCCGTATTTTTCGATCAATTCGAGCGGATCCACGCCATTTCCCTTTGACTTGGACATGGTTTGGCCCATGCCGTCGAGGATTTTGGGGTGGATGTAGACGTGATGAAACGGGACGTCACCCATGTTGTAGAGTCCGGTGAGCACCATGCGGGCGACCCAGAGGGTGATGATGTCACGGGACGTAACGAGCACTGAGCCGGGATAGAAATAGCTCAGAACGCGATTTTCGCCGGGGGCTGCAGCGGGATCCGGAGCGGAATCGGCGAGCGGCGGGTTGTGCTGCCGGTCGGGCCAGCCCAGTGTGGCGTGGGGCCAGAGTGCGGAGCTGAACCAGGTGTCCAGCACATCCGGGTCCTGTTCGAATCCGGCGGCAGCCAGCTGTTGTTCAATGTGTTCCTGACCGGCATCCACGCAGCACAGGATGAGCTCTTCGCCTGCGGCCAGTCCGGGTGCCAGCAGTGCAGCGAGGCGGCCGTTGTATTCGGGTGCCAGCTGAATGGTGCCGTCGGGGCGCAGAGTGGCGCCGAAGCCGGCGAGTGCGGCGAGTTGTTCGGAGCTGTTGGAGGTGCGGATGGACCAGACGGGAATGCGGTGTCCCCACCAGAGCTGACGGCTGATGCACCAGTCGCGTTTTTCGGCGAGCCAGTCGATGTAGGTTTTGGCATAGCGTTGCGGGAAGAATCGTACGCGACCATCTTCGACGGCGGTGATGGCATCCTGAGCCAGCTTGTCCATGCGAATGAACCACTGGTCGCTGAGAAACGGTTCGATGGCGGTCTTACTGCGATCGCTGTGCATCAGCGGGATGATGCGATCTTCGACTTTTTCGAGGTGTCCCAGGGATTCCATGCGGGCGACGACGCGTTTGCGGGCTTCCATGCGATCGAGCCCCGCGAATTCACCGCCATTTTCGTTGATGGTGCCATCGGGGTTGAGGATGTTGATCATGGGGAGCCCGTTGCGCAAACCGCAGGCGTAGTCATTGGGATCGTGGGCGGGCGTGACCTTGACGGCACCTGTGCCGAGGTTGCGGTCGGCAAGGAGCGGATCAGCGATGATGGGGATGCTGCGGCCGATGACGGGGATGATCACGGTGCGACCGATGAGGCTGGTGTAGCGTTCGTCGGCCGGATGCACGCAGACGGCGGCATCCCCGAGCATTGTTTCGGGGCGCGTTGTGGAGAAGCTGATGCGTTCGCCGGTGGGTTTGCCGGAGCTGTCGACGACGGGGTAATTCATGGTCCAGAAATGTCCGGCCACATCTTCATGGAAGACTTCGTCATCGGCGACAGCGGTCTGCAGGTAGGTATCCCAGTTGACAAGACGTTTGCCGCGGTAGACCAGTCCGTCGCAGAACATGCGAAAGAAGGTGCGACGAACGGCGCGGCTGCAGACTTCGTCGAGGGTGAAACGCACGCGGCGCCAGTCGCAGCTGGAGCCGATTTGTTTGAGCTGGTTGAGGATGCGAGCTTCGTATTCGTTCTTCCATTTCCAGATTCGCTGCACGAGCGCATCACGACCGATGTCGTGGCGAGTTTTGCCTTCTTCTTCCAGCATGCGGCGTTCGACCACGGCCTGGGTGGCGATGCCCGCATGATCGGTGCCGGGCATCCAGAGCGCGACGCGGCCCTGCATGCGACGCCAGCGTGTGAGCAGGTCCTGGATGGTGCCGTTAAGACAGTGCCCCATGTGCAACGCTCCCGTGACGTTCGGGAGCGGAATCATGATGGTGTGCGGCTGACGCGCAGGATCGGGGTCCGCGTTGCAGTAGCCGCGGTCAAGCCAGTGCTGTACCCAGCGAGTCTGGGCGGCGGATGCGTCGTAGGTGCGGGCAAGTTCGGTGGACATAGGCTGGTGATATGCAGAAAGACGACGGAAATGGCTGATGGACGGACGGTATTTTCCGACCGGGAAAGCTGCGGATTATAGCAGGCTGGCGGGGCGATGCACCGGCAGTCGGCACGGAAATCAAGTGGTTCCCGGGGCATTCCGACGAATCGCCGCCAGTTCCCCATACAACCCCAGAGTCTGCTCAAGCATGCCTGTTTTTTCGAAGGGAAATGGCCGGGGAATCGAGTGCCGGACCCCCGCCGAGGTCTGCGTATCCAGCAGCCGCCGAACCACGGCCTCCAACCCCGCCTCGTCCCCCGGTTCCACCGCCCCCTCGGGAAAGCAGACCTCCAGCAGCTCTGCAGTGCCTCCGTGTGCATAGCCCGCCACAGGCACGGCCAGACTGAGTGCTTCCGCGGCCGACAACCCAAAGGATTCGGGCTTGTGTGACAGCGTAAGCACCACTGCCGATGCCGCATAAATATCCCGAATATCGCTCCGATGGCCCGTAAACGTCACGTGGCCGGCAATTCCCAGCACCTCTGCCAGCCGCTGCAGCTCGGTCAGATAATCGCGTCGACCGGCCGTATCGCCAACGATCAAAGCCTGCACCCGACGGCCCTGCCGCAGCAGCGCGGCGGTCAGCCGCAGCAGGTCGGCATGGCCTTTGGTGCGTACCAGTCTTCCGGCCAGCGTGAGCAACTGGCGGCCACAAACTTCCGGGAACTGCCGTTCAAACGAATCCCGCCAGACCGCCATCGGCTGCCAGCCGCGCGGAAATTCCGCCGCATCCACACCCCGCGGAATCACTCGAACATGCCGCTGATCAATTCCGGGTGCCATCCGCCGCAGGTGTCGCCGGACAGACTCTGAAACCGCAACCACCGCGTCCCCCCGCAGCATCATGCGGCTGTAGACACCCGGTGAATTGAGTCCATGCACGGTTGTGACCATCGCTGGACGATGCTGCGGCCGCAGAGTGCTGAGGACCAGCCGGAGGATCCAGGCTGGCAGCCGCGAATGCACATCCACCACGTCCACCTGTTCGCGAAGCAGCAGTCGGCGGAGCGGCGGAATGACATTCAGCACCAGCGGTGATTTGCGGCCTGTCGCCAGCCGCCAATGTTCACCACCGTCCGCCGTGATCCGTTCTGCAAAGCGTCCACCCGCGGACGCCACAATTGAGCGGTGACCGGCCCGCACCAGTGCCTGACTGACATCCACCACACATCGCTCCGCACCGCCGCTGTCAAGCGCCGGGATCAGCTGCAGGATGGTGAGCGATTGCATGGCCGAACCTGAAAAACGCAAAAAACGATTGTGCCGGCACTCCGCAAGCCAATTGACGGATGCTAACAGGTCCGGGGCGAGAGCTGAACCGCGCCTCACGGGGCTCGCGGCAGCCCGTATGGCTGGAATCAGGTAGCTGGGGGGTTAGAATCCGCGGATGCAGATATTTCAGCAGCACAGGCGTGATGCGGAAAAGCTTTGCGGTGGTTCCGCATTTGCGGTCGAGAGCTGTGAATCAGGGTTGGTGGGGCAATGTCCGACGACGGTGAAAATACACAACTCCATCACCCCGACTCAGACGTCACTGTCGGTACCGTGCTGCAGCAGCGTTATCGCCTGCTGGAGCGTCTGGGGGCTGGCGGGATGGGCGAAGCCTGGAAGGCCTCCGACAGCAGACGACTCGTGGATGGCCATCACGCTCAGGTGGTGATTAAGCTGCTCCCGAAGGAACTGCGTCTGAACGAAGAAGCGAACGAAGATATCCGCCGTGAATACAGCCGGGTCTGGCTGCTGTCTCACCCGCATATCTGCAAGCTGTTCGATATGGGTGAACAGGACGGGATTGGCTGTTTTCAGGTGATGCAGTACCTCCCCGGGATGACTCTGCGCCAGTGGCTGCGGCGGCAACCTGAGGGGCTGACGGCGGAGCAGGTGCTGCCGATCCTGCGAGCAGCCGCTTCAGCGCTCGATTACGCTCACAGCATCCGTCGACCAGTGGTGCATCGGGATGTCAAGCCCGAGAACATCATGTACGACTCACAAACCGGCGACGTGCATGTCATTGACTTTGGTCTGGCAGCTGAAATCCGCAACAGCCAGACGCGGTACAGCAACGCCAGCGAGACGCTGATCGCAGGTACCGCGTCCTATATGTCACCCGAACAGTGGCAGGGGCGACCGGCATCCGCGGCCTGCGACCAGTGGGCCCTTGGCATCATCGCCTGGGAACTCCTCACCGGCTCTCGTCCCTTTCAGGGCAACGGAATTGCTTTGGGATTTGCCGTCTGTCAGGCCGGGCTGCCACAGCTCCCCGCAGTGCTCGGGCATCTGCAGGACATCTTCGAACGAGTGCTGAAAAAGACGCCTCGGGAACGCTTCCGCACCTGCTCAGACTTTGTCAACCAGCTCGAAGCCTGCCTCGCAGCCAGAAGCGCAGAAAAAGCTGCTGAAGAAGCGGTCGTCATCAGGACCCCGTCCCGCCCGGTACGTCCGGAAATCCTGCAGGCTCCATATTCCTCAGCAGAGGCAGCGGCGTCACAAACCGCATGGGCCCGGTACCTGACTCGTGATGTGCAGTGGCGGGATGGGCACGGTCAGGAGTTTCGGCTGATTCCACCGGGCGAGTATCAGATGGGGAGCGATGAATCCCCTGAACAGCTGGAATCCGCAGGCTTCCAGCTGCCCCATGATGGCTGGCGCGAATGGATCCGGTCGGAGAGCCCACAACATCGCGTGCGAATCACCAAACCGTTTTATCTCAGCCTGTGTTCCATCACGCGACTGCAGTTCGCAGCGTTCGTGCGTTCCACCGGATATCGCACCGAGGCGGAGCTGGTCGGCAAAGGCGGCTGGGGCTATGTTCCGGAGACGAAAACCGGCGTGCAAAAGCCGGAATTCAACTGGAAGAATACAGGGTTCGAGCAGTCGGACCTGCATCCGGTGGTGAACGTCACGTGGAATGACGCACAGGCCTATGTGAAATGGCTCAACGAACTTGCGACCGAGTCGGGGAATGGGACGCGTTACCGTTTGCCGCGGGAAGCGGAGTGGGAATACGCGTGCCGCGCCGGCACCACGACTCGATTCTTTACCGGCAACACCCCTCAAACCCTGCAGGGCTTCGCAAACGTGCAGGACCAGAGTTTCGCGGGGGCGATGCCGAGCGTCGATTCGAAGAAGTGGCAGCCGTTTGAGTTTGACGACGGCAGCGCCTTTTCATCGCCCGGCGGACGTTACGGCAGCAATCCTTTCGGTCTGCAGGACATGCTCGGCAACGTCTGGGACTGGTGCGAAGACTATTTCGACGCGAGCTGGTATGCGAAGTCACCGACTGACGATCCGCGAGGTCCGGCAACCGGTTCCTCCCGCGTCCTCCGGGGTGGTTCGTGGGGCCTGGGACCAATCCACCAAAGATGCTCAAGCCGCGACTACTACGGCCCCGGGCACCGCAGTTACTTCGTGGGTTTTCGGGTCGTGGCTGAGATCGTTTAGCAAGGCTGTTGCAGACTGACAGAGCTGCAGCGATCAATCCCGCTGTGCCTGCCTCGTGACGATCGGGACATAGCCGATTTCCATGCCTGGTGGCGGAGTCACGATGAGTGCCGGGTCGAGCTCCGCGAGCGATCCGCGGGCTGGTGGCGGGAGATATTCGCGGTCTTTGGTCCAGTTCTGATGGATGAGCTCCACGCGGCGTTGCAGAGCTTCGCGTTCTTCGTCAGTCAGATCGGCATGCTGCAGTGCGGGCTGATCGGCGAACCGATACCAGTACCACGTGAGCACGCTGCCATCGCCGGGAAAGGCCTGAAAGGGACCTGCAGCCGGTCCGGGCTGCTTCCAGCAGCTGTCGGGTTCTTCGGGAGTGACGTAAGGCTCGGTTTGGGGCCGCGGAGCCCGTTCGAAGCGAACCTGCTGAAGTTGTGTTTCGGCAGGCACATCGCCGGCGGCGATCGGTTCCCAGCGCGACTGACCCTTTTCGGTGGTGCTAAGTCGATAGTATTCCGGGAGCTGAGTCAGGGCCTGTGGAGCAGAGTCGGCCGGACGGGTGTACTGCGAGTCCCAGCGATACCCGAAAGTCTCCGCATCGATGGCTGTCGGTTGCGCAAAGTCCGTCCATGCAATGCGGACCTTCTGATCGCGGGGAACCGGTGGTTTGTAGATTTGCCACGTCGCACCGCCCTGCCCTGTGAACTGATGAATGGCCGAGTGCTGCGGATCAATCCGCCCGCTGGCCGGAGCTCCACCGGCGAACCACGCAGCCACGTCGTCCCAGAGTGCCTGGCGATTGTAGGCGGTGATGCGATGCACGGTGGTGGAGGTCCCGTCGGGATTGCGGGGAAAGGCCGTAGGAGCAACTCGGGCATAGAGTCGACCTGCCGCATCCCTCGCCTGCCACGCAGGGATGTACTGGGTTTCCATCTGCACGGCCTTGTTGGGCTGCGAGCCGCGAGTGTCAAGGAACATGCCGCTGACAGCCGGATCTGCGATCGCGGCCCGCGACCAGAAACAGGGAGTGAAGAAGGCGACGGGTCCGCGAAAGCTGGCAGTGTTCAAAAACAGCGTCCACGACTGATCTCCGGTTGGTACCGGTGCGCCCAGTGTCGTTTGTTTGGCGGGAATGAGTGGCAGCGGCAGGTAGCCATAACCGAAGAGTTGTCCCGAGGTGCCCTGTTTCAGATTCAGACCGTCCGGGGGCCAGAGCACCCATGGGCTGAGCTGTGCGATGCCGTATTTCCCGAGCGGTTTTTGCCAGTCGCGTCCTTTGCCGGCGCCCGGACCGTTGGCCCACTCAGAGAAATTGCGGGCAACACCGCCCATGATGAACTTGGGTGTTTCAGTGGCAAAACGTGTGTCCCGCCACCAGCCCAGTCCACCTTCAATGTCGGAATACATGTCCTTTGGATCGGGGCCGTCGTACTGTGCGTGCATCCAGGTGCCGAAGAGCCCGGTTTGGAAGCGATTGCCTGGATAGTGCTGCAGCAGGGGCCAGGCGGTTACATACATCGAAAAGCCGGCATTGAACGTTGGCGGCACTTTGGAATGTGGCACCAGCAGGTAGCCTGCCATCTCAGCAGGCTCCGGACCGGATTGCACCTGAGGTTCATCGGCGGATGTGTCCTGTGCGGAGACAATCAGCAGCGCGAAACTGATCAGGGGCAGCAGAGGCAGGGCGGAGTGAACGAACATGCGGGGTCTTTCTGGGGACTGCTGAAGCAGTCATCGGATTGGCTGTCTGTTTGCCTGTCTCAGGCGGCGGGCGGCCAGAACAGCGAAGAGCAGCGTGACGAGGATTCCCGCGGGTCGGGTTGGTCCGGCTTCAAAGATCACAGCTCCATTGAAGGCAATGAAGAACAGCCACGCATGGAGGGCCATGGTAACTGCCGGGCGGCGTGTCTGCCATGCTTCGGGTCGAACCCATGACCAGACCACGTCGGCCGTCCAGAGCAGCACGAACAGGTAGCTGAACCAGAGGCCTTCGCCGAAGGCGACGCCGATAAGCTGTTCTGTCTGCAGGGCGGTACTGTTTACGGCCGCCGCATGGCTCCAGTGGTGTTCATAGTGAAAGGCAGCGGCAACGTGTGCGATGAACAGCAGAGCTCCGGTGGTCCACAGTGGCCGCACGATCAGCGTGCGGCGACGAGTGGCGGGCTGAATGAGATTGATCACAGCTGCGAACGCATAGCACAGCAGCGCGAGACGAACGGTCCAGGAGATCAAAAAGGGGCCGCTGGACATGGCGGAAGAGAAAAATGGGGGTGCGGGATCCGTTTAACGCGGGGGGTTCAGTGAGAACATCAGGACGGCGATGTCGGCGGGGGTAATACCACTGACACGGCTGGCCTGGCCAACGGTGGCGGGGCGGTGTCGGCCGAGTTTTTCGCGGGCTTCCATGCGGAGCTGGGTGACGGAGCGATAATCGAAGGTTTCGGGGATCCGGATGGAGTCCACTTTCTGGAGTCGGGCGATTTCGGCTTCCTGACGGCGAACGTAGCCGGCGTACTGAGCTTCGATCTGCATTTGTCGCTGAGCGGCACTGGACAGCTGCAGTTCCCCAAGCGCCGGGAACACGGCCAGCAGTTCTTCCCAGGGCGGCATGCGGCGCATCCATTCCTCGAGGCTGGCACCCTGGGAGCGGAGTGTTTTCATGGCGTGGAACCCACGCTCAAGTTCGGCCTGATAGGCGAGAAAGCGTGCCGCACGTTCGGGTGAGACGATGCCCAGCTCGATACCGACGGGGGTGAGTCGACGGTCGGCGTTGTCGTGTCGCAGGAGCAGTCGGTATTCGGCGCGGGAGGTGAACATGCGGTAGGGTTCATCGACGCCTTTGGTGACGAGGTCATCGATGAGCACTCCGAGGTAGGCCTGACTGCGATCCAGCACAAAGGGTGATCGACCCTGGAGCCTGCGAGCTGCGTTGATGCCGGCAATCAGTCCCTGTCCGGCCGCTTCTTCGTAACCGGTGGTGCCGTTGATCTGGCCGGCGAAGTACAGGCCTTCAACCAGCCGTGTTTCCAGAGTGGGGTGCAGCTGAGTGGGAGGTGCGAAGTCGTATTCGACAGCGTAGCCATAACGCATGATGTGGGCATTTTCGCAACCCGGAATCAGGCGAATGATCTGATCCTGAACATCGCGCGGGAGGCTGGTGGAGATGCCGTTGCAGTAGACTTCCTGGGTGTTGCGACCTTCGGGTTCCAGAAAAATCTGATGTGTCTGTTTTTCGGCAAAGCGCACGACCTTGTCTTCAATGGACGGGCAGTACCGCGGGCCGGTGGACTGGATCTGCCCGGAGTACATCGGGGCGCGGTGCAGATTTGCGCGGATGATGTCGTGAATTTCGGGAGTGGTGGATGTGAGGTAGCAGTGAATCTGGGGCTGGCTGATGCGTTCGGTGAGAAATGAGAAGGGTTCGGGATCAGGATCACCGGGCTGAGGTTCGCAGCGTGAGAAATCAATGGTGCGTCCGTTGAGCCGTGCGGGCGTTCCCGTTTTGAATCGACGCAGTTCGAAGCCGAGGCTGCGGAGTGATCCGGACATACCGTGAGCGGCCTTGTCGCCGGCGCGGCCACCTTCGGCCTGCTGTTCACCCGTGTGCATCACGGCCTTGAGAAACGTGCCGGTGGTCAGAATGACAGCGCGGGTGCGGTAGAGTGCGTTGCCGGCCACGCGAATGCCGGTGACTTTGCCAGCGTGGGTTTCGAGCGATTCAACGGTTTCCTGGCAGAGCGTGAGGCCCGGCTGCTGTTCGATCCGATGCTTCATCTCGAACTGATAGGCCTTCTTGTCAGCCTGGGCGCGTGGACTGTGCATGGCCGCGCCTTTGCTGGCATTGAGCATTCGAAAGTGAATGCCGGCAGCATCGATGACCCGACCCATTTCTCCGCCAAGAGCGTCGATCTCGCGGACAATCTGCCCCTTAGCCACTCCGCCAATCGCCGGATTGCAGCTCATTTGCGCGACGGTGTCGCAGTTCATGGTGAGCAACGCAGTGTTCGCTCCCATGCGGGCGGCGGCCAGGGCCGCTTCCACACCGGCATGGCCGGCGCCGACCACGACCACGTCAAAATCGTAAGTGCAGGAAGGTGACATGTGGTTGATTGAAGGTGCCCGAAAATGACAGGAACTGATTGAATTGATGACAAAACACAACAAAGCACGCACGGAATTGTGCAGGCCCGGCAGGAACCACGGGCTTTCCCGCAGTATCTCCGGACGGGATGCCGTCATTCTCCCCGCATTTTTCCGCCGATCAAGCAGGTAGCTCGCTTTTCGCTGCGCTGTCCCGGTGGTGCGAGGGACGGGAATGGGCGAATGCGGTTTGTGGCTGCTGAATCAGCGGACGCGAATTGGAATGGAGTGGTGAAACGGCAGGAAACAGGGCGACTGGGGATGTTTGCAGCACCCCCGTACGATTACACCCCGCGGCGCTGACTGAGCACACACGCACCGTTACCGGGGGATTAACATCCCCCGCTCGCCTTGTCCCGGCGCATGAGCCGCAGGGCGGCAGCCCGCGGGTAAAGTGCTCTGGTTACGCACTGCCAGCGCCGTTGCCATTCAGCGGACATGGATTCCCTCCGGCGTTCAGGGGGAGTCTCAAGACACAACTTCCACTGCCAGCACCGCAATGGCACTTCTCACTTCTCACTTCTCACTTCCCGCACCTCGCCAACTCGCTTGCCCGGGTTCACGGTGTGGCCCCGCTGCGACGCTGGCCGCGCGGGCACGTACCGTTACCGGGGGATTAACGTTCCCCGCACACCTGTCACGCTTTTTGCGGCGATGGAGAGGACTTTAAGGCCATTGGGCAGCGGACCGCGGGCAAAGTGCCCTGCCAACGCCACGCTGACGCCGCGGGCAGGGGTGCGCACCAGGGTGCGAATCGCAACCGGGGGCTTCCGCCCGCCCGCTCAGAAGCGTGGCAAACGTGGTGGCCAGAGCACTGAGCCGCAGGGCGGAAGCCCGCGGGTAAAGTGCCCTGGCAACGCGATGCTGACGCCGCGGGCCGGAGCGGCGCCCCAAGGTGCGAAATCGCAACCGGGGGCTTCCGCCCGTCCGCTCAGAAGTGTGGCAAACGTGATGGCAAGAGCGTTGAGCCGCAGGGCGGCAGCCCGCGGGTAAAGTGTCCCGCCAACGCACCACCAACCCCATCCAGCGCACGCACCAGGGTGCGAATCGCAACCGGGGGCTGCCGCCCGCCCGCTCAGGATGCTGCTGACACCGCGGGCCGGGCCGCACACCCTGCGGTGCGAATCGCAACCGGGGGCTGCCGCCTGCTCGGGAGTGTGGCAATGCTACGGCGAACCGGGGACTACTGGGGCGAGGATTGAGGAGGCCCAGGTGCGGTTGTGCTGGATGCTGTGGTTTGCCGAAACGGCGTCGGCCGGGAGGTCATTGGTCTGTGGCCCACCGGTTTGCGGGTTGGGTTCGTAAAGCGGTGCGCCTGGTCCGGAAACCGTGACGCGAATACGATGGCCGCGGTTGAAGATCTGGCTGATCCAGCCCACGTCGAAAGCGGCCTGCACGACTTCGCCAGGCTGCACCAGAACTTCGTGGTCGAAGCCATCGCGGTAGCGGAGCCGCAGCGGGTAGTCGACGATCAGGATTGACCGTCCGTCGGGATAGACATCGCTGACGCGGACGAGGATATCGGCATCCCGAGCAGTCGATGAGAGGAACAGGTTGGCGCGAATTCGGCCTGTCCATTCGACGGGCTGTTCCAGAACCTCAGTGGTGAACGTGCGCACTTCCGGTTGTTCTTCGAAGGCCCGCGCGTCCGCAGCACCTGGAAAGGCTGTGCCTGGAATCTGCACGGGATTCCGCGGATCACACTGAAAATCCGTTTTGGAATCAGCAGCAACGGGGCGATCGCTGGTCAGCCGTCCGCCGGCATCCAGATACATCGGTGTCATACGATGGGGTGGTGGAAAATCATCGCCGGAACGCCAGACATTACCGGGGGCGTCGGGTTCACCGACAGCTCCCATCACAAACCAGCGCACGGCGGGTTCCTGCTGCACTCCCGTGTCGACGCCTTTGAGCCAGTAGTCGAACCAGCGGAGCATGTGGTCAACTTCGGGCCATGCGGCATGTTCGGGGTACACCAGCTGTCCGGTTTTGAAGCCTTTATTGAGGCGTCCGTGGAGCCATGGTCCGATGATCAGCTGTTGTTTTCCGCGGGATGCAGGTCCGCCGTGATGCTGCCTTCCCTGGAAACTGGCAATTGACCCCTGATTCATGAAGTCATACCAGCTGCCGATGGTGAAGCAGGGCACATTCATGGAGGCGAAGTGGCGGGAACAGTCTTCGGCCTGCCAGTATTCGTCGTAGTGCGGGTGCTGAGCCCATTGTTCGAGCAGTCGATCGTTGTCGGCGGGATTGCGGCAGACCTGAGCGAGGGAGCGAAAGCGGTTGGGCCGGGTGGTGCCACCGATGCGGTAGCCTTCGTGAAACAGGCTCAGCCCGGTATCGACCATGTACTGAGCGACCAGATGCGGGGGCTGGGTTACCGCGAGAAAGTTCTGAACATAGCCACCCTGCGAACTGCCGAAGGTGCCAACCTTACCGGTGCTCCATGACTGCGTGCCCAGCCATTCGCAAACGTCGTAGCCATCGCGTTGTTCGCCCCAGCCGAGTGCGCGGTAGCCGACCCACGTTCCCTCGGACCTCCACGTGCCGCGGTAATTGACCATGGCGACGACATAGCCGCCCTGGGCGAGTCGAGCGGCTGCGCGGCGGGTGGATTCACCGCGAATGTCGGCATAGCGCTGTTCGAAGAGCACCGGCCATGGCCCGCTGCCTGCGGGGAAGTACAGGTTGGCGGAAAGCTGAGTCCCGTCCCGCATGGGGATGAACTGATGCTGTTCGCGGACCGGTGACAAATCCAGCGGCGGCAGCTCCTGAGCAGAGGCTGTGGTGATCAGGGCGATAAGCACGGCAGGAAACAGAGACGTGGGCTTCATGGGCAGCCTGATTCTGAGCAGGGCGGGGAGGGACTGTGAATGTCACCTGGCCTGTAGTGTATTTGCTGTGTTCAGCGCATGCCACTCGGAAGTATCCCAGATCAGCAGTGTTCCATCGTGCAGTGCAGCGGCAGGTTTCAGGCTGTCAGCAGAGAAGCAAATCTGGTTAACCGGAGCCGACAGACCGGAAAAGGCACCATGTTTCTGGTGGGTCTGCAGGTTGTAAAGATGAACGGCCTGATCGTCACCACCCAAAGCCAGCGTTCTGAGATCGGGCGAAACAGCCGACGTGCGAATGTCAGTTCCGGGCTGTGAGGCCAGCGTGGAGGTTCCGAAAAAGTCTGGTTGAAGGATCCGAATGGCACCGCGACCGCTCATGCAATTCAGCGGACATTGATGCCACTCGGCATTCACGCCCCGGCTCGCGTGGTCGATGTCAACCGCCGGGTGGCACACCTGGTTCGCTCCCTCCGCGGCGTCGACCGCGCATACGTGCTGTTACCGCGGGATTGATATCCACTGCACGCCTTGTCACGCGGAATGGTGCAGAGGTCGCTGGAAACACGAAATCATGTGCCCTTACCACCATTTCGCCAGCACGGTCCTGCACAAAGTCTGAAGCGCTGAGCTTCGGACGGATCTCAGAACTCAACTCAGCTTCGGCAACCATCTGCAGATACGGCCGGTAAATTTCCAGCAGTGGCCCGAACGCTGCCTGGGAGCCATATCGGGCATCTGTCAGCAGTCTTTAACGGCGCAGATCGTCAATGACTGCAAAGCATTCACTGGCAGGCAGGCCCGCACTGAGATCAACAGAGGTTGAACGGCTGTCAGTCGCCATCGATGATGTCCCAGAATTCATCGGCGTTGAGATCCGGCTGAGCTTGTTTTGACGGAGCGGACGCGGGTCCCGAACGTGTGGTGCGGGCTGTCTTTGGGCGTTTGTCTGCGGGTGCTGATTCAGAGCCGCGCTGGGGACGGCTGCGGGGTTCGGAGCGGGCAGTGCGTCCGCAGGTCGGGCAGAGTCCGCCACGGGCGAGCGGTTTGCCGCAGGTGTTGCAGAGGAGTACTGGCTGGTCACTGAAGGCGGCGGGGCTGCCGGACTGACCGAAGTCGGAAAGTTGTTCGAGGAGGTCGCGTACGTCGAGTGCGACGTCGGTGGCTTTCGGCTCACCGTGATTCGCACGTTCCGGAGCGGATGCGGGTACTGCCGCGGACGCGGGTGCCGGAGCCGGAGCCGGTATTGGAGCGGGGCGTGCTGCAGCGTTTTTGGGTGGTGTGCCTTCGTCGCTGAGGTTTTCGCGGCGGACGAGCTCCACTTCGGCGGCGCGATTACTGAGCGGTTCGCGAGCCGTCACGTGCACTCGAGCCTGCCGATCATAGCTGATGGTGACTTCGATTTCAGCGCCTTCCGGAAGATTGGGCGGCAGCTGGGTAATTTCGCAGTCACCGAGCACCACGTGGGGGCGATCGGGGGCAGTGCCGCTTTCCACAATCCGCACGCGGACTCGGGTCTGATTGGCCACAACGGTTCCAAAAACGTGGGTCACGGACGCCGGGAGCGGCGTGTTGGCCGGCAGCAGGTAATGGGGCACTCGTTCGCGCGTGTCTTCGTCGCGAATGAGTATTCCGAGGGCGCGGGCGTTGACACTTTTCAGGCGGACGGACGGGAGTCTTTCTGCGGTGCGTCCTCGGAACACGCTTTGATAGCGGGGGCGATCGGCGAGCAGCATACCGGCGTAATAGGCGGCACCGTGAGCGATGGACTGATCCGGTGAGAGGGATGTGTTAAGAGTCCGGCCGCTGAGTCGTTTGAGGGCGTCGCGGATCATGGGCATGCGAGTAGCGCCGCCGGTGGTGAGCAGGGTGTTGATTTTTGCCCAGCCAAAGCGGTTTTCCGCGAGAATGCGTTTGACGACGAGTTCACAGCGTTCGACGAGCGGGCGACAGGCCTGTTCGAATTCCGCCAGTTCGATCGGGTAGCTGCGAATGGTGCCGCCACAGCGAACAGAGATCACCGTGCGGGGCCGGAGCGACAAGCTGCGTTTGGCCTGCTCGGCCTCCAGCGCGAGGTACTGCAGGTCTTCCGGTGTGTTGCGGGGATCCGCGCCGACTTCGGCAATGAACTTGCCGGCAGCCAGATCCAGCAGCGCTTTGGTCCAGTCGATGCCGCCCAGTTCGAGGTCACCGTCAACCGCAACGACACGAACTTCGTCCGGCTGGTAATGGATGACGGCCAGATCCAGGGTGCCACCGCCGAGGTCGAACACGAGCAGTTGTTCATCGATGGCCAGAGCGGAAAAGGCCAGTCCGTCCTGACCGAGCACGTGGCAGAGTGCCGCGGCGGAAGGCTCGTTGATCATCTCAATCCGCTCCAGTCCCGCTTCGTAACCGGCCAGCACAGTGGCCTGGCGCTGAGCTTCGCTGAACTGAGCCGGCACGGTGATCACAGCCTCGCGGATTTCTCCCAGCTGATTGCGGGCGGCTTTGAGCAGTTTTCGGAGGATCAGTGCGGAAACGTGAATCGGAGAATACCGCTGCTCGTCAATCTTCCAGAAGCGGTTGTTGTCTCCCATGGAACGCTTGGCGAACTGGATCACTCGGCCCGGGGACACAATCGCATGCCGCAGCGCTTCCGTGCCCACCACCGGCTGACCACGCTCGATAAAAACCACCGATGGAGTGGAGAGTTCGCCTTCTTCGTTGGGTATGGTGACGGGTTGTCCGTGTTCGTTCAGCCACGCGATGCAGGAATAAGTGGTGCCGAGGTCAATTCCAACCGCATGCACGGGTTTCATAGCTGTTTCCATTGAAATCCGAAGGTTTGCCGCGATTTCCCAGGTCCGGTATCTTACATGGGGAGCCTGCCGGCTTACCAATCAAAAAGCCGTATGGGGGGCTGGAAATCGGCGACCGTGGAGCGGAGAGTGGCGGGAAGCAGAGATTTGTTGTGGGTTTGCCGGGAAATTTACCGGGAGGGTGTCGGTGAGGCGTGGGGCAGGGTTTGCGATGAGAGAAGCTCCGGGGTCTGATTTTTCCGGGTTGTCTGCGGGACTCCTCCTGCAGAAAATGGGCCGTACGTTGCTCAAATCGGTACTGTCTGTTGCGGTGTTCTGGCATGTGTCAGTGCTGCAGCCGCCATGCCTGCGAGCCCAGTCTGCCTTAAAACTGCAAACCGGCAGGGCGCTCGAAAAAGCTCTGACCGAACCCGTCAGCTGCTCGGCTCAGCGCATGCCGCTGCTGCGACAGCTGGAGGACATCCAGCGGCAATCGGGTGTGTGCCTGATTCTCGACCGCCGACTCGACCCTTCTGTGCCCATCTCACTGCAGACCGGTTTTCTGCCGCGCCGCGATCTGCTCAAACAACTGGCGGCCCTGATCCCGGACACCTCTGCCGCATTCACCGGGGAATACGTCTATATCGCCCCCACGGCCTCCGCCCGGCGTCTGCCACTGCTGCTGCAGCTAGTCGAGCAGCAGTCTGCCACATGGAAACGACTCCCGGCCGCCACAATTCCCCGCCGCGCCCTGCTTCCCGTGAGGCCGTCCTGGGAACGTCCCGCCGTCCCCTCGGAAGTGCTCGTGCAAGCCGCTCAGAATGCCGACATTCGCCTTGCGAACCCGGAAGTGATTCCACACGATGTCTGGAATTCGGCTGAGCTGCCGGCGATGTCCTTTCCTGAACTGGCCTGCCTGGTGCTCAACCAGTTCGACCTGTATCCCGAGCTGAACGAGGCTGCGGCAGAAGTCCGGATCGTCCCCATACCAGTCGATCGTCCACTGGAACTGCGGCACAGTTTCCCGGGCGAGCTCCGCACGGTTCTGGAGCCGGCGTGGATGGCGGCCCAGCCGAACACAGCTGTGCGCTGGACACGAACGACCGCCACCTTTACGGCCGACCTTGATCGCCATGCAGACTTCGCGGGGTTGATCGAACAGGCGCGTCCAGCCAATGGCACCGCAGCAACCGTACCGGGCGATTCCCTCCGCACGCGAAGTTTTCGGCTGCAGGCCGAGCGTGCGCCTCTGGGGAGCATCATCGCCACGCTGCGGGCCAATGGTGTGGCGATTGAGATTACGGGTGAACAGACGGCAGCCGTGCAGAAGCGGCTGCAGACTGTTGTTCCGATCAGTGCGACAGAGCAGCGGGGTGAAGAGTTTTTTCGCGGACTGTTTGGAAAGCACTTCGGCAGCGTGCAGGTGCTGGATGATCGAGTGCTGTTGCAGGAATAACAGCGGGGCAGACAGGGTCTGGAAACGGGGGGTGTGATGGGATTGATTGGTTACGTGAGTGACGAGCGTTTTTCAGCGCTGGGTGATGTGCAGCTGGAGTTCATCGGTCCCGGCGGTGAATCGTTTGCAGCCACGTCGCGGGCAGGCGGCAGCGTGTATTGCGACCTGCCGGCGGGCGAATGGAAGGTGGTGCTGCGGAAGGACGGCTACGGCGCGAAGTTCTCGCACATCCGCACCCCCTGCAGTCAGCCCCATCAGTTCCGGCTGCTCTCAGACTGCCTGCTCGGATATGCCTGGCCAAAGTGGGTCCGCGGCGGCGAGGAGGCGGAGTTTCGCGTGCATTCGGTGGAACCATACAAGCTGCAGCTGTGGCGTTACGGCTGGGAGCCCGAACTCGTGCGGGAACTCGGCTGGCACGATGAACATGCCCCGCGGGCCGTGATGCAGGTAACTCCGGACGGCGACTACACACAGACCGGCTGTGAATGGAACCGCGTGGGTTATGGTTCGCAGACTCATCGTCAGTTCGTGGCCGCTCCGGATCGCAGCGGGCTGTACTACTTTCGGGCCTCCACGGCTTCCGGGAAGCAGTTTTCCTTTCCGTGGATCGTGGCACCACGGCAGCCCGAAGCCCGCACCGCCGTGCTCGCTTCCAACATCACCTGGAATGCCTACAACTCCTTCGGCGGACGCAGCAACTACATTCACGCGGATCGACTTCCCCAAACCCCCACGGTCAACTCCCGGATGGAGCTGCCGCGGTATCAGGATCCGGACCATGGAACCTGGGGTTATCCGGCCTATGAACCGCTGTCGTTTGAACGTCCGGAACCGTTCTGTGCCGTGGAATTTGAAGAGCGTGTGTGCGACCCAATAGAAGGCCGGCAGGCCTGCCATCTGGCCCCTGCTGAATGGCGGCTGCTGGGCTGGCTGGAACGGGAAAACATCGCTTTTGATTATTACGCAGAAACACAGCTGCACGACGGCACGCTGGATCTTTCCGCCTATCAGGTACTGGTTATCGCAGTGCACCCGGAGTACTGGACCAGAGCCATGTATGATCGCGTGAAACGCTGGGTGTTCGAAGAAGGCGGGCGACTGATGTACCTCGGTGGAAACGGCCTCAACTGTGAAATCACACTGCACGACAACTCATCCATGACGGTCCACAACGGCTCCATCGAATCACTCTGGACCGATGGGATGGGTGGTCGTGACAGCCGCTTTGCGATGCGTCACGAATCCGAAGCCAGTCTGCTGGGCGTGGTATTCACTCCGACCGGCGCCATGACCGGCGCACCGTATGAGGTGCTGGAAGCGGATCACTGGGTCTTCGCCGGCACAGGACTCAACCGGGGCGATCTGTTCGGGCGAAACTCCCTGCATTGCCGCTGCCCCGGCGGTGCTTCAGGACACGAAACCGACAAACGCTCCGGAAGCACGCCAGCCGGAACCTGCCTGCTGGCCCGAGGGCTCAATCCCGACAACGGCGGTGCAGAAATGGTACTGTTTGAAACACCCTCCGGCGGGCAGGTGTTTTCGGTAGGGTCGATTAATTACGTGGCTTCACTGCCAGTGGATGCGGCTGTGTCGCAGATTACGGCCAACGTGCTGCGGCGATTTCTGCAGCAGCAGGACGCCGCAGCAGTCAGGGAGTGATCGTGCAGAGACCTTCGCGTTATCAGAAGCAAATGCTGTTTGCAGGCATTGGTGAAACCGGTCAGCAGCGGCTGGCCGCCAGCCGCGTACTGCTGGCCGGCTGCGGTGCGCTCGGCTGCGTGCTCGCAGACAGCCTTACTCGCGCCGGAGTCGGACAGATTCGGATTGTCGATCGCGACTTCGTGGAACTCAGCAACCTCCAGCGGCAAGTCCTGTTCGATGAACGCGATGTGGAAGAACAGCTGCCGAAGGCGATTGCCGCCCAGCGAAGACTGTCGCGAGTCAATTCGGAAATCGTGATTGAACCCATCGTGGCTGACATCGACTTCAGCAACATCGGTCGGCTGTGCGCTGACGTCGACCTGATCCTCGACGGCACCGACAACTTCGAAACCAGATATCTCCTCAACGACGCAGCCCTCGAATACCGCATTCCATGGATCTTCACGGGGGTCACCGGAAGCAGCGGGCAGGTGCTGGCTGTTGTCCCGGGAACCGGCCCCTGTCTGCGGTGCCTGATGCCCCAGCCGCCTCCGCCGGGCGCCACGGAAACCTGCGATACCGCAGGAGTGCTCGGACCGGCCGTGGGAGTGCTGGCGTCACTGCAGGCCGCACTCGCCCTGAAAATGCTCGCCGGCCACGCCACAGAACTGCCACCACAGCTCACCCTGATGGATGTCTGGAATGGCACACATCGGCATGTGGATCTGGCACCGCTGCTGAATTCCAAAGCCTGTCCGGCCTGTCACGAGCAGGAGCGACTGTGGCTGCACGGCACTCGACGAGCCGCCTCCACGGTGCTCTGCGGTCGCAATGCGGTACAGATCAGCCCCGCTGAGCCACTGCAGCTGAGTCTGCAGGAGCTGGCCGATCGGCTGCGAACACTGGGCGAAGTTGCCGTGAACCGTTTCCTGCTGCGGCTGACACTTCCGGCCGACGCGCTGCGGGAATCTCAGACGGAAAACATCGCTGGCCCGGTGGAAATCACGGTTTTTCCCGAGGGCCGGGCCATCATTCGGGGAACCAGCGACTCAATGGTCGCTCGCAGCCTGTATTCTCGTTACATTGGCGGCTGATCTGCGGTTTACCACCAGTGGACGCTGCGCAGCGGCGTGCAATAAGCGGATCCCCACACAGAGATTCCCCAATCCAGGAATCCATCCGGTCTGCTCCGATTTCTTCCTGCAGTCATCCATGTACGACACCATTCGCAACTATCTCCAGCTGATTCGCTTCAGCCACACAATTTTCGCCCTGCCGTTCGCATTGCTGGGCGCGGTGCTGGCGTGGTCGCAGTCGGACAGTGTGTTTCGCTGGCGCGACCTGCTGGGGATTCTGATCTGCATGGGAGCAGCCCGTTCTGCGGCGATGGCGTTTAATCGACTGGTGGACCGACGGATCGACGGCCTGAACCCACGGACTGCCGGCCGGCATTTACCTGCGGGCTTGCTCACCGTACGCGGGGTGTCCTTGTTCACAATTGCCAGCAGCGTGTTATTTGTGGCATCCACAGCCATTTTTCTTCCCAAAACGCTGCCATTGATCCTGTCAGCACCGGTGCTGCTGTTTCTGCTGGGTTATTCGCTGGCAAAGCGCTTTACCAGCCTCTGTCATTACTGGCTGTCGGCTGCATTAATGTTGTCTCCGGTGGCCGCGTGGATTGCCGTGCGGGACGAATTCTCGTTGATCCCCGCTTCGCTGGGGGCGGTGATTTTTTTCTGGGTGGGCGGCTTTGATATTTTGTACGCCTGCCAGGACGCGGATTTCGATCGCTCGGCACGGCTGCACAGCATTCCGGCAAGGTTCGGTATCGCGAAAGCTCTGCGGATTGCTTTGGTGAGTCACCTGATCACGATTGGCATGCTGCTGGGCGTCTGGCAGATCGCCGGCCTCGGATGGATCTTTCTGGCGGGTGTTGTGGTGATCGCTCTGCTGTTGCTGTATGAGCATTCGCTGGTGAGTGCCCAGGATTTGACGAGGGTGAATATTGCATTCTTCCAGGTGAACGCGGTGGTCAGCTTCGGAGTGCTGGCGGCTGGCTGTCTGGATGTGTGGCTCCATTGAAGAGTTTTCAAAGAAACAACGATTTCCGGATCACGACCATGTCTGCTGCTGAAATCACATCGTCCATCCCGCAGATTCAGGCAATCATCGACAAGGTGCTTGCAAGCGAGCGGCTGAGCTTTGAAGAAGGCGTTGTGCTGGATGAGCAGTGCGACCTCCAGACGCTGGGGCGGCTGGCAAACGTCGTGCGGGAACGCAGGAATGGCAACTACGCCTGGTACAACACCAACATCCACCTGAACCCCACGAATGTCTGCGTCTACCGCTGTCGCTTCTGTGCCTTCCGTGCAGACCTACGGGATGAAAAGGCATATACGTTCACGGATGACATGCTGCGGGAGCGCGTTCTGGAGGGGCGTGCAGGCGGAGCCACGGAAATACACGTTGTCGGTGGTCTGCACCATAAGAAGAGTTTCGAGTGGTATCTGAATGTGGTGCGAGTGATCCACGAGACATGTCCTGAAATTCACATCAAGGCCTGGACGCCCGTGGAGATCAACTGGTTTTCCTATATCACCAAAAAGCCAGTCCGCTGGGTGCTGGAACAGATGATTGAAGCGGGCTTGGGCAGCATGCCCGGAGGTGGTGCGGAGATCTTCGACGAAGAGGTCCGTCGTCAGATTTGTGAACACAAGGCAGACAGTGATGTCTGGTTCGACGTGCACCGCACGGCCCATGAACTGGGACTGCGATCCAACGCCACCATGCTCTACGGCCACCTCGAAAAGGCGCGGCACCGCGTTGATCATCTGCTGCGACTGCGTGCACTGCAGGACCAGACTGGTGGCTTCCAGACGTTCATCCCTCTGGCCTTCCACCCGGAAAACACCGAGCTGTCCGCGATTGCCAAGCCCGATATCCTGTTTGACCTGCGAATGGTCGCACTGTCACGACTGATGCTGGATAACTTCGATCACATCAAGGCTTACTGGATCATGCTGGGAGAACAAACCGCCCAGCTGGCGCTCAGTTATGGCGCAGATGACATCGACGGCACAGTGATCCACGAACTCATTT
Source organism: Planctomycetota bacterium (assembly GCA_041161565.1). GTDB lineage: Bacteria > Planctomycetota > Planctomycetia > Planctomycetales > Planctomycetaceae > SXXK01. Next base: position 19,906 of record JBEAUF010000076.1, on the reverse strand, counting down.
ATCACGACGCCGGAGCGAAAACTCCTGAGGGCATGACCGTGGATCAGATTCATCGCCTGATCCGGGAAGCCGGTCGGATTCCGGTGGAACGCGACACGCTTTATCGCCGCGTCATTCGCAACGGCCGACACTGGACCGTCGCGGCGCCGGTGTGACAGAACGCGGTTTGAAATCGCGATTGTCATCGCGTTGCCAAACCTCTGAGCGGGCGGGCGGAAGCCCGACGCTGCGAGAGAGAGTGGAGAGTAGACGAGAACGCGGAAGTAAGAACGGGTGAGCGGTCGGGCGGAAGCCCCCGGTTGCGATTTCGCACCCTGGTTCCCGCCCCTGCCCGCGGCGTCAGCAGCGCATTGCGAGGGCACTTTACCCGCGGGCTGCCGCCCTGCGGCTCAACGCGTTCGTCATCGCGTTTGCCGCGATCATGAGCGGTCGGGCGGAAGCCCCCGGTTGCGATTTCGCACCCTGGTGCGCACCCCTGCCCGCGGCGTCAGCAGCGCATTGCGAGGGCACTTTACCCGCGGGCTGCCGCCCTGCGGCTCAGTGTGTTTGGCATCGCGTTTGCCGAAATCCTGAGCGGACGGGCGGAAGCCCCCGGTTGCGATTCGCACCCTGGTGCGCGGTCCTGCGCGCGGCGTCAGCGGTGCGTTGCAGGGCTCTTTACCCGCGGGCTGCCGCCCTGCGGCTCAGCGCGGGCTTCCGCCCTGCGGCTCAGCGCGGGCTGCCGCCCTGCGGCTCAAGTGGGCCCCGCGCCAATCCTGGCGCCCGAATGCCGTAATCACTTCAGCAGCGGCAGCAGGATCCTGTTCCAAAGCTCGTAGCCCGCCTCGGAAAGGTGCAGGTCGTCGTCACTGAGCAGTTCCCGACGCGGCTCGCCGGCGGAATTCAAAGCGGGCGTCCAGACGTCGGCATACTCCGCCAGCGGGTTCTCTTCACAAATCTTCCGAATCCTCTCATTTGCTGCGCGGATCGCATCCCGCAGCTTCCAGCGTTTGATGCTGGGCTTGATGCTGATGAAGATCACCTTCTGACACTTTGGCAGCTCACTCGTGACCCGGCTCAGAAAGTTCTCAAAGTCCCGTACAACAATTTCCGGCGTCTTGCCGTCGCTCAAGTCGTTGTCGCCCGCATACAGCACCACAACTCGCGGCTGTGCCGGAGCCACCACCCGGCTGAAGAAATGCAGGGAATCGGAGAGCTGTGAGCCGCCGAAACCGTGGTTCACGGCATCCACACCGGGAAAGGATTTCGCCAAATCCCAGCGGCGAATGCTGGAGCTGCCCACAAACAGCACATCGGCCTGCGGTGCCCTGCGGGCAGCCAGACGCTTTTCGATTGCCTGAATGTCCTGTTCCCAGCGTTCCGGGGATTTCGGTTTCTTCTGCTGTTCATCACATTGGCCGGGTGCGGCTGTCAGCCACAGAGCTGCGACGGTCAGCAGCAGCCGGCAGAATCCCGGGGGGCGGGCAGGCAGCATCATTTGGGTATTCCGGATTGGGTGGTGGGGTGTGGCGTGCCGGCGAGACCTGCTTCGGGCAGGCTCGGCGGCTGGTCAGAAGATCGCTATCATACTGGCGTGTTGTGCATCTGCCAGTCCCTTCACCAGTCAGAGATTCCCCGAATGCCGCTCAAGGTCCTGCTGATGGGTACCGGAGAATTCGCGCTGCCGGCTTTTCGCGCCGTGCTCGAATCCTCACACATCGTTCCGCTGATTGTCACCCAGCCGGACAAGACCGGTCGCGGCCACCATCAGCACCTCAACGTGGTGAAACAGCTGGCGGAAGAATTTTCCGTACCGGTGCTGCAGCCTCCGCGAGTGAATCGTCCGGAGGTTCTGGAACAGCTCCGCGAAGCCGCCGCTGATGTCTTCCTCGTCGCCTCCTTCGGGCAGATCCTGCGCCCGGAGCTGCTGGCCATTCCGCCCCTGGGCGCCTTCAACCTGCATGGTTCGCTGCTGCCCAAATACCGCGGCGCCGCTCCGGTGCAATATGCCATCTGGAACGGCGAAGAAGTGACCGGAGTGACCATGTTTCGCATCGAACCGGCACTCGATTCCGGCCCGCTGATCGGCCGCGTGGAAACACCCGTTGATCCTCGCGAAACATCCGGTGAACTCATGCTGCGGCTCGCACGGCTCTGCGTGCCCTTCACCCTGCAGATGCTTGAACAGCTTGAGCGGGGCACCGCCGTGTTCGAACGCCAGAACGAAGCCGAAGTCACGCTGGCACCCAAAATCCAGCGTGAGGATGGACGCATAGACTGGCAGCGTTCTTCCCGCGCGATCGATTGCCACATTCGCGCCATGCAACCCTGGCCAAAAGCCGCAACCGTACTGCATCGGGATGGACAGCCGCCGGTCCGCTGTCTGATCCAGCAGGTGCGACCGCTGATGGCGGCAGAGCAGCCGGCCGGATTGTTGCCACCGGGCAGACTGCTGGTCGTCGACCGCCGGCTGTGCGTTCGCACCGGAGATGGCTGGGTAGAGGTGCTCAGTATTCAGCCGGAAGGGCGTCGAGCGATGGATGGGGTGGCGTTTGCAAACGGCTACCCGCCAGGTCCCGGGGCGGAATTCCGGCCGGACACTTCCCCGTAATTCAGGCAAATCCGACTGATTTGGCACCAAATTTCATTGAATTCCGGATTTTTGGAGTCATCCGCAGTTCGGGAAACGGCGGGGATTTTTCCGCCTTGGTCGCCGAATCAGGGGCCCGTGGAAGGGCTTTTCGGCGATTCATAAATGCTTTTCTGTATGCGACTTACAGCGTTTGGGTGCGATCCTTTCCGGCACTTCGCAGGCGTCAGCGAAGTCTGCCGACTTTTCAGGCCGCGCCGGGGCTGTCGTCGTTCCCCCGTCGCTTCTTCAATTCTGCCAATCGCAGCGCAGTAAACGCACCTCCGGCATGGTAAACTACCGGCTCACGTGTGTTTGCTGCTTTCTCCAGCACATCTTCATTTCGGTTTTGGGGTGGTTCCTCTGCATGACCGCTGAATCTTCCAGAGAAGTTGTCATCACAGGCGTAGGCATTTTTTCTCCTGTTGGGATTGGCCGGTCAGAATTCTGGTCGGGCATTTCGTCCGGTCGCTGCGGGCTGCGCCCAATTCAGCTGGAAGAATGGGTTGCGGCGCCGGGCTGCATCGGCGGCGAAGTCAGCGACTTCAATGACGAAACAGCCAAAAAGGTGCATCTCAAAAGCCTTCGGAAAAGCCTGAAGGTGATGTGCCGCGAAATTCAGATGGGTGTGGCCTCCGCCCTGCAGGCGATGGAAGACGCAGGACTGGCTGCCGGTTCCGTCCCCCCCAGCCGCATTGGCTGTGACTTTGGTGCAAACCTCATGTCCAGCCCGCCCGAAGTGATTCACGAATCCGCACTGCGGTCTCGTTCCACTCGCTTTGGCACCCTCGCCTTCGACTACGACCGCTGGGGTGAAGTTGGACGTCTCGGACTTGAACCGCTCTGGCTCCTCAAATATCTCCCCAACATGCCTGGCTGCCACATCGGGATCGCCCTCGAAGCCTGCGGCCCGAACAACTCCATCACCCACGACGAAGCTTCCGGTGGTCTTGTCATCGGCGAAGCCTGCAACGCCATCCGCCGTAACCGCGCTGATGTGATGATCGCCGGCGTCACGGGCACTCGGCTCCATACCGTCAAAGCCTGTCATGCGGCCCGCTGGGACCTGCTTGCCGACGGCCCCGCCGAAACTCGCGTCCGTCCCTTCGATGCAGCTCGGTCCGGCGAAGCCATCGCCGAAGCCGCCTGCAGCCTGATCCTCGAATCCCGCGAGCACGCCGAAAAACGCGGCGCAAAGATCCTCGGTACCGTCCTCGGCTGCGGCTCCAGTTCCGTCGCTTCACGCACCGGCGAACCCGACGAAGCCGCCGCTGTGAAACTCGCTGCCTCCGCCGCCCTCAGCCGCGCCGGTATCACCCCCGCCCAACTCGGCCATATCAACGCCTGCGCCTCCGGCAACCCCCAGCGCGACCGCGCCGAAGCTCTCGGACTCCGACAACTCCTCGGAACGGACGCCGAACGCGTCCCCGTTACCGCCATCAAAAGTTACACCGGCAGCGCCGGCAGCGGCTCCTCACTCTGCGAACTCGCCGCTTCACTCCTCGCTCTCCAGCAGGGACTGATCCCTCGTACCCTTAACTTCTCCTCCACCGATGCCGACACCCCGCTCGATGTTGTTCACGGCGAACACCGCCAGGCCGCCAGCGGCCTGTTCCTGAAAACCAGCGTCACTCGCGTAGGCCAGGCCAGCGCTGTCGTTATCCGGGTCTGAAGGTACAGCATCGGCACGGCTTCTTCCTGCACAGGTGGCTCATGTCAACCGGCAGCTCCAGTCCCCAGGCCGATTCCCTCTCAAAGCTTCGCATTCGCCGCGATCAGCCAGCTCGCGGGCCATCCATATTCGGTCGCCTGATCCGCTTCTTCTTTTTCACCAGCATCCTCGCCGCTATTGCCGCTGCCGTCTGGTTCTTCGCCTTCTCAGGCGGCGCGTTCCCCGATGCAGCAAAGCTGATGGAATCTGTCAGGCCGAAACCGGAAGTCAGAATCGCCATCGTCAGCGTGGAAACCGGACTCTCCGCGGATGCAACTGTTGTGGCCACCGGTTACATCGAATCCCGCCAGCAGGCGCGGATCGGTGCTCGGGCGACAGGCCGTATTCAGGACGTCAGGGTCGAGGAAGGCTCCAAAGTCGCCGCCAATGATGTGCTCGCAGTCCTCGAACATGCCGACCTCGACGCTTCCCTCGCCGCCGCTGAAGCCGCTGCCGCTCGCTGCCGCAGCGAGCTTGAAGAACAGGACGTCGCCATCCAGCGATCACGGAAGGACTTCGAACGCGCCGAAAAAGCCTTTGCCGCCAAAACCATGACGGCCGCTGAATTTGATGCGGAGAAATTTGACTACGATGCCGCCGTCGCCCGCCGCGCCTCCCTCGAAGCTGCACTCAGCCTCGCCGAAGCCCGCATCCAGGAAGCTCGACAGCTCCGCGAAAATATGTTCGTCCGCGCCCCCTTCGCCGGGACTGTGATCTCCAAAGATGCCGAACTCGGCGAATCCATCATGCCCGGCGGCATGGGGGAAGCCTCCGGACGAGGCTCCGTTGTCACCATCGCCGACCTCGAACACCTCGAAGTCGACTGCGACGTCAAGGAAGATTTCATCAGTCGCGTCACAACCGGACAACTCGCGGAAATCAGCGTCGATGCCGTCCCCGACCGCCGCTACCGCGGAACAGTCCGCAAAGTTATTCCAATGGGTGATCGGGCACGGGCCACGGTCAAGGTTCGAGTGGCCTTCGAGGATGCCGATCAGAAACTCTTTCCCGAAATGAGTGCCACCGTCTATTTTCTGCCCGAAGGACAGACTCAGCCCACCCAGCAGCCCGCACCACGCGTCTTCTGCCCCAACGACGCAATCCATTCCGCCGCTGACCAAACCTGGGTCTGGATCGTCGACCGCGAAGATCGTCTCCAGAAGACAACCGTGGAAATTGCCGAACGCCGCGAAGATCGCACCGAAATCGCCTCCGGGCTGACTGGCGGAGAAAAGGTTGTCGTCAGCAAACCCCAGGATTTCCGCGACGGACTCGCTGTCAAACCCGCACAATAACCCACAGACAGAAGCCATCTCATGAGCGACCCCATTGTTCAGGTCCTGAATGTCAGCCGCGAATTCCGCCGCGACCAGATCACCATCCCCGTGCTCTCCGGAATGAACCTCACCGTCGAACCCGGCGGCTACCTCGCACTTATGGGGCCATCCGGTTCCGGAAAAACCACCCTCCTAAACCTCATCGCCGGACTCGACCGACCCACGTCCGGCTCCGTCATCGTCTGCGGACAGGACCTCGGACGCTCCTCCGAAACCGAACTCGCCAAATGGCGCTCCCGCCACATCGGTTTCATCTTCCAGATGTACAACCTCATCCCCGTCCTTACCGCCTGGGAAAATGTCGAGCTCCCCCTCACCCTTACCTCCCTCTCCCGCCGTGAACGCGATGAACATGTACGCACGGCCCTGCAGGTCGTGGGGCTCGGAGATCGCATGGATCACTATCCCAGACAGCTCTCAGGCGGTCAGGAACAGCGAGTGGCCATTGCCCGCGCGATCGTCACCGACCCGGACCTCATCGTTGCCGACGAACCCACCGGTGACCTCGATGCAAAGTCCGCCTCCGAAATCCTCGACCTTATGCAGCGACTCAACCAGGAATTTCAGAAGACCATTATTATGGTGACACACGACCCCCACGCCGCTGCTCGCGCATCCCGCACCCTGCACCTCGAAAAAGGGGTCCTCGTCGCCGAAGTTTCCGCTGACCGTACTCAGGGAGCCGCCCGCTGATGTACACCCTCAAATACATCTGGCGCAATGTCCGCCGCAATTCCATCCGCAGCCTCCTCACAGTGCTCTCCGTCGGCTTCAGTCTCGCACTGATGACCGTCCTCTACGGTTTCCTCGCCTCCACTGACACCTACCGTCAGGAAGCCAGCCAGTCGAATCGCATTGTGGTGATGAACATCCAGGGCTTCGCCGGCAGCCTGCCCATTTCTGCCGTGGATGACGTCCGCCGCACCAAATCCGTCGCCGCCGCCGTGCCGCTCGCATGGTACGGCGGTGCCTATCAGGACGAACGCATGCCGTTCGCCACGTTCGCCACCGATCCCGCTGCCTTCTTTGATGTCTGGCCCGACTACACCATCCCCGCCGAACAACTCAAAGCCTGGCAGGCCAATCGCCAGGGCTGCATTATCGATCGCCGCATCGCCGAACGCCGCGGCTGGTCCATCGGTACCCGAATTCCCCTCAAAAGCTCCATCTACCCCTTCGACCTCGACCTCGAAATCAGCGGTATCTTTGACTCACCCAAAAACACCGACTCTCTGTACTTCCACTGGGACTACCTCAATGAAGGTCTCAGACAAGTCAACTTCCCGGAACTCGACAACGCCGGAACAGTCTTCGCCCGCGTTGATTCAAAGGATGACATGACCGGAGTCATCAAGGCTGTCGACGATCGCTTCGGCAGCTCGGATACACCAACCCGCAGTCAGACCGAAGCCGCCTTTGCAAAAATGTTCGCTGATATGCTCGGGAACGTCCAGGTGCTCATTCGCAACATCGGGCTCGCCGTCGTCTTCTCGCTGTCGCTGGTCACTGCCAACGCCATGGCTATGGCAATGCGCGAACGCGTCACCGAAATCGCTGTGCTCAAGGCCATCGGCTTTTCCCGTGGCCGAGTCCTCGTTCTGGTGCTCGGAGAAGCATTTCTGATTTCCATGTTGGGAGGCGTTTTCGGAGTGGCCGTGGGCTGCGTGTTTCTGCAGGCCATGAACCAGGCCATCCCCCAGTTCTTCCCGCTCGCACTCAATGAACTCGCAGGTGTCTGGATGACCTACGGACTGATTGCCGCCGCGTTCCTCGGAATTGTCAGCGGTATCGTTCCAGCCCTTCAGGCTGCCAGACTCTCCGTTATCAATGGACTGCGACGCATCGCATAAACAGGCCGCCCCATGATTCCCGCCAAATACAACCTTCGCAATCTTCGTGTTCGCTGGATGACCACGCTGATGACCGTTATCAGTACCGGTCTGGTCGTCTGGGCCTCCGTACTCTGCTTCGGTCTCACCGATGGGCTTCGCTACGCACTGCAGGTCACCGGACACGAGCTTGACCTGATCGTGCTTCGCAAAGGCTCCACCGACGAAATCAGCAGCGGACTCGAACAAAAAGTCGCCTCCGACGTCGCCTCACTCCCGGGTATCGCCAAAGATGCCGCAGGACGCCCCCTGTGTTCCGTGGAATTCGTCACCATCCTCACCAAACCCCGCCGCAATAACGGGGGCATCGTCAATCTCATCGTTCGCGGCCTCGATGATACCGGAAGAACGCTCAGGCCGGACTTTCGCATCGTCGAAGGTCGCGACGTCAAACCCGGAACCTTCGAAGCCATCACCAGCCGCACCATGGCCGCACGCTTCGAAAATCTCGCCATCGGCGAAGAACTTGAAATCAACCGCCGCAACTTCCGCATCGTGGGCTATTTCGAAGCCGCCGGCAGCGCCGCGGAATCCGAAGTCTGGACAGACATTCGCGACCTCACACTCGCACGCAAATCCGCAGGTGCCGTCAGCTCCGTCTGCCTTCGCGCCGAATCCCCCGAGCAACGCGACCGCCTCATCGAGACACTCGCCGCCGACAAACGCTTTCAGCTGTCAGCAATTCGCGAAACTCAGTACTTCGAAGACCAAATGAACCAGGCCAGCGCCATTCAGTACATCGGCTATGTCATCGCCGGCTTCCTGATCTTCGGCGCCATGTTCGCCGCCGCCAACACCATGTACGCCGCCGTCGCCAGCCGCGCTCGCGAAATTGGCACCCTCCGGGCCCTCGGATTCCCACGCTCCGCAGTACTCACGTCCTTCCTCTTCGAAGCCGTCGTCCTCTGCCTGCTCGGCGGAATCCTCGGCTGTGCAGGCACCCTGCCCTTCAACGGCCTCTCTACCGGCACAGTCAATCAATTCAGCGAAATTACATTCTCGTTCCGCTTCGGCCCCCGAGTCCTGCTGCAGGGAGTTACTCTTGCCGTCGTCATGGGCCTCCTCGGAGGTATCCTCCCAGCCGTCCGCGCCGTGAGACTCAATATCATCACCGCACTCCGCGAACGCTGATCGCGCACTGCATGCTTCGCACGACCGCGATCCAGGTGGAATCAAGGTCTGCCGGAACCACATTAACGCTTGCTGCGCCTTGCCAGCAAACTCCCTCCCGATGGCCCTCCCGCTGGGGCATCCGGGGCGACCGGAAGGCGAAGCTGGGATGGCGAAATGGTTGTAGGAGCAACGGAAGTCTTCTTTCGGATTCCGCCCCACGTGACAGGGCGTGCAGTGGATGTCAATCCCGGGTAACGGTGCGTGCCCACGCGGCCAATACCGCCTCAGGAACGCACCAGGGCCGCTTCTCACTTCTCACTTCTCACTTCCTTCTCCGCTCTACGCTCTACGCTCTACGCTCTACGCTCTACGCTCTCGCGCAGCGTCCCGCCCCGCGGCTCATCACGAGTCCCCTCTGTGTTTCAGCCCGGAGGGCGCCACATCAATAGCCGGCGGCGTAAGCCGCCGGGGCCCTGAGCGGACGGGCGGAAGCCCCCGGTTGTGTTTTCGCACCGTGGTGCGCACGGCGTCAGCATCGCGTCACCAGCACCCTTCACCCGCAGGCTGCCGCCAGGCGGCTCATCGCGGTCTCACTTCTCACTTCGCCGCCCGCCGCCGACAAGACAAATTCGCCTGCTCGACCACCGTTCGTTTCCTCGTCCCCACGCGTTTCACCCGATTGCCCTGCCAGCCAGCTCACGGATTCAGAACGGCATAAGCATCGCGGCTGCAATGGCTGCGCCTCCCACCAGCACCAGCCCGGCACCGTAGTGCCGCAGTCGCCGTATGCGTTGCCGCTGACGTATTTCCAGCATCATTTCCAGTCCGGCAATCCGCGCATAACAACCGGAAGTCCATGGGGAGACTTCGTCCAGCGACAATGCCCGCGCAGAAGATCCGGAAACCTGACCCCGTCGATCCATTGCACTTCTCATGATGATCTCCGAAAAATCCAGTCTGTAAGTCGACCTGTTAAACGCTTAACCCGCAGAACGGTTGACCGGCTTCGCACGTCCAGACGCCGATTCTCATTTTTCCCAATCGAAATTCTCACCGGAGATAACGTTTTGTTCGATCTCACGGGCCAAACGGCCATTGTTACCGGGGGTTCCACCGGAATCGGTCTGGGCATCGCCCATTCACTGGTCGCCGCCGGCTGCCGAGTCATGCTGGCAGGGCGAAATTCCGAACGGCTGCGTCTGGCCTGCAGCCAGCTGAGTGACACAGCTGCCGCAGTTTCTTCGGTAGCCTGTGATGTTTCCCGCGAAGCCGACGTGCTCCGACTCTTTGCTGAAACGGACCAGCTGTTCGGGCCCGTTGATCTGCTGATTAACAACGCTGGAGCCTTCGATGGGGGGCCTGTCGAAGAGTTGTCGCTGGAGGCGTGGGACAGGGTGATTGGTGCGTGCCTCACCGGAGCGTTCCTCTGCACCCGGGAGGCCTTTCGACGCATGAAACCTCGCAGTCGCGGCCGAGTGCTGAACATTGGTTCCATCTCGGCGCAACGCCCTCGCATGAATTCCGCCGCCTACACCGCAGCTAAATTCGGAGTTCAGGGACTCACACATGCCACGGCACTCGAAGGCCGTGATCACGGGATTTGTGTCAGCTGCCTGCATCCAGGCAACGTGCTTGTCGAACGCCGCGTCAACTCGGGACTTTCCAGTGACGAAGAGCCGATGATGACGGTTGATGCCATCAGCCGCGCAGCTCTCACCATGCTCACCATGCCCCCCGACGTCAACTTCCTCGAAGCAATCGTGCTCCCCAATCAGCAGCTTTACGTGGGCCGCGGCTGAATTGTTTCTCTTCCGGTGCCAGGCAGCATCCGGGCTGCAGCTCTGATTTCGATGGGTTGGTGGTGGATGTGCCTGGGTAAGTGGAGTCAGACACTGCCCTTCCCGGAATTTACCTCCGGAGACCGCTGGCCCCGTGCCAATTGAAATCCCGCGTTCTGCTCGGTAGTCTTACCGTTATTCTCGCTGCGGCGAATCGACCCCTATCTCAACCAACGGATCGAAGATGACCAGTTCCGGTGACGACTCAGGAAAAACTCCCGCTAATCCCGCAGGCCGCTGGGCCAGTCCGCTGTCAAACCTCGGAGGACTCCCGGACGACGTCGGCGGTGAGGTGCTCTTCGACGACTATGACGACCAACCGGTAAACCGCCAGACCGCCGAATCCGCCGCCGAAATCGCTTCCGCTGCTGCAGGGGCCCATGCCGGCACCACGCCCGGTTCCGCCGGCAACGCCTTCGATGAAGATCTCGACGACCTCATCGTGTTCTCCGACGACGAAGACGAATCTGACGATACTGACGAAGACTCCGCTGAAGAAGTCAGCGACGAAGACTTCGACTTCGGGGGCGATGATGATGATGATGACGACGATGACGATGACGATGACGACGAAGAGGAAGACGATGACGACGATGAAGAAGACGACGACGACGATGAGGAAGACGACGATGAAGACGAAGACGAATTTGGTTTCGGCAGCGACGTAGCGGAAACGCCGCGTAGAGCATCCGCAGCGCGTTCTGAAGCCCCGGCTCCGACTCCTGCACGCCCGTCAGGCCGTGCGCGCCGGGAAACGCCCGAAACGCCACCCGCCGAACGTGCTCGTCCTAACGTTGTATCCGGCGCCGGTGACGACGAAACCTACTGGAACGAAGTCGATCGCTGGGTCTGGGACGAAGCCCGTCCAACCCCGAAACCTGCGGCTTCAGTCGAATCTGACGAAGAAATCGACGACATGGATGCTGCTGCTGGTGCACCAGCAGCAGAACGCGAGGAAGGTGAGGCCGAGGCTGCAGACGGCCGTCCCGGTCGTCGTCGGGGGCGTCGGCGAGGTGGACGCGGACGCAATCGCCGCCGCCGTGGTGACGCACCCGCTGCTGATTCGCGAGACTCCGCAGAGGCTGACTCAACCCGCGGCAATGATGATGACCTCAGCGAAATCCTCTTTGAGGAAGATCATGAGGACATTGTGACCGTCTCTGCCGGCAGTGCTCGCGCCCAACGCCGTGCCGAAGAACCCCGAACATCCAGCGTGGAAGACACCGAAGCTGACGAAACCGAAGACCGCGAAGAATCGGAACCCGTTGAGCGTTCCGAACGGCCTGAACGCCGCGGACGCCGAGGACGCCGCGGTCGTGGTCGTGATCGCGATCGTGAGGAATCCCGCCCCGAACGCCCCGAAGCAACTCAGCGCCGTCCCCCGGTTGCCCGCGATCTCGAACCCGACGATGAAGACGACTACGAGTCCGAAGACGAGGGACCGACAGGTTTCGACGAGGAAGAAGAACCGGTACTCCGCCGCGCTCGCCACGGCCGCGAGGAACCAGCCGAAACTCGACCGTCTGCCGGTCGTGACGAACGAACCGGCCGCGGCCGCGGCGAAAGACAGGAACGCGGCGAACGACAGGAACGCGGTGAACGACAGGAACGCGGTGAACGACAGGAACGCGGCGCACGGCAGGAACGCGGCGAAAGGCAGGAACGCGGCGAAAGGCAGGAACGAGGCGAAAGGCCTGTTCGTGGTGACCGGCCTGCTCGCCCGGAGCGAACGGAACGCCGCGAACGTGATGACCGAGACGAACGGGATGACCGTGATGACCGCGAACCACGTGGTGAACGGCCCGAACGTGCCGATCGTACCGACCGCGGTGATCGTGAACCTCGCCGTCGGCGTCCCGAGCGTGACGAAGCCCGCAGTGCCCCGCAGCCTGCCCCGGTGGCGGCGGAATACCGCGATGTTCCAACCTGGGAAGAAGCCATTGGCTGCCTCTCGCTTCGCACACCTTCTGAAGATCACGCCCGACGCACCGAGAATCGCTATCGCCGCAGCAATGGAGGCGGCGGTGGGCGTGAAGGTGGCGGGCGTGAAGGTGGCGGTGGGCGGGGCCGGGATGGCGATCGCCGCCGACGTTGATTGGCCACGCTCGAGGGCAAAAAAAATCCCGGCGACAGACTGTGTCTGACGCCGGGATTAACATGGGCCCAACAGGACTTGAACCTGTGACCTTTCGGATGTGAACCGAACGCTCTAACCAACTGAGCCATGGGCCCTGATCACCGTGGGAGGAGGATAGCACGTGGGGGGGCAAAAGACAATTGAAAACCTTGCGGTACCCCGAAACAGGCAAACCTCCTGTGCAGCAGTCTGCCAACGGATTCCCGTTGACTGCCGTACCTGCTGCGTCCACGCTCCCTGCCGCGCGTGCTGAGAGCTGATCATGCGATGTTTCGTCTGCTGCCTCCTGATGCTCTCTGTGCTGCAGTCAACGTGTTTGTCGCAGCTGCACGTCGGCACGCTCGGGCATGCACATGCTGACGGTGCCGGGATGCGGCACGTGCATTCCTGTTCCCATGTCGGGCATCTGCATCGGCATCGGCATCACGGTCACAGGGCACGCCACCACCATCATCGCCGACATGTGGCTCAGCAACCCCACGATAAACAGCCGCACTGCGACGGCCTGAAAGCTCCCCCTGACCACGACGCGGATGCTGGCTATCTGACCGAACTGAGCCTCACCACTCGCCGTATGGCCACTCAGGCCCAACCGCCGGCCGGTATGCCGTCGGTGAAACTCTTCGCCTCGGCGTCAATTCTGTTCGCCTGCGCACGTCTCGGCGCCCCCGGTTACACGCCGCACCCACCCGCAAACCCAGGCTGCCTGCGCGTGTAGGCCATTGCGCGTTTTGCGCCGTGGTTGTACTCGTTGTGCGCCGATGCTTGTGAATTCGGTGCGAGTCCACGATGAGCGGGCTCTCGGCAGACGCTGCAGCCATCGTGGGATGTGGGTATTGACCAGCGCTGCAGGTGTGGTTGGGTGTCCAGCAGGGCTGACCGGGGCAGAGGTTCCCGTTTGCTGATTTTCGGGGAGCATACACATATGGCCATCTTTTCCCGCGGTCGCAACTGGCTGGTTGCCGTTGTGCTGTTGGCGGCAGTTGCTGCACCGCTGTGGTATTTCCGGGACCGCCTGCCGGCTTTGCTCAGTAAAAAGTCTGCTGGCGACGCTGCTCAATCGCCAGCGTCGAAATCAGAGGCGAGGGCAAGGAAATCCGTAACCCGCCGCCGTAGCTCTGCGGCCGCAGACAACCTCGAAGTACTCAAACTCAGCCCCGAAGCGCAACGCAATCTGCAGCTGGTTTCCCTTCCGGCGAAGCTGCAGAACTACTGGCGGACTGTGCAGATTCCCGGCGAGATTCGCGATCGTCCGGGGATCTCGGATCGCGGTGTGACATCGCCCGCTGTGGGCGTGGTTTCGGCAATTCATCGGTTTCCTGGTGATTCGGTCCAGCCCGGGCAGTCGCTGTTCACCCTGCAGTTGTTCAGCGAGTACCTGCAGAACACACAGTCTGAACTCTTTCGGGCTACTCGGGAGACTGAGCTGGTTCAGGAACAGATTGACCGGCTCGCGTCGATTGCCAAAGATGGTGCGATCGCTGAGGTGCGGGTGATTGACCTGAAAAATCAGCTGCGTCGTCAGCAGGCACTGATTGCAGCCTGCCGTCAGGATCTGTTGACTCGAGGACTGACACCCGACCAGATCAGCCAGGCCACGGAAGGGGTGTTCGTGTCGTCGATCGAAGTGACAGCACCACTACCGATGACAGTTAATACAACAATCGCTTCGCCTCCGCTCCCGTCCCCAGCGGTGGCTGGGGTCAAGGCCGAAGTTGTGGCCGAATCTGGCTCTGAAGCCGCATCCGCTCCGGCTGAGTCGTGGGAACTGCAGGAACTCGCCGTGGAACTGGGCCAGCAGGTGCAGGCCGGACAGCTGCTGGCGAAGCTGTCGAATCATGAATCACTGTTTATTGTGGGGCGAGCTTTTAAGCAGGAGGCACCGTTTCTGGAGCGGGCAGCGCAGGAACGCCGGCCGATTGACGTGGAGTTCGCTGAAGATGACACGAGCCACTGGCGGGATGGAACGCCCGAGCAGTCCTTTGTGATTCGGCATCTGGCGAATTCCATCGATCCACAAAGCCGCACCTTTGATTTTTTTATTCCACTGCAGAACCAGTCGCACCGTTATCGCCAGGATGGGGAAGAGTTTGTGGCGTGGCGGTTTCGGCCCGGCCAGCGGACAAGGCTGCATGTACCGGTTGAGGAGTACCGGGACGTGTTTGTCCTGCCAGCTGCTGCTGTGGTGCGGGAGGGAGCGGAAGCGTATGTGTTTCGGCAGAGTGGCGAACTGTTCGACCGGCGGTCGGTGCAGGTTCTGCATGAAGACCGGCGGTTCGTGGTGATTGCGGCAGACGGCGGTGTCAGTCCCGGAATGCTGCTCGCCCGGAATTCCGCAGCAGCGCTCAACCGAGTCCTTCGAGCACAGACTGCCGCTGGCGAAGAGCCGGGCTTTCATGTGCATGCAGATGGCAGCATTCACGGTGATCACTGAAGGAACCAGACATGCTGAATGCTGTGATTCGTTTTTCGCTGCAGTATCGCCTGATGGTCATTGCGGTGAGCGTGGTGTTGCTGGTGTATGGCTCGTGGTTGGCCACCCAGCTGCCGATCGACGTGTTCCCGGATCTCGACCGCCCACGCGTGATCCTGATTACGGAGTGTCCTGGGTTGGCGGCCGCTGAGGTGGAAACACTGGTGACGCAGCCCATCGAAACGGCTCTCCTCGGGGCTGCCGGCGTACAGGCTGTGCGGAGTCAGACCACCTCCGGGCTGAACGTGGTCTATGTGGAGTTTGACTGGAACACGGAAATTCGTGCAGCGAGGCAGACGGTTCAGGAACGGCTGTCCGTTGTACGGGATTTGCTGCCGGACGGTATCAATCCTCAGATGACGCCTCCGGCATCGATCATGGGGCAGTTCGTAATTGCCGGGATCTACCGGCAGGCTGGACCGCGAGGTGGTCAGCTGGCGGGGATCCCTGGCACGCGGCTGATGGCTGAACGCATCATTCGCAGCGGTGCTCCCACGGAATTAATTGTCTGGAAGCCGGGTGACCGCCGCAGACTGAACACATGGCATCAGCAGCCGGTCGACAGCTTCACTTGGGAAGTGGTGGCTGGGAATTCGCCGCCCGACCCGATTTCCTCAAACCCGAGCCAGCGTGCTCGGCTGCTGCTGGATGGCCGTGAATACATCGTGGAATTCGGCACTGCGGAACAGCAGCAGCAGTCCCTGCGGACAACAGCAGACTGGGTGATTCAGCCGCGGCTGCGGAAAACAGCAGGTGTGGCGGAAGTGTTTCTGCAGGGAGGAGAACAGCGGCAGTACCAGGTGCTGGTTGATCCCGCAGCGCTCCTTGAATATGACGTCACGCTGCAGGAGGTGGAGCAGGCGCTGCGGGAAAGCAATTTGAATGCGAGTGGCGGGTTTGCCGTTTCGGGAGAAATTGAGCGGCCGATTCGTATTCTGGGCCGCCCCGGTCCCGATACAGCATCAATTCTGCGGGAGCTTGAGAATATCCCCGTGCATGTGCATGAGACGCGAGCCGTGCTGTTGAAGCAGGTGGCTCGGGTGACTGAAGGCAGTCAGTTTCGGCGTGGTGACGGGGCCGTCAACGGCCAGCCCGGCGTGGTGTTCACGATTGTTCGTCAGCCTCACACGGACACCAGAAGACTCACCGACGCCGTGACTGCAGCACTGGCCGAAGTCGAAGCCACACTCCCCCCCGATCAGATCATCAATTCCGAACTGTTCCGACTCAAGGGCTTCATTGATCGCGGTATTTTCAACGTTGCGGAAGCACTTGTGGTAGGCGCAGTGCTGGTCGTGATCGTGTTGTTCGTGTTTCTGCTGAATTTCCGCACCACCTTCATCACGCTGACTGCCATTCCTCTGTCATTGGTGATGACGACGTTGAGCTTTCGCGTAATTGGCTGGCTCACGGGAACTCCGCTGTCGATCAACGTGATGACGCTGGGGGGGCTGGCGGTGGCGATGGGTGAGCTGGTGGATGATGCGATTGTGGATGTGGAGAATATTTTTCGGAGGCTGCGGGAAAACAACCGGCTGGCGGAACCTCGGCCGGCACTCGCGGTGGTGTATGAGGCCAGTCTGGAGATCCGCAGTGCCATTGTGTTCGGTACCATCGTGGTCATTCTGGTATTTCTGCCGCTCTTTGCCCTGTCCGGGGTGGAAGGTCGCCTGTTCGCGCCGCTGGGAGCTGCGTACATCGTCTCCATCCTCGCTTCACTGCTGGTCTCACTCACGGTCACTCCGGTGCTGTCGTATTACCTGCTTCCGCAGTCACAGGGAGCACATGCAGAGACGGATGGTCGAGTGCTGCAACTGCTTAAACGCCTCGCCACTCCTCTGATCCGCTGCAGTCTGACATTTCCTCGTCTGCTGCTGTTTGTCACCTGGGTGACGGTTGCGCTGGCCAGCTGGCAGTTTTCGCGGTTGGGGCGTGATTTTCTGCCGCCCTTTGATGAAGGCAGCGTGCAGATCAATCTCAATCTCCCGCCGGGCTCGTCGCTCGAAGCCTCCAACCGTGCGGCTGCGGCAATCGATAGGCGGTTGCAGAGTCTCCAGCAATCGGAAGACCACCCGAATGGCGAAATCCTGCACTTCGTCCGCCGCACCGGCCGCGCGGAACTGGATGAACATGCAATGCCCGTCAGCGGCAGTGAATATGTGCTGAGCATGAACCCCGACTCGCCACGATCCCGCGAAGAAACACTTGCCAGCCTGCTGGATCAGCTGCGTGAAGAAGTGCCCGGAGTGGACATCGAAGTTGAACAGCCGCTGGCACACATGATCAGTCACATGGTCTCCGGTGTTTATGCACAGATCGCCATACGCATCTATGGTGATGATCTCGATGTGCTGCAAAGACTGGCCGAACAGGCAAGAACCGCAATTCAGGATATCCCTGGCCTCACTCCGCCCGTCGTGGAACCCATGCGACAGACACCCGAACTGCAGATCAGGCTTCGCGGAGATGATCTGGCCTTTTATGGGATTACCCGAGCACAGACCGCGAAGATCCTGCAAACTGCACTGCAGGGAGAAGTGGTTTCTGAAATTCTTGAGGGACAGCGACGTTTTGATTTGCTCGTAAGACTGGAAGAAACATCACGGACTGACTACGCCAATCTTGGCCGACTGCGGATTGACCTTCCCAACGGTCGCGGTCAGGTCGAACTGCGGGAGATCGCCGATATTGAGGAAGGACTCGGACCAAACGCGGTCAACCGCGAGAATGCGCGACGACGCATTGTGATCCGCTGCAACACCAGAAACCGCGACCTCGGCAGTGCAGTGGCCGATATCCGGCAACGAGTCCGCGATCGCGTACCACTACCGGAAGGTTACTTTGTGGAATATGGCGGACAATTTGAAAGTCAGGAACGCGCGTCGGCCATGATCACCATGCTCGCCGGCGTTTCCGTCGTCGGCATGTTTGTTGTCCTCCTGCTCCTGTTTCCCTCGGTGCGGATCGTGCTGCAGATACTGAACGCCCTGCCCACCGCTTTCATCGGGGGCGTCGCAGCGCTGCTGATCACACGCCAGGACCTCACAGTCGCCAGCCTCGTCGGCTTTATCTCGCTCGGAGGAATCGCGGTGCGAAATGGTATTCTGCTGGTCACACACTACATGCATCTGCTCAGGCACGAAGGTGAACAGTTCACGCCCGAAATGGTTCTGCGCGGCAGCCTTGAACGGCTGGCACCTGTACTCATGACAGCCCTCACCGCCGGTATCGGCCTGATACCACTCGTCGTCGGCGGCCAGGCTCCCGGACGCGAAATCCTCTACCCCGTTGCCACCGTTATCCTCGGCGGACTCGTGACCTCCACCTTCTGCGAATTCCTGATCCATCCCGGCCTGTTCTGGAAATTCAGCGGCTCCGCCATCGTCGCAAACAACCCCCCGGAGTAACCACGCTCCCGTCATGTCATCAAAAGACACCCTGTCGCAATCGCGAGACGCAAATGAACCGCCCGCTGGGCGGCAGCGCGATCAGCCGCCGGGCGGCAGCCCAATGGCGTTGGCTTTCTGGCACGACGCATTGTCGGGAGGGCGAAGCTCCTGCTGAGCCGCATCCCTGCCGCGAGCGTTTCATCGATCCCTGCTGCGGCGCAAAAATGCTGGCAAGCGATTATCGCGTGGACCAGCGTTCAGCGGCTCGGCAGGAGCCTCGCCGTCCCAGGTCTTCACCCGTCTTTTCACAGAATTTCAGAGAACCCCAAGGCCAATGGCGGCAGCCCGCGGGTAAAGAACCCTGCCTGCGCAACACCAACGCCGCAGCCACGGACGCGCACCGGGGTGCCGATTCGCAACCGGGGCCTTCCGCCCGACCGCTCACCCGAACCTGGGAACAAAGCGGAGCCGATTTTCGCGCGCAATCCCAGCAAAACACGGCTGAAGGTGATGTCCAGGAAAATGCAGCTTCTGGCTACGCGGAGGCCGAGGGATCTTTCACCGTCGAGGAACCGGGTTCCGGCGGAGCCCCGCGCAGCAACTCAAAGGCGCTGCGCTGCAGTGGTTTGTCTCAGTCAGCTGTATAAAGAGAGCCTTAGTGCCGTTGAAGCGGACCGTGTTTCGACACTGTGTCGATAGCGATTTGAGCAGGTCCTGAAAGCTCTGCGCGGGGAGACCATTCGATGTCACCTTTGACGCATCTTTCTGTTGGGCGGACTCTGAACGAAGTGCCGCCGCAACAACCGATGCACGGTGCTCTTGAGCGGCAACGATCTCTTCATCGTCGAAAAGCAATCGTTGAGCATCGGGGACAGTCCCTGATGATGTCTGAGGTACGAGGGGCTGGCGGCGGCACAAGTGGAATTACGGTAACTCACGGCATTCTTGGTACAACCACTGTGTCCTGCATAATCATCCCCGCGATGGCCCTCGTTGAGGTTGGGGCATGCAGTGACTGTCCCCGCTTCCGGTGCGGTCAGTCATTCACCGGCGGGGACAGTCCCTGTTCATGTCTGAGGTACGAGAGGCTGGCGGCGGTAAAAGTGGAATAACCGTAACTCACGAATCTTTTGGTAAGACCGTTATGGCCAGTATAACCATCACTGATTTGACCCACGTTGATGTTGTCGCTTACAGGGACTGTCCCTGGTTTCCTGGAGGCACGGGGTGACAAATTGGGGACAGTCCTTGATCAGGCTCGGGAGCTTGAGGAGACGGTGGCGTTGGAATTGCTACAAGCGGAATTTGCGGTGTTCGCATTAAGGGCGGTGAAATCGGAACAATCATCGGCGTGTTTGCAGTTGTTGTGATGGGCCTCATGGGGTAGGCCTCATGGGGTAGGCCTTGGGGC
>JBEAUF010000029.1:0-10239 GCA_041161565.1 Planctomycetota bacterium | reverse complement strand
TTGATGGACATGGGATTCCCGAGCCCATCGAGGTAGTCGCCGGTCCATGGGAGCGGGCAGTTGGGTACTGGATTGGGCCCGGCCTGCTCTCCCTCCGGGTGCCACCAGCGGCCGTAGATGGTGTTGACGATGGCCGGGCTGGTGAAGGCATACGGCCCGTCGCCGAACTGGTCAATTCCGTGCTGGAGAACGACAGCAAGGTGTTGATCACCGCAGAGATGGGGGGCCCACGCGCGGCGGATTTCCCGCAACGCTGCTCTGCGACCGTTTTGAGGCCACCCGTTGCAGTCAAGATCCGCGAGCAGGCGGTTCTCCGGTGAGCCGTGCAGGTGCACAGCGCCGCAGAAGGCTGTCTGGGACAGCACACATTTCATCTCAGCCCCCTGCCAGTCTGCCGACCACGATTGCAGAAATCGCAGCTGACGTTCACCGAGCAGCTGGAGGTTTGGCAGGTCGACGGCAGTTCTGTCGTAGGCCGGATCGGTGATGTGATCGGGCCGTGGTCCGAGTTGCGGAATGGTGCCTTCGGGCCCCGTTTTGAACTTGCGGTCCTCCAGAATCGCGAAATCCACTCCCCCCACGCGCAGCCGCGTGAAGTAGACGCCAATTCCCTGTTCCACAGGTTCGGGGTCGACGGGATCAGGCAGGTGCCACGTCTGGCAGCGTTCAACCATCCGCACGTAATCGGCAGGGTAATAATAACCACCATCCGAGCCGGTGGTTTTCATGGAACGTCGTCCGGCCGCTCCCCAGAGGTTCGGGTGACCGACGTCGTGATCGTCGGGAATGGACACGACCGGCCGATCTCTGAGCAGTTCCCGAAACTGCCGGCCCCATTCCAGCCAGCCGAACGTGTGCTGCGTATGGTGATAGCTCTGGTCACCGGCGAAGAACAGCAGGTCCGGGTCCTGCTGGCGAAGGTTATCAACGATGGTTTCGCGGGGGCCTGGAGTGCGGCTGGAATTGCAGGACATCACGGCCACGACGATTTCGGGTTTGTCGAACGGGTCACGTCGAATGCGGCCACTGAATTCAGACAGCTCGCCCAGCCGCAGGCGATAGGGCACATCGCGGGAATTGTCCCAGCCGGTGATGCGGAAATGTGCGGACCAGCCTGGATACACCACCGGCTGCTCGGCCACTTTCTGCCAGTTGCCGGCCGCGTCGGCAAATTCGAGCTGCACGGTGCGGGGTTCGTCGGGTTTGAGCGGATACAGCTGAGCGGTGAGTTTCAGTGTGCCGGCGTCATGGGTGTAGAGGGCAAACGCGAGCACTTCGTTGCGGGGCACGAGCAGTCGCGGGGGCAGCAGGACTCCTTTTTTCTTCTGCGGTCCACGCTCCGCGGGAGCCGGTTTCCACCATTCTCCTGTGGCATCCCCATCCAGCCGCGGCCACTGGTCCCCAAACGGCAGGGGCGCGTCCTGGGGAAGCAGCAGAGCGAGAAGCAGGGTGAGAAACTTGGAAGACATGGACGAAGGTTCCTCGGTGCGTGTGAACTGCCGGAGCGGCCCCGTGGGGACACCGCCGGGCCGGTACAATGACAGGAACGGGAGCGGCAGGCAACTGAGGTTGTTTGTTGTTTGTTGTCTGTTGTCTGTTGTCTGTTGTCCGTTGTCTGTTGATTGTGGGCGAAGGGCAGAGTGAAGTTAGGAGTGGGAAGTGAGAAGTGAGAACGCGATGAGCCGCCTGGCGGCAGCCTGCGGGTAAAGGGTGCTGGCGACGCGCTGCTGACGCCGCGGGCAGGGGTAGGCACCAGGGTGCCAAAATCGCCGCCAGGGGCTGCCGCCCGTCCGCTCAGGAGTTGGCAGAGTGGGGCACCAGGGTGCCGAATCGCAACCGGGGGCTTCCGCCCGCCCGCTCATAGGGCCGCTGACGCCGCGGGCAGGGGTGGGCACCAGGGTGCCAGAATCGCAACCGGGGGCTGCCGCCCGTCCGCTCAGGGGCTCTGCTGGGCCACCGGCTGTCTACGGCCTCGACGAGATTACCGCGGTGTGGTGCACGCTGCGCGAGAGAGTAGAGGGTAGAAAGTAGAGAGGAGAACAGGGGCGCCGAGCGGAAGTGAGAAGTGAGAAGTGAGAAGTGAGAAGTGAGAAGTGAGAAGTGAGAAGTGAGGGCAAAGTTCGCGCGATCATCACGGACTCCCGGGACGGTCTGGCGCGGCTTTACCGAGGGCGATTGCAGTGGGCATTGGTCTCATGAGTGCGATTTGTCCCCTTGCGGTCCTGCGTGTCGGCGGGTGGCGTGCTGATCAGGGGCAGCAGGCGGTGTCTGCGCGGCGCGGTCCCAGCGCCGCCGCGGAACTTTTCACTTCTGATTTTTCATGTCTCACTTCCAGCACCTGCCAATCCGCTTGCTGCGTTCCGGCGTTCTCCTGCCTGCAGTCCGTTTCATGACCGGCTGTTGGCTGTTTGCGGCGTGGTGGGGGATCGGCTTGACAAAAGCGTTTCCGGGCGGGATGGTGCGGGGGTTGATTCCCGCCTCACATCCCCGCCACGTGCTCACCCAGTTCCACAGGATCCGCGATGACTGCTGACGTTCGCCCCCGTTTTTCTGAAGACTGGCTGGCAATCCTCATCGGAGGGCTGCTGGTCGTGGGTTCCATCGCTGCGGTGCTGGGGAACGGGCAGCAGTTGACGAGCGAAAAGCAGGCTTCTGCCTGGTCAAATCCGCTCAAACCTTATCTGGGTGTTCCCGGCAAGTGGCAGCAGAGTCCTCTGGAGGGTCTGCAGTCTCCGCGGGCGCTGATGGGTGCCCTGCTGATTACCACCGTGCTGTTTGGCGCGGGGATCAGCCTGAGCGGCGGGAGTCTGGCGAAATTTCTGCCGGGATTTCTGGTGGTGTTCCTGCTGAGCACTCTGGCCTATGTGATGGCGGAGCAGGCGGCCATTCGCAATGCGGGGCTGGAATACGCCCTGTGGGCTTTGCTGCTGGGACTGCTCATCAGCAACACCGTCGGCGCCCCGCAGCTGCTCAGACCTGCCATCCGCACGGAACTCTACATCAAGACCGGACTGGTGTTGCTGGGGAGCGAAGTCTTACTCAGCCAGCTTCTGGCGCTGGGGCTCCCGGGCATCTGCATTTCCTGGGTCGTGACTCCGGTCGTGCTGATTACCACATTCTGGTTTGGTCAGCGAGTGCTGAAGATTGAGTCTGCATCGCTGAACATGGTGATTTCGGCGGACATGTCCGTTTGTGGTGTATCGGCAGCGATCGCGACAGCGGCGGCCTGTCGGGCGAAGAAGGAAGAGCTGTCAACGGCGGTGGGAATCTCGCTGGCATTCACGGTGGTGATGATGGTTGTGATGCCGAACGTCATACGTCTGCTGGACCTTGATCCGGTGATTGCCGGTGCATGGATCGGGGGCACGATTGATTCGACGGGAGCTGTGGGTGTGGCGGGTGAGATGATCGGGAAGACTGCCGGGAAGGTGGCGGTCACGGTGAAGATGATTCAGAACATGCTGATTGGTGTGGTGGCGTTTGGGGTTGCGGTGTACTGGGTTTCGCGGGTGGAGCGTGGCAGTGATGAACAGGTGAGGCCGGATGCCGGGGAGATCTGGCGGCGGTTTCCGAAGTTCATCCTCGGCTTTGTCGGCGCGTCGCTGCTGATTTCCGGTCTGCACTCGCAGCTGGCACATGGTGATGATTTCTTCAAGGCCGTGGTGGATGGCAGCGCGAAGACTCTGCGGAACTGGTGTTTCTGCCTGGCGTTTGTGAGTATTGGGCTGGAGACGGACTTTCGTGCGCTGGCACACTTCTTCCGGGGTGGCAAGGCGGTCACGCTGTACGTGGTCGGCCAGGCTCTGAATCTGCTGCTCAGTCTGGCGATGAGCTGGTTGATGTTCCGAGTTGTGTTCCCGGACGCGGCTAAGGTGCTGCTTGAGAAATGATTCGCGGGAATTTCCGGCTGCGGGGCAAGCGATCGGCAGGCGGGTCTGGCAGGCGCGGGCGAGATTGTGGCTGAGCCTTGGGCTGTTGCTGCTGATCTGGCTGGTGGTCCTGCCGTGGCTTTCCAGGCAGCCTGCGATGTCGCGGTGGTCGACGTTTCTGGATGCGCGGGGCGTGAATCCAAACGCGAAGTTTTTCACGGACCAGCCGGCGGGGTTTGTGAATTCCCGGAGGGTGATGGAACAGGCGCGGGCGGATCAGGGGGCGTTTTGGGATCCGGGACGCGGGCAGGCGAAACAGCGCGCGGATGGAGTTCCTGATCAACCTCAGAGGACACAGGGTTTCACAGAGAAACACGGGGAATTCAGCAATACCGGCACCAGGTAAGGCGGTTTAAATGACTGCTGTTTTTTCCACGGTGTTTGCTGTTGTCGCCCGCCCAGCCGCGGTCTGCTGCCTCGCACCTGTTTTTCGATGCGTGTCAGACGGGCGCAGCGGCGGCGGTCTGCAAACAGATATCAGGCGTCTTTGCGTGTGGCGACGGGAGCGGTCTGCCGCAGTGTGGCGGAGCGGCGGTTGAGTTTTGTGAGGAGGGTGACCGCGAGGCCGGCAGCGATGGCAGCAGTCACGAGCATCGGGATGGCATGGGAGGGGTTGACGATGTAGTGCAGGGGGCCGTGCTGGGCATGGGCCGCACCGTGGCCTTCGTGGGCGGCGAGAGGAGCGACGGCGGCGAGGCTGATGGTGCAACAGGCAACGAGACGGGAAGCGGCAAGCCACAAACGCACAGGTCTGCTCCGGAGAAAACCATGGAATTCAATGCAACGCAACGGAATTCACGGATTGTCTCCGGGAAGGCAGACAGATGCAAGTGCGGGTGATCCGAGAAACCTGATGGGGCGAACCTGGACTACAGATTGAAGTCCAGACCTTCAGCACCTTCGGGGGGGACACTGCAGGTGAGTTTGGTGGTGGAGGGATTGGAGTAATCGGCGGGAACAAGTTGTTTGGGGCCGTTCGACTTCTTTTTCATCGCTCCCCAGCCCATTTCTGCGGCCGCCAGTTGTCCGGCATCCGTGCCATCATCGCCGGGCTGGGGGTTTCCGAGTGCCGGGTTCGGGCCACCTTCATATTTTGAAATGCTGACGCGATTGTTCCCCGGGAGTGCTCCCTGAACAAGTCGGTAGCGACCTTCGGCATCCGTTTTGGCAACACCCACGAAGGTCTCATTGGTGAAGTAAACGTCGGCCTCGGCGAGCGGTTTACCGCCGAGCGTGACGGTGCCCGACACCGGCACACCACGCCCGGGCTTTGGTGCTTCACCGCAGCCGAAGAGCAGCAGGGGAAGACAGAGCAGCGGAGCGTGCAGCAGCGAGAGACGGTATGAAAAACGCATAGTCATGTGAGACACCTCACCAGAAATTGTGTGGGGAGCAAGGCAGGAGCGAAGAGCAGTTGCGGAGGCTTAGAATTCACCAACCACCGCGCCATCATGCAGATAGGTCAGTCGCCAGAAGGTCAGGGCATCCATATTTTCGCTGAGGAACCTCACCGAACCATCTCCGAGAACCACCTGGCAGCCGCCCGTGTGGCCGCTCCCGTAACCCCACGCGTACTGGCGTTTCTGTGCATCGTTCTGGTAAGCCGCATTGATGCGGAAGTCGTTGACGAAGGGAGCGATGGCGGCGGCATCGAGCACTGAGCTGCTGTTGGAGGGCGTGTAAAGGTGACAACAGGTGTGTGTGCCGCTGAGCCCCCACGGGCCGTAACTGGCGCTGGTTTTGTAACGTGCACCGCCCCACGATTCGCCGATGGCAATGACGTTGCTGGTGCCATCTGTAAAGTCCCGCATCATGGCACCGCCACTGTTCCCGAAGGCTCCTTGTCGCACATCGCTCCCGTAGGCTGTGTGTGGAGCGCTGTAGTCGGTCATGCTGCCGGTGGCGAACGCATAGCTGGCACGGCGGGCATTTTCGCGGCTGTAGAAGTCTGCCTGGCTGGTGATGCCCGACGACGAGATTTCGCCACCATTGGGATGAGACGGGCAGAGCAGAGCGGGGAGGGACATGGAGGTGACGGCCACGTTGGGGTTCAGCGACGTATTGCCGGCGATCGGCATGCCGTAGGGATTGGAGAGGCTGCCGGTCTGGCTGGAGTCATATCGTGCGTAGGCGTTGGCCTGTTCGATGTAGGGCAGCAGGAGCACGAAGCCAGGTGTGTTCTGGACGCGATTGGTGGCGGTGTAGAAGCCGGGGCTGTTGAAGCGGCCGGAGTGATTGAGTGCGGGCGGGAAGACGTTGAAGACATCATGATAGTTGTGCAGTGCGAGCCCCCACTGCTTGAGGTTGTTTTTGCACTGCGTGCGGCGGGCGGCTTCGCGGGCCTGCTGCACGGCCGGAAGCAGCAGAGCGACGAGGATGGCGATAATTGCGATCACCACCAGCAGTTCAATGAGCGTAAACGCGCGGCGACGAACCATGGAATTCTCCTGTGAAGACGGGAAGGGATGACAAGACCAGTGTGGGACTTGTCTGCTGCAGGAGGCAGACCAGCGGGGGATGGGGGCGTGTGAGACAGGAACGTGTGGGCTGAGTTCCGGGAGATCGAAGCTGGGATAACGAAACGGCGCGCTGATGGAGTTCCTTTTCAATCACAGAGTACAGAGAGTTTCACAGAGAAACCGGGGGAATTCAGCAATACCTTCAACCAGACCGGCGGTCAGGAAATTTGGCGTCTTTCCTCCTGGCGGTTGAGGTTTTCGCCATCCCAGCCTCGTTCTTGCGCGGCGTTCGCACGGCCGGCAGCAGCAGGAATCCGCCGGTTGCTGAGTGCATCTGCAGCAGGGCAGATGCTTTCTCCAATGCCAGCAACGCAGAGGCAAACGGCGTGCCGACTCGGGAAAAACAAAATTTCACGCACAAACCCCGCTGCGACCGGTGGAGGCCTGGCGGGTTGTGCACAGATTCCCGGCAGACTGCGGCGATTTTTCGGCAGCGGGACTAGTGGTTTCTGCCTTCGAGGGCGCGGGCGATGAATTGTCGCGGGACTGTGGAACGTGGCACGCGTCCACGAAACCAGCTGCGAATATCGGACTCCAGCCCAACACCGTGCATGAAGTTGTACAGGGCGCGGCTCAGGGCCTTTCCGAGCGTCTCATGATCCACGCCCGTCGGATCCTCAAACTGCACGTCATTCTTTGCAAAGCCCCCGTCTTCCAGAGGCAGCAGGCGGACACCGTAGCGTTCGGGATGTTTTCCGACGGGCGAGTGCACGGTGCAGGTGAAGCGATGGAAGAAGCCGCTGTGAATGCAGCCTTCCTCGAACAGCTGCCGCACGTATTCCAGAGCATCCACGGTTTCCTGGAGTGTCTGCGTGGGGAAGCCGTACATGAGGTAGGCATGCACGAGAATCCCGGCGTCACTGAACGCTTTGGTGACTCGTGCCACCTGAGCCACGGAGACGCCTTTTTCCATCAGTTTCAGGAGTCGATCGGAGGCCACTTCGAGTCCACCGGAGATGGCAATGCAGCCGCTGGAGGCGAGCAGGCTGCAGAGTTCGGGGGTGAACGATTTTTCGAAGCGAATATTGCCCCACCAGGAGATCTGGAGGTTTCTGCGAAGGAGTTCTTCAGCGAGTGCTTTGAGGCCTTTGGGTGGTGCGGCTTCGTCGACGAAGTGAAAGCCTGTCTGGCCTGTTTCCCGAACGATCGTTTCGATGCGATCGGCGAGCAGTTCAGCGGCGGCGGTGTCGTAGCGGGCGATGTAGTCCAGTGTGACGTCGCAGAAGCTGCATTTCTTCCAGTAGCAGCCGTGGGCGATGGTGAGTTTATTCCAGCGGCCATCGGACCAGAGTCGGTGCATGGGGTTGAGCATATCGAGGGTGCTCAGGTAGTCGCTCAGCGGGAGTCCGTCCCATGTGGGGGTACCGACAGCCGCGAAGGGCACGTCTGGTTCCGGATGTGCGGCGTATTCGACACGACCGGTGCTGGCGTCGCGTCGGAAGGTGCGAACGAGCTGTTCGGGGGTGCGGCGTCCCTGCAGGTGTTCGATGAGTGCCAGCAGGGGGCGTTCGCCGTCATCGAGCGTGACATAGTGGAAGTAATCGAAGACGCGGGGTTCCCGGAGCTCCCGCAGTTCGGTGTTGACGTAGCCGCCTCCGAGCACGAGCACAACATCGGGAAAGCGATGGCGGATCACCTGTGCGGCGCGGAAGGCGGCGTAGACGGTGCCGGGGAAGGGCACGCTGATCAGCACCACGGACGGCTGATGCTGTTCCACGGCCGAGACGGTGAGTTCCTGCAGCCATTCATCGAGGAGCGTGGCGGGAGCGGCGAGTGCACGGGCGAGGGGTTCGAAGCTGGCCTGGCTGGCGGCGAGTGATTCGCCGTAGCGGACGAATTCGAAGCGTTCGTCGACGGCTTCACGAATGACATCGGCAAGATCACTTAGAAAGAGCGTGCAGAGGTGCCGCGCCCGGTCGTGGACTCCGAGCGCCCCGAAGGCCCACCCCAGCGGATCCTCACCGGCTTCCGGATCACCTTCGAAGACATCCAGCGATGCGAACCGCGGGCCCTCGGGAAGAAAGCTGCGAGTGGCGATGCGGTGTGCGAGTGTGGAATCGCGGCCCTGGAGGTAGCTGATCACCGGATGAATTGCGGACGCATAGCGATTGAATTCATCCAGAAACGTCTTCACGACTCCGGGACGCTGGGCGGCCTTGTGTTCGGCGGCGATCGCACGGATTCGTTCGAGTCCGGTTCTGGAGAGCAGTCGCAGGACGAGGCGCAGGGCGAGATCATCCTGGAAGGCATTGAAGCCGCGTGAGCGGAGGAACCCGGTGAGGTAGGCGGTGGAGGGATAGGGGGTGTTGAGCTGTGTCATCGGGGGGATGAGCGACAGCAGGCGACCGGAGTAGTCGGTGGCCGGGAGTGCCGGGAGCAGGCTCATGGGCGCCGATCCCTGCGGACGCCGGCGCGAGGGATGCGCTGCGGGTCGGGCGAAGCTGTGTGGGGTTTCAGGTTTGGCCGGTCGACGGGTGGCATTTGGCGTTCCCCTTTTTTTCGCGTCAGTGTGCCTGAACGTCGCTGAGCCAGCCATCGGCATCGAAGGGGAACGCGCAGGGTTCACCGGCGAACTGCAGTCGGTCGCTGTTTCGCACGGCATCGAAGCAGGCTGCGGAGACGCGTACGCGTGTGAGGTGCAGCGTATCGGCGATCTGCACGACGCGCGCATCCTTGGGAGCGATCATGCCGATGGTGGTGAGGGCGGCTTCGACGGCTTCGCGGTCGGTGTCGAAGGTGATGGGGATCATGGCCGCTTCGGGGTGGTTGCCGGTGATGCAGTTGATGCGGGTGACGACGGGATCGATTTTTTCGACGGCTCGGCGCGTGGTGAATTCGGCCATGCCGATGCCCGTGCCGTTGCCTCCGGTTTCCCTGGTGAGTCCTCGCACGAGGATGCGGCGGCAGCGGGTGGAATCCTGGGCCGTGGCGGCATGATCGTTGAATTTGCGGCCGACGACGTTGGCATCCATACCCACACCGCTGATGTTTTTGCCGATGCGGTCGACGATGAGGAGATCAATGTCGTTGAACGGGAGTCTGGGGAGCCATTCGTTGGCGAGTTTGAGCAGTTCGGGTTCGCGTGTGGCGAAGTCTTCGGGCCTGACGGCTTCGACGAGCGCGGTTTGGTCTTCGGCATTTTCGAGAATCGCGAGTCCGCCGCAGACCCGACAGACTTCAAGCACGCGTTCGGCGACAGCGGCAATGATTTCGGGGAAGCTCATGGTGAGGATGCCCGCATGATAAACTTTGGCACCGGCATGTTTGCCGAGGCCGATAAGCATCATTTTGTGGAGTCCGGATTCGACGGGGCCAACGAAGCGGGTATGCGGTTTGACTCGGTTCACCACGAACACGTGGTCAGCTTCGGCCGCGTACCGGTCGAAGTGCACGGGCATGCCGTTGGCGGTTTGGGCCACAACAACCGTATCCATGGTGGCTCGGATCGGCACACCCACGCTGTCTTCGGTGACGCCGAGTGTCGCGAGGAGTTTTACCTGGCCTTCCGCGGTACCTCCGCCGTGGCTGCCCATGGCGGGGACGAGGAAGGGTTTGGCGCCGAGTGCGGTGAAGTGGCTGGCGATTTCGCGGAGAATGATGCCGATATTGGCGACACCGCGGCTGCCGGCGGGAATGGCGACCGTTTGCCCGGGTCGAATGCGGGCCGCGAGATCCAGCCGGGCGAGTTGAGCGTGGACGGCAGCCGGGATATCAGCCAGTCGCGGACTGCTGAAGTGCTGGAGAACGTCGCACATGATGGGGAACTGGGACATCGTGTCGCGGGCCTGGGA
>JBEAUF010000008.1:0-9224 GCA_041161565.1 Planctomycetota bacterium | reverse complement strand
GATGCTGGACGCTGAACTGAGCGAGTTATATCGGGGCTGCTGGGGGCGGCTGCATGGTGCCGCGGAGCTGGGTACTGGCGGGGGCTGGCGGATTCCGGTGCTGGCAACGCTGCGCGATGGGGTTTTGCGGCAGCGGAGTATTGTGTTGCGGCGGGTGGAGTTTGAGTCTGGTCGGCTGTGGTTTCACACGGATGTGCGTTCGGGCAAGGTCTCGGACATCGGGCGAGATTCGCGAGTTTCGCTGCTGTTCTACGATTCCTCCACGGAGACTCAGTTGTGGGTTGCCGGTCAGGCTGAGGTGATGACTGAGGGGGCTGGAGTGGAATTTTTATGGGAGCAGTCTGCGGCCAGCAGTTTGCGGATGTACCTGGCGCCTGAGTCACCGGGCAAGGTGTGTTCTGCGGGCGACTGCAATCTTCCGGCGGGAGTGCGGGGGCGGATACCGGATCGGGCAGAGCTGGACGCAGGGCGGGTGAATTTTGCTGCGGTAGTCGTGCGGGTTGAGAGGCTGGAGTGGCTGCAATTGTCTCGCAGCGGCAACCAGCGTGCGGTGTTTGACGGCTGTGCTGACGGTGTGGCGACGGGATCGTGGGTATTGCCATAGCCCGGGGGCGGGGGGAGGAAGTTGTGCGTCATGCTGATTCCAGTGCTGCAGTTCCCCTGCGGAGACTCTGCTGTGACCCTCTCTTACTGCTGATAGCGACAGGCGGTTTGTTTTTGCGGTGGGTGTTATCGCTGCAGCGGCCAGGTTTGCTGTTGGAGGATGCTGATGGTTATTTGGCGCACGCAGAGGCGCTGCTGGAGCTGGGGCGTTTTGCGGGGCCTTTCACGGGCGAGTCAACAGCCTTCAGACCTCCGGGATTTGTGTTGCTGCTGTCGATTCCGCTGACGCTGGGTTTTGGATCCGGCGGTGCGGTGCTGGCAGTGCAGTTGGCAATGTCACTGTTGTGTTTTTGGGGAGTGGCGGTGTTGGCGGTGTTGTTCGGTTTGCCGCGGAGCATGATGTTGCTGGCTGTGGCCGGGGTCGCCTGTGATCCGCTGCTGCTCCTGTATTCCATTCAGCCGATGTCTGAAGTGCCCTGTGCGGCCGTGTTGGTTGCTGCGTTTGCGTTGTATGTGCGAAGCGGTGCTGGTGGCTGGGGGGCGGTGGGAACCGCGGCTGTCACGGGGCGTTCGCGATTGCTGGCTGTCCTGGCGGGGATGCTGTTCGCGATGGGCGGTCTGATTCGTCCGGCTGTGTTACCGGCGGCAGGATTGTGTTTTGTGGCCGGAGCAGTGGGATGGCTGCATGCGGGGCGACCGTGGATGGCTGTTACCGGCGGTTTACGGAGCACCAATTGGGAGGGGCCGGGGCTGGTGTTTGCCGCTGTCTGCGGTTTTGCTGCAGGGCTGTTCCCGTGGGTGCTGCGGAATGGTCTGGTATTTGGAAGTTTGATTCCGGCCACGACTCACGGTGGTTACACGCTGGCATTGGGAAATAACCCGGACTTCTACCGTGACGTGATTCATCAGTCGGTGGGTAATCCGGGAAACGGTTACCCATGGCGTGGGGAGTATCTGGAGGCGTGGCAGCAGCGAACCCTCGCGGAGGCGGCAAAATCGGGCGTGCGACCTGGTGATGAAATGGGTCTGGATCGTTGGTATTACGGGCACGCGTTGTCTTCGATCCGAGATGACTGGACTGCCTTCCGCAAGGCCTGTGTTCTGAGGTTGCTGCGATTCTGGGCGGTTACGGGGACGATGGTGAGCGGTGGTGTGACGGACTGGCTGATTGGAGCGTGGTATACCTGTTGGTGGTGTGGTCTGGTATCGGCTCTGGTTTGCCGCCGTACGCGGGGTTACTGGCCATTGGCGATTCAGATGTGGATCTGTGTGGCGGTCTTTTGCCTTTTGCACCTGGTGTACTGGACTGATACCAGGATGCGAGCGCCAGTGATGCCGCTGCTGATCGTGCTGTCGCTGGGGGGAATCCGAAGCCTTGTTGTGTGCGTGAGAGAGCGTCTGCGGAGCAGGGTCTGAGGTTGCGGGCACCGGCGGGGGCTGTGCTGAGCTCTAGTGCAGGGTGACAGAGTGTCCGTCGTATCGAGCGACGCGGTCGGGGTATCCGGCTGCCTGGGCTTCGAGGATTCGTTCCATGGCTTCAACTGCGGCCACGACCTGTCTGTCGGCTGCGAGATCTGCGTAATTGAGGCTGCGGATTTGGTTCAATCGCTGAGACCGTTCGGCAGGTGTTCCGCCGAATTCCACGAAGGCGGTTTCGCGGGCGAAGCGTTCGATGACTTCGATGCCGTATCCGCGTTGTGAGCGTTCGTTCCACGGTTCAAGGAATGTGGCGTTGTAGTGTGTATTGATGGTGTTTTTGAGTTTGAAGGGAGTGAGCTGATCGACGGTCAGTTCAACGCCGCGTTTGCGGGAGTGCCCGTTCCAGATGCCATTATCGAAGCGGAACTGGACCTCCTGTTCCACATATCCGGGGAAGTTATCGGGGGTGACCCACGAGGTGTGGATATCGAAGGCGGCTTCGCGGTGATCGTCATATTCGTAGATCAGTCGCAGCTGGCAGCTGTCCCAGGTATTGCCGTCCGCTGGGCCGACGAGTCCGCGCTGACCGGTGCAGAGGATGGTTTTGAGTCTGCCACCGAAGGTGAAATCGATGAGTTTGATGTAGTGGACGGCGACGTAGGTGCCGGGGTTGCGTCCGGAGATCCATTCGGAGAACTGCTGTCCGGAGATTTGTCGCGGTTCGAGCAGCGAGCAGTAGCCGTTGTTTACGTGTTTCAGCACGTTGTCAGCCACGAGGGTTCGAAGTTTTTTGTGGTCCGGGTCAAGGAGTTTGTGGTAGACGACGCGGGCGAGCACCTGTTTTTGTTCAGCGATGGCGATCAGTTCGTTGAGCTGCTGGAGGGAGAGAACTGATGGTTTTTCGACAAGGAGGTGGACGCCGGCTTCGAGAATGGCTTTGGCGGCTTCGAAGTGGCGATCATCGGGTGTGGCGACGCAGGCGAAGTGGAGCGGCTGGCGGAGCATTTCCGCGACAGCCGTGTCACCTGTGAGGCTTTGGAAGGGGGGCAGGACGCCGGCGGACTGCTGCTGGTAGCGGGCAGCACGGGTTCCTGTTTTGGAGGCGACGGCCGTCAACCGCACGTCGACATCGCCGAAGCTGCGGTCATAGAGACCACGGCGAGCGGTGTTTTCAAAAAACGGGCGGTAGGTTTCGTCGAAGATCATACCCATGCCGACCATTGCGGCATTGAGCAGTTTGGGGGCGTGAGACATGGGGCGTTGCTGCGGGAAGGGAGCGTGGAAACAGGGAGGTTTTTCACCGCCAGTTTAGTGGGGCCGATGGCGGAAGAAAACTGTTCCCCTGGTCTTTGGGGGCGGAGAGTCTCAGGGGGATCTGAACTGCCAGTTATCCGGGACTCGTCCATCCTTCCGGACGACGACGATACCATCTCGAACGACGATGGGCACGCCTTCGATGTCGCAATTGGGCGAGGGGGCTTCGGAGGCAACGATACGGGCATTTCGTCCGATGCAGACGTTCTTGTCCAGGAGTGCTCCGTCGATGTAGGCGCCATCCCCAATGCCCCAGACGGGTGCTGCATCACCGAAGGCAACAAGCTGATCGTTGGTGGTGGGGTAGAAATCTGCGCCCATGATTACGGAGTTCTTGACGGTGACATTTCGACCGACGTGGGTACGCATGCCAACGACGCATTTTTCGAGTACGGCGGCGGAGCCGATGAAGCAGCCATCTGCGATGAGGCTTTCGCGGACGGTGCAGGAACCCATGCGGGTGGACGGCAGGAACCGCGGGCGCGTGAAGATCGGAGCCTGGCGATCAGCGAAATGAAACGGCGGATTGGCGTCGGTGAGGGCGAGATTGGCGTCGTAGAAGGCGCGGATGGTACCGATGTCCTCCCAGTACCCGTCGAACAGGTGCGTCTGCACGCGGTGATGGCGGATGGCCATCGGGAAGATGTCACGGCCAAAGTCTTCGTGTGTGGTGGATTCAAGCAGGTCGACCAGGAGATCGCGGTTGAACAGATAGATGCCCATGCTGGCGAGGTATTCGCGCCCATTCGACTCAATACCCCGGCTGTCAATCCAGGAGGCGGGCGTGCGGACCCGATCGAGTGCGGCATCGTCCTTTGGCTTTTCGACGAAGCCTGTGACCTTTCCCGTGTCATCCAGCTGCATGATACCGAAGGCACGAGCCTGAGAGCGGGTGACGGGCACGGTGGAGATGGTAACGTCCGCATTGGCGGCTTCGTGAGTTCTGAGCATGGTGCGGAAGTCCATGCGGTAGAGTTGGTCGCCGGAGAGGATCAGGACGTAGCGGATGCCGTATTCCTTCAGGAATCGAACCTGCTTGCGGACTGCGTCTGCGGTGCCCTGATACCAGTTGGACCCGTCGAGCGTTTGCTGTGCAGCAAGAATTTCGACGAAGCCATTGTGAAACAGGTCGAAGTTATAGGTTTGGCGGATGTGACGATGCAGGCTGACGGAATTGAACTGCGTCAGGACGTAGATGCGGCTGATGTCGCTGTTGATGCAGTTGGAGATGGGAACATCGATCAGTCGGTATTTACCGCCGAGCGGGACGGCGGGTTTGGAGCGATATTCGGTGAGAGGCAGGAGCCGAGTACCTTTGCCGCCGCCGAGGATCAGGCAGACTGCATTCCGCATGGGAGTGGATTCCGTGGTTCGTGTGGAGGCCGGTTCCGGGGAAGCGGCGAAAGGGTGACATCCGTTCAGTTGAGCAGATTGCGACGGGCGGCTGCGTGGCCTGAAAGTGGCGGGACAGCGGCACGCCGCGAGCACGAATGCATAAACAGTGCCCAACTCGGCTTAGTAAATCAACATTCGCCGAGAAGAAAAGTGTCTGACTGGGTGTCTCAGCAGTGGTTAACGGTGATTTCTTATTAGGAGCGTCTGGTGTGGGCGAAAGATCGCACTCAGAGTGTGCAGCTGTGCACAAAAAAAGTGCGGCCCACAGGTTTCCGCTGAGAAAACCATCTGGGCCGCGTGGATGTGTCTGAGCGTCAGTTTTTTGGGGTGTCAGGATCGATCAGGGTTGGAGTAGGGTGTCGAGGTCAACGAGGTCATCATTGATAAGTCGAGCGCGCCAGGCGAGATTTTGTCGGTCTGTGGTGCGGCAGCGTTCGAGGAATGCATAGAGGTTCCTCCATTCGGTGAAGAGTGCGTCGACGTCGCGTTGCAGTTCGGTGGACCGGGAGTTGGCATCGACGAGTCTATGGACACGCTGGCAGCGTTTGACGAATGCAGTGGAGGCGGCGTTTGCTTCATTTCGCCACGTGGGTCGTTCGGTATTGAGCCATTGTCGGATATCGAGGTCGAGCTGATCGGCGAGGTTTTCGAGGGAGGCGACGACTGGTCCGAGCCGGGAGGCGTCGACCTGAGCAGGAGATCCGCCGAGGTTGAGTTCACGTCGGAGTGCGGTGATACCGTCTTCGATTTCCTGGAGCACCACGATGCCGGCCTGGCTTTTCATCTGGCGGAAGGTCTGAAGGAAGACGGCCCCGTATTCCTCGATATAGCGGAAGCTTTCGACGAGCTGGGCGTCATCTTCGTTGCGTTCGAGGATATCGCTGAAATTCTGTACGGTGCCATAGAAGTCTGTGGCGACATTGAGCATCTGGCTGGGGTTTTTGAAGTTGAGGAGCAGGAGCAGCGAGGTGCGTCGGTAGAATTCATCGACGTCCTGAATGAGGGCGTCCGCGGTTTGTTTCAGTTGAGCACGGCTGGTGGTGGTGGCCATCCAGAGCAGTTCATGGATATTGTAGTTGGCTGCGGTGAGTCGCTGCACATTTCGTTCGACGTAGGAGTTGCGGATGGCGGAGAGCTGTGGGAGGAGCTGCAGCCACGCCTGGTCGAAGCGGTTGTATTCGCCGACGATGCGTTCGTAGGGGTACTCATCGACAACCATGGAGGAGATTTGTGCGGCCTGCTGCTGGAGTTTGCGGCTGGAGGTAATGAGTTGAGCGGGCGTATTGACATCCCGCTGGAGTTCGTCGGCGAGGTTGAAGAGGGAGTTTTCGAGGCTGGAGAGCTGTTGGAGCAGGGAGCGACGATCGAGGGTGGGGGCGATTTGGAAGAGTTTTCCGATTTCGCGATCGAGTCGATCGACTCGCTGCAGGCTCGTTGTGGTGGCGGAGCTGAGTCCTCGGGCCTGTGACATGCGATGGGAAAAAATCCTCCAGTCTGCATCGGTTTGGCGGAAGTCTTCCACGAGGAGGCTGAGGTCGGTGTTGGTGTTGAGGTTTTGGCTGAGTCGACCTGTGAGAGTTCTGAGGCGACTGAGGTCGGTGAGCAGCGATCGGAGTTGTGGATTGCGGCGATAATCGGCATCGAGTGCGGAGTAGAGTTTGCCGGATTCATCCCAGGCTTCACGGACGAGATTGGAAAGGGCGCGACGGTCGACGCGGGAGTAGTCGATGTTCTGTCGGGTGGAGCCGAGTGTGCGGCTGCCGAGATCTGCCGGGCTGTCGAGCCCGCCGGCCGGTAGTCCACGGGTGGGGTTTCCGGACCCTGTATCAGCGCGAGAGATGCGGGTGGTCTGTGCCGATGCGGCGCTGGAAGTGAGCAGGAGAGCCGTGAGGAGTGCGGCGAGGCGTGGTGCGGGGAGAAGCGGCATATGCGGGACTCCTTTCCGTTCTTAAGTCGATCCGTGACTAAGCCGGTTTTGTGCGCAGTTGGAGTGCCGGCCGGCAGAGGTGCAGGCGGAAGGCGGCACAGCCCTGTGGGACTGGGCGGAGTGTAGGTGAATTGCCCGATTTGAAGGAACAGCAATTTCTGCGGGGATTTTCAGGTGCCGATGCAGACGGCGAATTCCTGCCGACGGCCATTTTCCGTGGCTGCAATTCGCTGGTAGATGCGACTGCCGCAGATCGTTGGGGTTGCGAAGGTGTTGTCGCCGAGTTTATTGGAGGCAACGAGATTGAATTTCTCGCGGTTCGCCTCATAGATGAAGGTGGTGCCTTCTTCGTTTGCCGCGTAGATCAGTCCGTTGGCGAGTACAGTGCTGCTGCTGAAGGTGCCGCCGAGGCGTCCTTTCCAGAGTTCCTGGCCTGAGGCGCTGTCCCAGCAGATGGCGATGCCGGCATCGAGGACGGCGAAGAGTGTTTGCTTGTGGATCAGCATGGAAGGGACGTAGGTGCGGGCGTTGTTTTCCCACGCGAGTTTGCCGGAGCCATCCGCGAAGACTGCCGAGACGTGGTTTTTGGGATATCCACCGCTGGTGAAGATGCGTTCGCCGTCGGTAACAGAGGTCGTCACGCACTCCGTGGTGGCTCCGGGGAACTCCCAGTTGGTCTGGCCGGTTTGGGGATCAAGGCTGGTAACGAGGTCGCAGCCGGTGAGGATGAGCTGGGTGCTTCCGGCAGCGTTGAGAGTGACGGGCGAAGGGTAGTTGGGTTTGGCCGGTCGGTCGCGTTTCCAGACGATCTTGCCGGTTTGGCGGTGCATGGCGACGATGGCTCCGCCTCCTTTGTTATCGGATGCGCCGATCACAAGTTCACCATGCAGCAGCGGAGAGGCTCCGAAGCCCTGGTGATTGACATAACCGGACAGTCGGGTTTTCCAGATTGGCGAGCCATCGCGGTCGAGGGCGTGCATCCAGACGGCGTCGCCGCTGTGGAAGTTCATGAAGATGCGCTGGCCATCGCAGGCCGGTGAGGCGGAGGCCATGCTGGATTTTTCGTTGCCTTTCACGTTGAGGCCATCTTCGTGCAGGATGGTTTCCCACTTTTGTTTACCGGTATTTCGATCAAGGCAGATGATTGACTGGACGTTCCGTTCGTGGTCTGCGATTGCCAGCAGCACATCAGAGCCAACGACGGTGAGAGAACCGTGGCTGCGGCCGGGGACCGGAGTTTTCCAGAGGATATTTTTGGACTCATCCCAAACGACAGGGGGATTCTGTTCGGATTCTGCGATTCCGTTGAGAGTGGGTCCGCGCCACCAGGGCCAGTCTCCGGGCTGGGCTGTGACCGGTTCGATTGCCTGGTTATGCGCGGCGTGGGTTGGGGTGTGTCGGAATGTGGCTGCGGTGAGGGCGGCAGTGGATGAGAGGCAGAACAAGCGGCGGCTGGGCATTGGGGCTGGCTCCGGGGAGTATCGGGTTTTGGGCGGGGGGCCTGAAAGCTGCGAGGGATTGAAGTCAGAACGTCAGCAGTACTTCGCGCACCTGGAAGGGCCGGAGTGGAACAAGCGTTCCGGCATCGCGATCGATTTCGAGGAGCACTTTATGAGAGCGATCGTGGTTGACGAGCCAGGCGGCGGCGGGCGGTCGTGCTGTGCGGATGTGGCAGTTGGCGGGGAGTCCTTCGGTTTCGCTGAGGATCAGGGAGAGTTCATCGGGGGCCTGAGGTGCAGAGTGCAGCCAGCGGGCCTGGACAAGCTGAACGTTGCGAGCGGAGAGACCGAGGATCCAGGCGCTGGTGGATTTGGGGCGTTTTTGGGGGACTTCGAGGGAGATGACGCGGCTGAGGAGATTTTCGGCGGATCGGAGTGGTGAGGGCTGGTCGAATTCAATGCGGAAGTGAAAGCGAGTTTGGTGTTCACCTTCGACCTGCATCAGGCTGTCGAGCATACGATTTCCGGAGCGTCGATGCCATGGGCGTCCATCGCTGAGGATGGTAAGTCGCTGCGGGCCATCGGCGATTTCAACGAAATCGGGGGATTCGATACGTTCGAGGCGAAAGCCGGCAAGTTGTCCAAGCACAGAGCGGGTAATGCTGGCGGCTTCGTTGTCCCAGGCGAAGCGGCAGCACCAGCCGGTAAGCCATGGGTTGCCGCGGACAGGCACTGCAGCATCGGTGAGTTCGATTTCGATGTCGATGGCGGGCTGCAGTCGATCAACGCGGGTGATCTGCCGCGTGCGGCCGATGGGGGAGTTATCTGCGGGAGACAGAAATTCGGTGATGGTTTCGACGGCGGCGAACACGGGGCCGGTTTCAAGAATCTGGGAGTGCAGGAGTCTGGGGATGGCCCAATGTGTTTTACGGGTGGTTTCCGGGGAATCTGAGGGGAGTGACAGTTCGCGTTCGAATCGGAAACCGCACTGCTGGCTGACGCGGTTGCCGCGTTGTCCGTGGAACGTCACCGCCTGAATTCCTCCAGTTCGGTCACTCAGGCGCACTTCAAAGTGTTTGTTGCGGAGGAGGAGTGTTTCGGCGAGCGGGGGTTCGCGTCTCTGGGCC
>JBEAUF010000059.1:0-66490 GCA_041161565.1 Planctomycetota bacterium | reverse complement strand
GCTGAAATCCCGTGGCCGGATTGAGTCACGAAAACGCAGTGTGGCGTGCGGCCGATGTCAATCGGCCAGTGCGGCCCTGGTGCGTTCCTGAAGCGGTGCTGCCCGCGCGGTTACGGACCCTTACCGGGGGATTGACATCCCCTGCTCGCCTTTCCCACTTTTTTGCGGCGATTGAGAGAAAGCCAGTGCCATTAGGAGAAGACCCCATGGTCATCCATTGGCAGGAAATGCCGCAGCCGCCGACGAAAATTTCTGCTTTCGTCCAAATTTCCAACCCAGCGGTTCCGGGACCGCGACTCAGAGTAGACTTGCCTGACGGCCTCCTGTAGACTCCTCCCGCCGCGCGGAAGGATCCGCAGCAACAGGAAAGCTTGCTTTTGCGGCGAAAACGCAGATTTTTAGCTCAATGCTTATCGGCACGGAGGCCGCGCATGGGAGTCAGGCAGCCCAATTCACAGGCATCAGGTTCATCCTCCTCGGAAGGTCTGGATGTTTCTCGTACGCAAATTCGCTGGCTGATTCGCCGCGATATGGACGAGGTATTGGGAATCGAACGCGGCAGCTTCCAGCACCCCTGGACCGAAGAGGAATTCCTCTGCTGCCTGCGTCAAAGAAACTGCATCGGCACCGTGGCCGAGCTGGATCATCGTGTGGTCGGCTTCATGATCTATGAGCTCCACAAGTCCATGCTCAGGATTCTGAACTTTGCCGTCTGCCCTTCCGTCCGGCGCCACGGGATTGGTCGGCAAATGGTCCAGCGGCTGATTGATAAGCTGTCTCAGCAGCGCCGCCGGGAAATCGTGCTGGAGGTTCGCGAAACGAACGTGCCTGCTCAGCTGTTCTTCTCAGCCAGCGGATTCCGCGCCATTACCGTCCTGCGGCGTCACTATGACGATACCGCTGAAGACGCCTACTACATGCGGTTCAGCCTCGACCAGGACTCCACGATCCCCTTCATTCCCCACAACCGCATCGCCGATGCAGCCTGAGTTCAGCCCGGCTGCTGCTCCCCCGGCTCTCCGGAACCGACTCGTTTCAGCCTGCGGTCCAGAGTGGATCGTTCGATTCCCAGAATCTGAGCTGCACGCGACTTGTTGCCGCCGGTAAAGTCAAGGATGCGCAGGATGTGTGCGTACTCCACATCAGCCAGAGACATCCGGGAATATTCGGCAGCTGCGGTTGTTTCGGAGGAGTTGTTTCCGGGGATGGCAGGACCGGGGCCAGTGATTGCCGGGGTGATGGTTGTTCCGAGTGGTGAGAGTTGGATATCGGAAGCCTGAACCAGGGGGCTGCGGCACAGGATCACGGTGCGTTCAATCGTATTCTGCAGTTCCCGAACATTCCCGGGCCATGCATGGTGACTGAGCTTCCATAAAGCCTCGTCCGTGAATCCGGTGATCGGACGCCCGATTTTCTGCGTGAATTTCCTGAGGAAAGCTGCGGCCAGCAGCGGGATATCCTCGCGACGTTCTCGCAGCGGCACCGCGTGGATCTCGGCCACCTGCAGACGGAAGTACAGATCCTGTCGAAACAGCCCGTCTCGAACCGCCTGTTCAAGATTGCGATTGGTGGCAGCAATGATCCGCACGTTTACGTGCAGTGGTTTGCGTCCGCCGAGTCGTTCAAAGGGGTGCCCTTCCAGCACCCGCAGAAATTTAGCCTGAATGGCCGGAGCCATCTCACCCACTTCATCGAGAAACAAAGTTCCGCCGTCGGCCTGTTCAAACCGTCCGGCTCTTCGGTCCACGGCGCCAGTGAATGCCCCCCGTTCGTGGCCAAACAATTCGCTCTCCAGCAGACTTTCGCTGAGCGCTGCACAGTTCATGCAGACAAACGGACCGTCAGTCCGTGCACTCAAGTCATGCAGCTGCCGCGCGATCAGCTCTTTGCCGCATCCGCTCTCGCCACGCACCAGCACATTCACGTCCGTGGGGGCGATCAGCCGGAGCTGCTCGCGCAGCTGTTGCATCGCCGGACTGTCGCCTATCAGAGGTTGATCGTGACCAAGCTGAGACCGCAGCTGCAAATTGATTTTTTTGGCCTGTGCAAGTCCCTGTTCGAGGTTGGTGCGTTCCTGCACACCCTCAAGTGCGACAGCCAGCTGGCCGGCCGCTGCCAGCACGAACTCCAGATCGCTGCGATCCAGCGGATTGTCAGGATTGCTGGTGTAAAGGTGAATCAGTCCCAGTACTCGCCGCTCGGAACGCACCGGTGCACAAATCACACTTGCTGCACGGATCTGGCCAAGACTGTCAGACTGCTGCAACTGCGAGTGCCCGGAAAGGTCACGGGCGAGCACCGCTTCCTGAGACGACAGCACGATCTGCGACAGGCGATCTGAAACACGACGGTACGGCAGATCACCCCGGCTGTGCCAGGCCGCAAGCTGCAGATCGCCCGGGGAGGGCGTGTCCGGAGCTCGCAGGCCGGTGAGCAGCACCGCAGCAATCTCAGCCACTGTTTCACGCGTCAGGGCCGCCAGCACAATGTCAGCCAGTTCCTGACGCGTGGAGGCAGCACCCATCTGCAGACCAAGTCGGTAGAGTCTGGCAAGTACGGCGGAAGCCGCAGCATCCTGGCCACTGCCACTGAGAAATCCGGGGGAGCGGCTGCTGTGCAGAATGCCGGCCGCCGGACGCGGCGGTACTGCACCTGCGACC
Source organism: Planctomycetota bacterium (assembly GCA_041161565.1). Taxonomy (GTDB): domain Bacteria; phylum Planctomycetota; class Planctomycetia; order Planctomycetales; family Planctomycetaceae; genus SXXK01. Next base: position 63,830 of record JBEAUF010000059.1, on the reverse strand, counting down.
GGGCTGCCCGAAACAACCGTTGCACGGTCCAGTGCCACCGACCGAGCTACGGCCGGAAGCTGCGGCACGTGATCCAGATCAACCACAAAACCCAGCCAGCGATCGCCGATGCAGATCAAATCGCCACTCTCCAGCCGCACATCTCCGGAAACTCGCTGGCCGCGAAGCATCGTACCGTTGCGACTGCCAAGGTCTCGCAAACGCCACTCACCCGATGCACAGAAAACTTCACAGTGATTGCGGCTGCAGGCCTCATCCTCCAGAACCACCCGATTGTTTGTTGACCTCCCGATCGTGATTGTCTGACCGGGGCGCAGTCGGATTACATCGCTCCATGCCGCACCGTCCCACATCAGCAGAAAGGCGTCGCTGGTTCGTTGTTCGTCGGCGTTACCCGTTAATTCTGCAGGGCCGGTCATGAAAACTCGCTGTCAAACGCACGCACACAGAAAATGAGGTAGTCGCCAGCTACTTTGTCGCGTCAGGTTTCGCCGGTGCTGCCGGGAAATCACCCGCCTGAACCACAAATAATCGCCCAGGCAACAGATGCTTTCGCAGTGCCGCATTCACCCGCTCAACCGTCAGGCCGGAAATCGCCTGCTCCTGACCCGCAAGGAATTTCATGTCGCGGGACAAAAACGCGCAGGCTTCCAGCAGCACTGCCAACTGAGCATCGCTGGATCGCATGACCTGCTGCTCCTGAAGATACCCGGACACGGCAGCCTGAAGCTCCGCCTCAGTAATCCCGTCCTGAAGCAGCCGCTGCAACTCCTGCTGGATGGCTGTGAGTACTTTGGGCGAGTTTTCCGGGTTGGAAATCGCAAAGATCAGGAACGCGGACCGTTCATCCACCGCAGAGGGCTGCAGACTTGATTGTATCGCATATGACAATCCCTCCTGCTGACGAATGCGATCGCCCAGCCGCGAACTGAGCCCGCCACTGCCCAGGATGAAATTTCCAATCGCCAGCGCGGGGTAGTCCGGGTGATCATCGCGAATCGGCAGCGTCATCAACGCCACCGTCGCGGCGTTGGCCTTGTCGGGCGTGCTGAGCGTTTCCGTAGTCCCCCGCTCGTTGGCCACATGCACCCTCGGAATTCGCTCAAAAGGCACTGCGGATGTCCAGTTTTCAGTGAGGCTCCCCAGTGAGGCCAGCAGCGACTCGCTGTCAAAGTCACCCACTACGGTTGCTTCACCCACCGCAGCCGAAATCTGCCGCGAATGAATGCCCCGAATTTGCTCCACCGTCACCGCTTTCAGACGACGAACCTGTTCATCCGGTAACGCCTCGTAACGCGGATCATCCTCTTCAAATGGGGAAATCCGCCGAGTTGCATGGGTGAATGCCAGAAAGTCCGGCTCCGAACCCTGCTGGCTGTATGCCGCCACCTGCTCCTCGACAACCAACGCAAGCTCCTCTTCCGGGAATGTCGGGTTCCGCAGCACGTCCCCAAGCACCTCCAGCACCGGAACCAGATTTTCACGCGTGGTTTGGACCGACACTGCCAGATTGCCCGGAGTACCGCTGAAGGACACGCGGGCCCGGTACTGGTTGAAGGCATCAGCAATCTGCTGACGGCTGCGGGATGTCGTGCCCCGATCGATCACCGCCGGCAGCAGTTCAGCGGCCATACCCAGTCCGCGGAGTGACTCAAGACTGCCGTATCGCAGATTGAGCCGGAATGTGACGCTGTTGCCGCGAGTTTTCCGTGGAAGCTGCGTGACGCGGATGCCGGATGGCAGCCGGGATCGCTGCAGCCGCCCTTCTATGGCCAGCGGTGATGCGTCAAAGACTTCACCCTGAGCCACATCCGTACGGCCCTGATAGCCTTCCAGCAGGGCAGCAATGTCAGGAGCAGCCGGAATCGAGGCCCGCTCTGGTTTCTCGGAAGGTTCAAAAATGCCGGCGGTGCGGTTGTTTCGGTTGAGATAGGCCGAAGCTGCTCGGGTGACGTCCTCAGGTGTGACTTTTTCGAGCCGGTCACGGTGCAGGAAGAATAACCGCCAGTCTCCCTGAGCGGCCCACTCGCTGAGCTCAATCGCGATCGACTGGGAACTGGCCATCTGCAGCTCACGCTCCTTCAGCAACTCAGATTTCGCCCGATCGACCTCATCTGCCGTGAAGGGCTTTTCGGCCGCGGATTCAACCGCCTCGACAAGCGCCTGCAGCAGGACCGGGCCTTCGGTGCCTTCAGCCGCCTGAGCACCAAAGAGTACGGCACCGGGGTCATGCAGACCAAACGGGAAACCATAGACCGAAGACGCAAGACGACGGCGCACCAGCGACTCGTAGATGCGGCCGGAGGGTTCATCGGACAAAACAGCCGCCAGCACCTCCAGCGCAGCGTAATCGGGATGGGCTCCCGCAGGAATGTGATACAGCAGCCCGGCCAAAGGCACGTCGCCCACCCGCCGGACAGTCACCAGCCGCTCACCATCCTGAGCCGGTTCCTCTGTCCATGTCCGATCAAGCTCCCGCGACGGACGCGGAATTGCTCCGAAGTGCTGCTGCACCAGAGCCAGTGCCCGGTCGGTACTGAATGCTCCGGCAATCACCAGCATCGCGTTGTCAGGCTGATAGAATTTCTCGTAGAACCTACGCAGGTTCTGTACCGGAACACGCTCAATGTCGGCGCGATTGCCAATCGTTGATCGACCATAGTTGTGCCATTCCCAGGCGGCCGCCATCATCCGCTCCATCAACACCCTGTCCGGACTGTTCTCTCCCTGCTCGAATTCATTGCGAACCACCGTCATCTCTGACGCCAGATCCTCCGGACGAATCAGACTGTTCACCATCCGGTCCGCCTCCATCCGAATCGCAAACTCCAGATTCTCTTCCCCCGCCGGCAGAGTTTCGAAGTAGTTGGTGCGGTCCAGCCACGTTGTGCCGTTGAAATCCGCCCCGCGCTGCTTGAGCTCCGCAGGGATGCTGGAAATCGACGGTGTGCCCTTGAACAGCATGTGCTCAAGCAGATGCGCCATCCCGGCCTCACCGTAGCCTTCATGACGCGAACCCACAAAAATCGTCAGATTGACAGTCACCTTCGGGCTGGAAACGTCGGGGAACAGCAGCACCTGCAGGCCGTTTTCAAGACGATATTCCGTAATCCCCTCGACCGTACGCAACGGCTGCAGATCCTGAGCAGTCGCGGAGGTGAAGGTCAGAACAAGCAACCCACAGAGTCCTGCATACGATTTGAATTGCATGGTGCCACGCCGCTGAAACAGAAAGGGAACAGCCAATCACGTCTGCTCGCAATAATATCAGCCGGCGAAGTCAAATAGTACTCCGGAAACGCCTCTTGATTGGGTTAGTCCGGTGGCAGCAGCTCTCGCAGCCTCCCCAGTCCCCGACGCAGCAGTCCGGCGACTGACGGAACGGTTTTGCCCATGGTCGTCGCAATCTGCGGCAGATCATGTCCCTGGAGGTATTTCATGACCACCGCCTCCCGCTGCTCCTCCGGCAGCTCCAGCAATGCATCCGCCAGTCGCAGCAGCTGTTCATTGCGAGCCGCCGCGCGGCTGGGGGATGTCTGGTCAGCCACCAGCCACGCCTCCAGCCCCGCTGCAGTACTGTTGATGCTGGCTGCGATCTCCTGCTGTTCACGAGCGATGTCCCGACGGGCCCGATGCAGCCGACGATATTCGTCCACGAGCACCGTGGAGAGTATCTGCCGCAGCCACGCCAGCATCGATCGCTCGTCCCGCGCAGCAAGCTGGTGCAGCGACTCCACCGCACGCGCCAATGCAGTCTGAACGATGTCCGCGGGATCCACCTGGTTACGAAACCCCGCTCCGCGGCCCGCATAAGCCAGTGTCCACAGGTAACCTCGATAGCGGTGGGAAAGCTGACTAAGCAGTTCGCGGGTATCCTCGGGACGCAGAGGATTCTCAGGTTGCTGATCCAACGCCGAACTATTCATGGCTGCACAGTCCCCTCAGTCCACTCCGGCCTGTTCCCGGCGACCCATGCGGCCACATCAGTGACATCGCGAAATCGTCGAGCCGGCGATTTCGGCCACGGTTCAGACGGTGCATGAAATCGCTCCTCCGCTGCCTTCGCCCAATCAGCCGGACCCTGCCCGATCACCAGCAACTCGCGGCCCGCAGACTCGATTTTCAGAACCGGCAGTCCTCCGTGCATCGTCAACTCCTCAAAACGACGCAGCAGCGATGCTCCGGTCCAGCCTCGGCAGTTCACATGGTTCAGGTATCGGATCAGCTGTTCAGAGTCACCGCAGACGGCTGCCGGAAAATTCCCCTCACGGAAAGGCAGCCACCAGTCCTCATCCGCATCGCAGTTCAGCGATATTTCAAGACAACGCTCCGCCAGCACCCGCCGGGACTCAGCATCCAGCACTCCGGCAAGTCTGATGATGGCATCCTGAACGCTCGCCTCAGGCCTCAGTCGCAGAACTGACCTGAAGTGCCGAATTCCCATCGCCGCCACCTGCTGCTCGGTGCTTTCAGGCAAACGCAGGGCTCCCTCAAGACGGGCCAGCAGCGGTTCGATCGCGAGCTGACGTTCACCCGGCGTCTGGTGATCAACAATCGCCATCAGCAGATCACAAAGACGCTCGGTCGACTCCCGCTCTGTGGAAGAAATCAGCAACTGCAGAAGATCCTGCCAGCGCTTCCGCATGGGTTCAGGCCCCAGACGCAGACAAATATCCCGCCACGGCAGCGGACCCATACCCGGCCTTTCGGTCACCCGGGCCGACTCAAAAAGGTGCTCCTCAAATTCCGGCAGGTCCGCGGCGTCCATCTGCGGAATAATGGCCTGCCAGGTAAGGCTCAGAATCACAGCGTTATACTGATCTGAATTCTGTCGCAGCCACATCGCTGCTTCGCGAGCAGTTGGGGAGGAAAATCGAGGCGCAAGGGCAGTCAGTACGCCATGGTACATGGTGCAGCCACGCGAAGTGTAGGGAGACAGGATTGACGCGTCCGCATTCAGGTCCAGACGCGCCGCGTCGATCAGTTCCTGCAGCCGCTGCAGCACTTCTGCTTCAGGAATGCGGGCTGCCAGAGTCCTCAGTGCCACTCCACAAAGCTCCGCCCGCGTGTGATCCCACTGCGTAAACACCCCTGTCGTCGTCCCGGGAAGCTGCAGCAGCTGCAGCAGGTCGTCCCAGGCCGCTGTCACCTCCGCCGACCCATGCTTCTCGGCAAGTACCCCGAACAGTGCAGACAGCTGTTTTGAAAAAAAAGTGTCCCGCTGCTGCCACTTCCTCATTTCCTCCGGATCAACTTCAAACATCCGCCCGGATACCGCCGCATCCCGGAACTCAACACCCCACTTCTCACGCATCACCTGAGCCAGCACGTCCTTCCAGACCCGCTGTACCAGCTCCGAGTCTCCCCGCGAAACAAGCTCACTCAAACCTGACGCGATGAATGCCGTCGTCCGACCCGGATCCGACGACTTCTGTATCACCCCCAGCAGCTCCTCCAGCAACGCTCCGTCACCAGTCGGATCGGCATGCCTGACGGTGGCTCCCAGCAACGCACAACGCTCTGCTGCGAACTCACCGGCTGCCTGCTCGCCGGGGCCCGCCGCATCCACCGCCGCCGCCAGCAGTTCCGTGCGAATTCGGGCGGAAAGCTCCGGAGGCAGATACGCGGCAGTGCCGCTGGCTGTGTCAAGAAAAAACGGGTCCTGAGCAAGCGGTTTCCCGGAAGCTTCCGTGAGTGCCTCAAACCGCTGCACCAGCGCTCCTCGGTCCGCTGCCGAAAGTCGAGGCGTCAGCGCGGAGATCGCATACGGGAGTGCTGAAGATGGACGCTGCTCCGCAGAGCCTGATCGGGCTGCTGCTGCGGACGTCACCGCCCTCCACAGCAAATCCGTCCATACTCCAGCGGCCTCCGCCGACATCCGCGGTGCCTGCTCGCAAAGCACGCTGGACAACACTCCAGCCACCCGCACCTTCGACTCATCATCCGGCATGGCTCGGAATGGCTGCAGCCAGGCTTCGATTTCTGAGGAGCTGAGATCCCGGACGCAGGTGCCAAGGGTCCACGCCAGTGTCTGCCGCGTGTGTTCCCTCCATGCCGCCGCCGGAATGACCATGGCAAACAATCGTCGGGAAAGTACCGTTCGCTGCTCCGGATGCAGCCTCGGCAGCAACTCGTTCAGGACCGGGCTCAATGTCCGGATTGTCCCCTGATCGGTGTGACGACTCAGCAGCCCGTCCAGATGCAGTGTCAGCCCGGGCAGATGTTCGGGAGGCAGACGCTTGAGCAGTGCCGTCATCCAGTCCCGTGAGACTGTCCAGTAGTCCTGTGCGCCAGGACCACCTTCAATGGATATTTCCAAAATGCCCAGCATGTCCCGAGCAGCGTCTGCCAGGGCTTCGTCCGGGAGCGCCGGAACGAGACGATACAGAAAATGACTGCCACGAAGTCCCGGATCATCACCCTCTGAGTCGGCAGGCACCAGCGCAGCCCCCGTTTTCAAGCCCCGAATCAGCCTGCCCCAGTACCATGCCGCAAGACCCGGCGGCCAGCTCTTCGTCATTGGTGGCTCAACACAGGCATACCAGTCCAGCGCACAGGGGATACGCTCCAGAAAAAACAGCCTCCTGATCTCCTCCGGCACATCCAGCTGACGGTCAGTCGCATTCTCATAGCGCACCCGACTGCTCAGCAGCAGCTCAAACGGGGCCTCTCGCGCGGTGTCCGAAAATTCCGGCAGACGCCGCCAGAGCTGACGCTCGAACTCCTCCCGCAGGGCCGTTCCCGAACCCAGCACTTCTGCCGCTTCTGCCATCGCCGGCACGTCCGTCGCGCCCAGCGCCAGTGTTAACAGACAGCTCACGGCTCGCACCTGGGGAGCACAGTCGCGGCAGCGCTGTTTTTCCGCCAGCAGCTCAATCGCCAGCTGCCGCCGGGCCCGGCTGAGACCAACCGAGGCCTGCAGCACCGATGAATATTGACCCGCCAGCGCCAGGGCTTTCGCCGGGTCAGTCAGACCTGCTTCCAGCACCCCCACTCGTTCCGCGTCATCGCTGATCTCCGACCACGCACGAAAACTCTGTCGCAAAGCCTTCTGACCACCGGATGGCAAGTCGGTTGTGTCTGCCGAGTTTTTCAGGACGCCCATGATCGAGGCAATAATTGCCTCCGCCCGCTTCGTTCGGGATTCGTCCCGCGCCCGCTGCCCGGCCGCGACTGCCTGCTCCTTCGCGGCACGCTCTCTAAGCAGTTCGCGGAGCGTCTGATTCACCCGCGACTCCGCCAGACGCGACTGCTGCCAGCCCCACGCCAGTCCGGCAACGGCAGCGAACAACCCCAGCACCAGTGTGCAGCCGGCGAGCACCTGCGGACGATGACGCCGCACAAACTTTCGCCAGCGATACAGGCGGCTCGGAGGACAGGCCTCCACTGCTTCGTCCGCCAGATATCGCTCGATGTCGCGGGCAAGACTGCTGCTGGTCTCGTAACGCCGAGAACGCTCCTTTTCCAACGCACGCATTACGATCCAGTCCAGCTCGCCGCTGAGCGAACGCTGGAGCACACGCGGATCCATCCGACGCTGCGCCGCCAGCCCCGGCAAACGCTCACTGCCGCTCACCCGCGTGCTCGGCGGCAGCGGATCCTCCTCCCGAATCAATCTCAAAATCTCGTCCCACGCCGCTCGCTGCAAACGCTGCTTATCCAGAGGAGTCAGGCCGGTGAGCAGCTCGTAGAGGATTACACCAAGAGAATACACGTCAGAACGAGTGTCGATGTCCAGATTGTTGAACTCCGCCTGCTCCGGAGACATGTACACAGGTGTGCCCACCATCTGACCGTGAGATGTGTGCAGAGTCAAATCCGTCAGATCGTGGTGCAGAGCTCGCGCAAGACCGAAATCAATCACCTTCGGCACCGCCCGACCGTCGTACAGACAGACCAGAATATTCGAAGGCTTCAGGTCTCGGTGCACAACGCCCTTTAAATGAGCATGCTGCACCGCCTGGCAAACCGGAACAAACAACTCCAGTCGCTCCCGCAGTGATAACTGCGCCCTGTCGCAGTACTCCGTCAGTGGTATGCCCTTGATGTACTCCATCACAAAAAATGGGCGACCACGGTCCGTCACGCCACCGTCAAATACGCGTGCAATGTGCGGGTGGTCCATCAATGCCAACGCCTGACGCTCCGCATCAAACCTTGCAAGCACCTGACGGGAATCCATGCCGGCCCGGATCAGCTTGATCGCCACCTGCCTGCGTACGGGGTGCTTCTGCTGGGCCAGCCAGACGGTCCCCATGCCACCCTCACCAATCCTCTCCAGCAAACGATACTTCCCCAGAATCTCCTCGCCCGCCACATGCTCGCCCGCCGCAACAATCGTGGCACCCGGATTCGCGTCGAGCTGCCCCAGGTGCTGCAGACGATCGTGCTCTGCGAAAAATGAACGCAACGCGTCCGACAGTTCCGGATGAGCCCGCAACAACGACTCCCGATCCGGTTGCTCCCCACGCTCGCGACGCTCCAGATAATTCGCGATCAGCTGATCCAGCCGAGTCTCTCCCGATGCAGATTCGCCGGTACCCATGGTTCAACCTCCCGTCAGCGTTCGTGAATCAAAACCCCACCCACTCCTGCTCCTGACGGCAGCGACAGTCCGGCAAACCGCGGTTTTTTTCACTTTCCGAATTCTCCTGCAGAATTCGCTCGGCCACAACCCAGTCCCTACAACCCGCAAATCCCGCACCTGTTCAGTTGATTTCATACGCCGCTGCACCTGATAACTTGTGTCGTGGAGACTAAATACCCACACTACGTATGGAAATATTACCCCCACAGACAGCCTCCCGGTGGCCACCCAGCAATGCTCTCCAGCCTCAATACCTTTACACTCTTCGGCATCGAAGCCCGGCCCGTACAGGTCGAAGTTGACATCTCCCCCGGCGCCCTCCCCCGCGTGACACTCGTCGGTCTGGCCGAAGCCGCCGTAAAGGAAAGCATCCATCGCATTGAACGGGCACTCGTCAACAGCGGATATGCCCGACCCAACGATCACACCGTAATCAATCTCTCCCCCGCCGACCTGCCCAAGGATGCCGCATCACTCGATCTGCCCATCGCTCTGGGACTGCTCATCGCCGACTCACAAATCCAGGAAGAAACCGGACGACATGCCGTGTACGTCGGCGAACTGGCACTCGACGGTTCCCTGCGTCCGGTCCGCGGTGTTCTGTCCATGGCACTCACCGCACGCGATGCCGGCGCATCACATCTCATCGTGCCTGCCGCAAACGCGCGCGAAGCCGCCGTTGTCGAGGGTATTGACGTGATCGCCGTGGGGACACTCTCTGAAGCCGTCGGCTTCCTCTCCGGACAACTTCCCCTTGATCCCGTCGTCTTCAGCTGGCAGGCTGCCCGCCACGATTACGGCATCTACGACATCGACTACGTTGACGTCAAAGGTCAGGAAATGGCCAAACGGGCCGCCATGGTTGCCGCCGCCGGCTGCCATCATCTGCTCATGATTGGTTCCCCGGGAACCGGAAAAACTCTGCTGTCACAGCGACTGTGCACCATCCTGCCCGAGCTTGAACCCGAAGAAAGTCTGGAAACAACCCGCATTTACAGTGCTGTCGCACAGCTCGAAGCCGGAACCCCGCTGATGCTCCGCAGACCATTCCGCTCACCACACCACACCATCAGCGAAGCCGGACTTGTCGGCGGTGGCAGCGTCCCCCAGCCTGGTGAAATCAGCCTTGCCCATAATGGCATCCTGTTCCTCGACGAACTCCCCGAATTCAACCGCCGCACACTCGAAGTACTCCGTCAACCGCTCGAAGACCAGACCGTGACCATCTCCCGCGCACTCGGCAGCGTCACGTTCCCCGCAAATGTGATGCTCGTTGCTGCCATGAATCCCTGTCCCTGCGGCTTCCGCGGAGACCCTCGCCGCAACTGCAACTGCTCTGTCCCACAGATCGAACGCTACCTCAGCCGCATCAGCGGACCACTGCTCGATCGCATCGACATCCACATCGAAGTTCCTCCGGTACCCTTCCGCGAATTGGCTGATCGCACTGCCGGCACCTCCAGTGCCGAAATTCGCGAACAGGTGGTGCTCGCCCGACAGCGCCAAAGTCGCCGCTTCGCCGCAGAAAAAGTCCGCGTCAACGGAAAAATGAAACCACCCCAGATCCGCCGACACTGCCGACTCGAACGCGACGCCGAATCACTCCTCAAACAGGCCATGGAAGATATGGGACTCTCTGCCCGGGCTCACGATAAAATTCTCCGCATCAGCCGCACCATCGCTGACCTTGCAGACAGCGACCAAATCTCCGTCGCACACCTCAGCGAAGCCATCAACTACCGCACCCTCGATCGCAACTACTGGCAGTGACCGACCCACCGCAGCTCCCACAGGTCACACCGGCGGCAGCACGCCCGGGCCAAGGACACAGCAGGCCGCGTTGTAACCCGGAATCCCGCTCACCGCACCCCCACGATGCGCCCCTGAACCACACCGGAAAATCCCGGCGTGCTCCGTCTCCACACCCCATTGCCCCGGCAGCGTCCCAGCCTCACACGACTCCGCGGCACTGTCACATCCAAAGAACCACGTCAGCTGATTGTGGAAAATATTGCCAAGGTCCAGATCCAGCTCCCGCTCCAGATCCACCGGCGACTTGATCTCCACACACGGGCTGCCATCTGCTGCCCGCGCAAGACAGCCCTCAATCGGCTCCTCACAGATCCGATTCAAGCCCGCCAGATACTTCCCCAGCACCTGCTCCTTGCGCATCGCATGCTGCGCAGGGTCGGAAAACAGGCGGTAGGGCATGTCCAGACCGAACAATGTCAGTGTGTGCCAGCCCGCCGACTGCAGCGCTGGCGAAAGAATGGATCGGTCTGTAAGCGTATGACAGTAGACTTCACCGGGCGGAGTTGCTGGAAGGTTTCCGGCAGCTGCTTCCCGCCAGGACTGCCGCATCTGCTCATAGCCCTCGTCGATATGAAATGTGCCCCCGAAGGCCTCCTCCGCGCTCACTCCACACGCTCGCACTCGAGGCAGCCTTTCCAGCAGCAGATTGATCTTCACTACTGAACCTTCGTCTCCGGCTTTTGGCCGCCACGACTTTCCAAGCAGCGCTGCCAGTGTTCGAGGCCCCGCGTTGACCAGCACGTTTCTCGCTGTGACTCGCTGCTGACTGCCGTCGCCGGGATCACAGAACGTCACAGACTGCAGATCGCGAAGCGGTTCGATATGCATTGCCGCAGCATCCGCCAGCAGAGTCACTCCGAGGTCAGCACACCGCCTGAGCAATGCGTTCACCAGCGATCGCATGCCACCTTCAGGAACCCGCCATTCACCGCTGCCGTTACCGATCACGTGGTAAGCAAAGCAGCGATTCTGCAGCAGAGATGTGTCGTGGGGCTCCGTGAAGACCCCGATCTTGCCATCCGTCATCACGAGCCCACGCAGAGCGTCATGTGCGAACACTTCCTCGATAATTTCACCCAGCGGACGTTCAACAAATGCGCGCCACGCGCGACGCTGCAGTGCGGTGGCCAGTCGCTTCTCAAAGTCGCCTTTCGTTCGCAGCGGTTCAGTCAGCGAGGGCCAGACAAATTCTGCAAACGTCGCCTGCAGCGCCGCGAATTCATCCCAGCTGCGAACTGCTGCTGCGCCTCCAAGTTCCTCCAGTGAGGCGCGTGATCGCGCCGCATCGGTGTTGGAAATCACCAGCCCACGAGCTTCACCGGTGCTGGTCGTCCACGGCGTGAAGGAGGCCGTGCTGCGCTGCAGAGTGCGAAAGTCCAGCCGCAGCAGCTGCTGCAGACGGGCGGGAAACAGCGAAACCAGATAGGAATAGCGGCTGAGCCACGCCTCGTGATCCGGAAATACTCGCTGCGACTTCGTCGCCCCGCCGAATTCCGACAGCCGCTCCAGCACCAGCACGCGCTGACCGGCACCAGCGAGGCAACAGGCCGCCGTCAATCCGTTGTGACCGCTGCCGATGATCACCGCGTCATAGCTTGCAGAGAACCGGGCCATGCCGAAAATGCCCCAAAAATCTGTTTGTCAATCAACCCGCTGTGCCGCATGATACTGCCACGATTGCTGCAGCTGAATCCCGAAAAACTTGACAATCCGCAAACCAGCCGTCACAACCCAGTCCATTGTCCCACCGCACTGACTAACCGGAGTGTTTCATGGTGATTCCGCCCTGCTCCCGTCGAGACTGGCTCGCCTGCACGGGTACCGGCATCGGTCTGCTCGCCCTCCCGACACTGCTCTCCGCCAACGCAGCCGCCGATACTGATTCGCTCCAGACAAATGCACTCCGCAATCCCCTTGCACCCCGTCAGCCCCACTTCGCGCCGCGGGCCCGACGCCTCGTGCACATCTACCTCAACGGTGGCCCCTCCCAGGTTGACACCTGGGATCCCAAGCCCGAACTCACCCGCTGGGGAGGACGCAGGCTTCCGCTGGGAAATCTCACAACGGAACGGGAAACCGGAGTCGCACTCGCTTCGCCCTTTCGCTTCGATCAATATGGGGACAGCGGGTTGTGGTGCAGCGAAGTCTTCCAAAAAACAGCGCTCTGGCACGCCGACCGTATCTGTGTCATTCGCTCCATGTACGCCAATACTCCCAATCACGAACAAAGCATGCGGCTGATGAACACCGGCGACGAACGGTTGTCACGGCCCAGCTATGGCGCCTGGCTCACTTACGGCCTCGGCTGCGAAAATCAAAACCTGCCCGGCTTTGTTACCCTCTGCCCGGGGCTCCCCGTTGCCGACTCGTCCAACTGGCGCAGCGCCTTCCTCCCCGGCATCTATCAGGGCACATACCTCGATACCCGTCGCACTACCGCCGCAGAACTTATCGCAAATATTCAAAACCCCACCACTCCACGCCAAACCCAGCGACGACAACTGGACCTGCTCGCTCAGCTCAATCGGCGCCACCAGCAGCCGCGGGCGGATGACCCGCAGCTGGAAGCTCGCATCCAGTCGTTTGAACTCGCATTCCGCATGCAGATGGAAGCCTCCGATGCGCTGGATCTGAGCGGTGAGTCGCAAAGCACCCATCAGTTGTATCGCACCGAAACCGTGCACGGCAGACAATTGCTCACGGCCCGAAGACTCCTTGAACGCGGTGTCCGCGTCGTCCAGTGCTACCACGGGGATGTGCAGCCGTGGGATTCGCATGGAAACATCGCCGGTGAACACCGCCGACTGGGGCAGGAAGCTGATGGCCCCATCGCTGCCTTCCTCACCGACCTCGCCCAGCGCGGACTCCTCGATGACACACTCGTGCTGTGTGGCGGAGAATTCGGACGTACACCGGCTGTTGAAGTTCCCATCGGAGGCGGCAATCCAACCGGACGTGATCACAATCATCACGGTTTTTCCGTATGGCTCGCCGGTGGTGGCGTCCGCGGCGGCATGGCCTATGGCAGCACCGATGAATTCGGCTACCGCGCCGTCGAAAATCGCGTCCATGTACACGATCTGCACGCCACACTGCTCAAACTCATGGGCTTCGACCATACGCGGCTCACCTGGCATCACTCCGGCCGCGATTTTCGACTCACTGACGTACACGGACACGTAATCGACGAGATCCTTGCCTGATCAGCCTTCGGCGGTGGACTCCGGGAGCGGCTGCCAGGCCGGAACCTCCAGCAGTTTTTCCACAACCTTCCGGCGGCTGCCCGTGGACTCGTAGAGCTCGTTCTGCCGCCTGGCGCCGCTGTTGTGCGGAATATTCGACACGGACTCAAGTTCCGACAGACACTGCAGCTCCCGCGCGGCAGGACTCAGACGAACAATCAGCTCATCCACCAGCTGTGGCACGGAACGCTGCTGAAAATCCCGATAACTCACCAGCGATGCATCCGCTCCGTAACGCGTCGCTCGCCACTTGTTCTGTTCCACCATCATCGGGTGGTATTCTGACTGAAATGTGCCCTCGTCAATGTCGTTTGAAATGGTGTGCACCAGACACTGAATCAGGGATGTCAGGGCCAGTACGTGTTCCAGAGACGGAGGGATGTCGCAGACCCGGACCTCAATGGTTCCGAAATGATGATGGGGCCGGATATCCCACCAGATTTCCCGGATGGAATTGATAAAGCCCGTCCCCATCAGATGCTTGACCAGCCAGACGTACTCGCTCCAGTTTCGCATCTGGTACGGCAGCCCCGCCGTGGGGAGTCCTTCCATGATCTTGGAACGGTTGGACTGCAGTCCCGTGCTCCGACCTTCCCAGAACGGCGAATTGGCGGAAAGTGCCAGCAGCAGCGGAAGGTGATGCAGCATCCGATCACAGATCATTACCGCCTTGTCACCCGAATCCACCCCGATGTGCACATGCAGACCAAAAGTCACCAGTCGCCGCACCACATCCTCCATCAGCGTCACAAGCCGATGGTAACGTTCGTGAATGGTGATTTTCTGATGCCGCCACGATGAGAACGGGTGCGTTCCGGCCCAGAGCAGCCGGATGCCCATCGGATGCAGAATCGCCTCCAGTTCCGCCAGCTTCCGCCGCAGATCCTCACCCGCCTCACTCACTGTACTGCAGACCTTCGTGTTGATCTCCACGTAGCACTGCATCAGTTCCGGTTTGACGGAATCCTGCAAATGCTCTGGAAGCGCTGCGAGCACCTGATCGATGCAGCTTCGCAGCGAGAGCTCACGCGCGTCAATCAGCTGCAGCTCAATCTCCACGCCAATCGTTGGATGCGGGTTTCCGGTAAAACGCATGACCGTCATGAAGTCTGCCTTCTTCGACTGTCCGTGGATGCCTGCCGCCGGACCAGCGGCAGGTGCCGAACATTGCCGCTGCCTCCTAATCCTGGATTGTCCGGCAGTCCGATGCAAGCTCAGACCCGGCTCCGGATCGGCTCCCGGTCACTGCCAAACCGCGTGGAAAGCCATTCCCGAGCCTGCGGGCGGAATCTTCCGGCAATTTCCTCCGGCCGCACTCCCGCAGCCACTCCCCAATTGCAGCCGCAGCCGTTTCATGGCAAGATCCGCCGCATCCACTCCCCAATTGTCGGGAACCCGCAGTGATCTCCTACCGCACAATCCGGAAACTGGTCGGCGAAACCAGCCTCGAACGCAAATGCCGATTTCTCTTCGGCATCGCGCTGCTGTGTTTAATTACCACCAGCTTCTGGTGGTATGCGTCGCTCACCCGCAGCATGGTCGAACTGCAGCAGATCGAAGCCGCCCGGCTGATGGTGCCAAGGCTCCTTCAGCAACTGCACTTCACTCGCTTTCTGAAACCCTCCGGCGATTCTCAGCAGTCCAGCCCGGTGCCAGGGGACTCCGGCGGTCGGCCAACGGATATTACCCCGCTGCAGCCGGAATCGCCCTCGACAGCCCAGCTGCTGTCCACGCCGGAAAAGCGCCCCGCGGACGGCCCGGAAAATCCACCGCCCACCGATGGTCCTGCCGCTCTGCTGGACGCCTTCCAGCAGGTCATGCCGGCCGTGACCGATCGACCAACGTGGGATTTGCGTCCCGTTGCCGGGGCCGGGCAGAATGAACACGAATATGAAGCCCGCCTGCGATTTGAAAATCGCGAAAACCCCGCCGACGAATACTCCAAGATCCTCGAAGAAAACGGCGGTCGAGTCCTTTACTACTTTTCAGCCGTCCGGATGGAAGCCAACTGCATTCTCTGCCATCATCCTGACGGAGTCATCCGCAGTGGGCTCCCCAGCAGCCAGCTGACCGCGTTTAATCGCGCAAGCCCCATCGGCAGGGCCGGCCCCACGGACACCAGCCAGGAGGCTGGACAGCTGCCTGCTGATCCCGCACTCAATGCCGCCTTCACGGCCTCCCCCGAACCGGCACCTCTGTATGGCATCGCCACCATCACACTGCCAATGGACACCGTCGACAGCCAGCTTGCACACAACCGCGCGGTCCTGCTCGCAACTGCCATCCTCACATCCTTCCTCGCCATGCTCACCGCATGGGCCATCGTCCGCTTCATCATCGTAAAGCCTGTCCAGCACCTCAAGGATGTCAGCGATGAGATTGCTCGAGGTAACCTGAATCTGCGCGCGGATATCAGCACCGGCGACGAATTTGAGGAACTCAGTCATGCGTTCAACCGCATGCTGCGGCACATGATGACCGTGAATGATGAACTCCGCTCCCTCAACGAAAACCTCGATGCCAAAATTGATCAGCTGGCCCAGGCCAATATGGAACTGTTCAACAATAACCGTCTCAAGGATGATTTCCTCGCCACCATCAGCCACGAACTCCGCACACCCCTCAACAGCATTCTCGGCTTCAGCGATATCCTCCAGACGGCTCCCAATCTTGATGACCGCCAGCGCCGCTACGTCTCCAACATCCAGACGTCCGGCCAGTCACTCATGGTCCAGATCAACGACCTGCTCGACCTCGCAAAAATCGAATCCGGAAAAATGGAAATTCATCCCGCCACACTGCGGCTGGAGGAAATCCTCGAACTCCAGGTCCAGCAAATGCTCCCCATTGCCGACCGCAGACGCATCGACCTGCGCATGGAGCCACCCCGACCGCCACTCCCGGAACTCTTCCAGGACCGCGGTAAAATCAGTCAAATTGTCAATAATCTGCTGTCCAATGCCGTGAAATTCACACCCGAGGGCGGACGCGTCCGAGTCTCCGCGAAAATTCTCGACCCGGCCACCGTCAGCTTCAGCGTGGAAGATACCGGCATCGGTATTCCGCTGCAGGAACAGGAACACATCTTTGAGAAGTTCCGGCAGGGCTCCACGGCACCAGGCGGCCGTGATCATACCACTCGCGAATACGAAGGGACCGGGCTGGGACTGTCCATCGTCCGCGAACTCTCCCGACTCCTCGGCGGTGACGTTTCACTCGTCAGCGAATTCGGCAAAGGCAGCGTGTTCTCCGTACGACTCCCCGTCGAAGTCCCGCTCCGCCGGACAAATGCCGAACCCGCTCCGGAACTGCGGCCCCTGCCCGCCCCGCCAACAATCACTTCCTCCGACCTGATCACACCAGCCGCCTCAGCCAGCACCCCCAGCCCGGTGCCCCGCCGCACGCTCGATATCCAGACCATCGGCGGCAATCGCTGACTACACCTCGAGGCCACCCCCGCTGAATCCGGATTTCACAGTCGCCAATGCCGCCAGGCTCACTGGCGTTAAACAGCGAAATGCCTAAGATCCGTCCTCCTGCCCCCCCCTGCCCCTCCATGCACCGCTCGAAGGAGTCCCCCAAATGTCGTCCGGTCTGCTCTCCCGCCGCACGCTCCTGCAGGCATCCGCCGCCCTCACATCCTCCAGCCTGCTCCTCACTCCACACGCGACCGCCGCCAGCCCCGCCGCAATCGCCGAACCAGGCCTCAAAGGACGCCTGCTGAAAACACTCAAAATCGGCATGGTACGCGTCGATGGCTCGCTCACAGAAAAATTCAAAGCTGTCAAAGCCGCCGGTTTCGATGGCATCGAAATGGATGCCCCAGGTATGAACGTTGAAGAAACAAAAAAGGCCATCGCTGAAAGCGGTTTGCCTGTCGACGGCACCGTAAACTCCACCCACTGGCAGGTTCGACACACAGATCCCGATCCGGCCGTTCGCGAACGCGCCCTGCAGTCCCTCCTGTCAGCCATCGAAGGCACCCATGCCGTCGGCGGACATTCCGTACTCCTCGTCATCGGTCACGGTAAGGACGGCCCCGAACAGGAAATCTGGAAACGCTCCCAGGAAAATATCGCCCAGGCCATACCAACCGCCGCAAGGCTCGGTGTGCAGATCGTCATCGAAAACGTCTGGAACCATTTCCTCTATGATCACTCCGGCGGACCCACACAAACTGCCGAAAAATTCGTCCGCTACGTCGACGAACTCAATTCCCCCTGGGTCGGCATGCAGTTCGATATCGGCAATCACTGGAAATACGGCAGTATGGGCGACTGGATCCGCCAGCTCGGACGCCGCGTGATGAAACTCGATATCAAAGGCTTCTCCCGCGCCGAAGACAAATTCACTCGTATCTCAGAGGGCGATATCGATTACGCCGATGTCCGCAAAGCACTGCTGGAAATCAACTTCGCCGGCTGGTGCGCCGCTGAAGTCTCCGGTGGCGACGCCACAGAACTCAAACGCATCTCCGGCGAACTCGACAACGCCTTTGCCCTCGTCTGAAGGCCCCATGAACGATTCCGTTGCTCCACTCGACCCCCACCACCACGAACCCGAAGATCCTGCCCGGCATCTTCTGGAACTCGCTCAGGCCATCGGGGTCACCGTCACACCGCAGCAGGCCTCTGCTCTCGCTCAGTACCTCCTGCTGGTCCGCGACTGGAACCAAAAACTCAACCTCACTCGCCACACCGCCTGGAATGTGTTCGTCCACCGGGATCTTCTCGATTCCGTTCGCCTGGCTGAACACCTTCCCGTGGGATCCCGCGTGCTCGATGTGGGTTCCGGAGGCGGAGTCCCAGGAATCCCGCTGGCCATCCTCCGGCCTGACCTGTCAGTGACCGTCTGCGACTCCGTCGCCAAAAAAGCGGCCGCCCTCAGGGATATCGTGCAGACGCTACAGCTCCCCGTTTCTGTGCTCGGAAATCGCGTGCAGGATATTCTGCTGAATCGCGAATTCGACTGTCTCACCGTCCGCGCCGTCGCCGCCCTCGATAAACTCCTCCCATGGTTCGATCGGGTCTGGGACTCCGGTGGCGAGGTGCTGCTCATCAAGGGACCCGCATGGAAAACCGAACTGGAAGAAGCTCGCCGACTGGGACGCACTCGAGGCCGACGTGTTGATCGCATTGCCGCCTGGCGCTGCCCCGGACGCGATGGTGACAGCGTGCTGCTGCGAGTTCGGTAACCAGACGCTTACACAGGACGAACTCAGATGCGACACACACTCGGCCTGATTCTCCAGCTGATCACGCTCGCTCTGCTGCCCTCGATCATCTTCTTCCAACTGTTCTTCGGGTTCAGACTGATCGTGATGCCCGTATCGCTCGTGTGCGGTATTGCTCTGTTCATGCTCGGCACGTGGCTCCGGGAATCCGGTCGCTAATTCGCCCATTTCAACAGCGAATCAAACCACACCGCATACCGGCCGCCCCGCAGGCTGCCCGCAACCTGCAGGCTGGCTGAATCGCCCCCAAAGCCACTCCAAAGCCCTCCGATCAGACGCAGATCGTCCACAAACACGCCCTTCACACGCTCCACAATCAAAGGAGCGCTGGCTGTCCAGAGCACCGCGGGCTCGTTCGCACCCGCCCCCAGCACGACCGCTCGCCGACCGGAACCATCAGGCTGCTGCAGACCCAGCAGCACCGCACCGGGCAACTCCCTGCGTTCTTCCCCGGCAACCTTCAACAGATGACCATAAAAAAATGCCAGCCGTTCCTGTGAACGACGCTCCGCAAACGCCACTCGCGCAATCCCCATTGGCATTCGATCTGCGATCTCCGGATGCTGGCAGATCCATCGCACCCGGTTTCGCCACGCTTCGTCCAGCCACTTGCGGGCGTCACCACTCGTACGCCGAAAATACCACGCAGTTTCCACGGCCAGCTGTTCAATGGCATCGGATGGTTCCGGAGCTGCCACCGCGCATGCCATCAGATCCCGCAGAAATGCATCGGTGATCTCTGAGGCTGGATCCAGGTCCGGTGGGGCAAAGGCTGATTCCGCGATCTGCTGCTCGCTTAGCAGCCGCTGGCGGTCCGCCGCCGGAATCGCTGCAGCCAGCGGCAACTGGTTCCACGCCGTCGCAAGCTGCTCTCCGGTCAGGTGCACCACGTCAGTAAGAAATTCCAGCAGACTCGTTGCCGCCACCATCCGCTGCCGCTCGTTCGCTGGCGGAACCGCTGCATGCTTGATATCCAGCTGCAGTCGCAGATCCAGTCGCGATTCAACACCCTCACGCCATTTTCTGACGGCAGACTCCGTGGCTCCGTGAATCCTTGCTGCAAAAAACTGTTCCAGGATCCTCGCAATCTCGTCACGCTGCTCCCGGGTAAGCATCGCCGGGTCGGCCAGCTGCAGCCCGGCCGTACGATGCGCAGCCAGACAGCGATAGAGATAGATACGGTCGTACTCGCTGAGCAAAGGCAGAGCTGTGACAGCCGTTAGACCATGCCGCAAACTCTCACCCGATGGCGGAAAAGCGGCCACCAGCTCCACCAGTTCCGTACCCAGAATCCATGCCGGATCTCGCTGGCGAAAGCCTGTGCCGAAGATGCCCGCCGCCTCCAGACCCACCACGGAAATCACCTGCCGCAGCAAGGCCACAGCCTGGCGATCCACAGTCTGTTCCACCCACTTCCGCGCGCCCTGGCGACCCAGCTCAGATGCCAGCCACCACGCGCCCAGAACAGCAGGATTCGCACCACTGATCAGCCGCCCGGCACTCACACCACGCGCCGCCATGGCCAGCCACGGACTGGCCTTCTGGTAAACACCATAACCCACGACGGAACGACGGATCCATGTGTAAAGAGTGGAAATGCTGTATTGCTGGACCGGCAACGGCAACTGCTCGACCAGCACCAGCAAGTGCAGCCAGATGCGGCTCGCCGCTCGCGCCAGCTGCTCAAGGCTGGCTTCCGCCAGAGGCGAATCACTCCCCGGACGATAAATCAATGCCACTCGACGAATCAGATCCAGCACCTCATCACGGATCTGCAGCAGATTCAGCTGTCCGTCGACGCTGTAAGCATTTGCACGGATTTTCTCATACACCCGCTCCGCTTCCGTTTCGAGCAGTCGCCGGACAGCGCGGTCCTGTTCGCTGAGCGACTGCAGGGCTGCACCGCTGCGACCACTATGCACATCGTCCGCCGGGTACTCAAAAAATTCCTGAAACCGAACCAGTCTGGAAACCAGCCGCTGCTCGCGAGCTTCCAGATCCTCGGAACGCGCCTCCAGATCCCGCAACACAGCCGCCTGCAGATCCTGACGCTCCGCTGACTCCCGCTCCATCTCCGCCAGCTGCTCCCGACATCGCGCCCGGAGCGACTCAAGCTCGGCGTCAGCGGGTTCTCGCGACAGTTTTCGCGGCAACCACCATCCCACTGCCGCCGGCAGAAAGGCGGCCAGCGTCAGCAATACGCGCCACGTCGGCTCCGCAGGACCCGCAGCAGAAACCAATAACGCCGCAGGCAGCGTAATTCCAAACCCCAGCAACTCAGGGAATTTGACGCGATTCAAAGTCAACGCGCTTTCGTCTCTGCAGAATTCTGCGCTGGCTGCTGCGGCCACCCGACAGTCGCCGTCACCGCAAAATGATCCGATGGAAACCGACCGCCAAATTCGCTGCGATCAATCGCCGCAGATTCCACCTTCCAGCCGGTGGAGCAGAGAATCCAGTCAATTCGCTCCGGAGATACCGTACCGGAAAATCCATGAAATGTGCCCTCCGCTTCGCCACGCTGAGGATGCGCGATGCGAAACGTGTCCTCCAGACCCGCCGTGGCTGTCGTCAGCGTCGTCCACGGCTCCGAACCCTCGCCACAATTGAAGTCGCCGGTAATCAGCACCGGCAGTCCGGCCGCCAGCTGGGCGGAACGACGCACCAGCAACACAGCTGACTCCTGCCGCGCTCTTACGCCGCGATGGTCGAAATGGGTGTTGATGAACAGCAGACTTCGGCCCGCCTCCGACCTCTCTCGCAACCGCACCCACGTGGCCACACGAGGCAGCGAGGAATCCCAGCTTTTGGAGTACTTTTCGTCAGGACTCTCGCTCAGCCAGAACTGACCGGACTCGATGATCTCAAATCGCTCTCGCCGCACAAAAATCCCGCATTGCTCACCATCCGCACTCGCGTCCCGTGACCAGCCGACGTAATCGTAGCCCGGTAATGCTTCCTGCAACTGCTCTGCCTGAAAAGGAAGCGTTTCCTGAATACCAAGCAGGTCGGCACCACCCGATCTGATCACCTCCGCCACATGGCTGCGGCGATTGGGCCACGAATTCGCTCCGTCCCGTGCTGTCCCGTAGCGGATATTGAAACTCATCACCTTCACGAGGTCGCCCGCCGCCGCGGACAGGCCACGCCCCTGAAGCAACAGGACCGCCAGCAATAGCCCCAGCCGCACTGAATATCGCCTGAAAGAACCCTTCGCCATTTCTCATCGCTCCTTCCGCGTCTCCGGGCATCCTACAGGGCATTTCCGGTCCTCCGGACTTTCGTTTCCCGCTGGCTGCTGCTTATTCCTGAATTTGAGAAGCGGCGGGATTGTGCTGGAAATGCGAGTCTGCCGAAATCAGAACAGGCGACACTCCGAATACTTCCTGCAGGCCCTTCATCGGCTACTCCCCACCCGCTCCCTCTTCTCCCGCCCTCGGAGCACTCGCATGCTGACCATTCTCGGACGACCAACTCGCCGCCGTACCGGCTTCTGCGACGGCTTTTCCCGCCGCGACTTTCTGACCGTCGGCGGCATGGCGCTGGGCGGTATTCATCTGGCTGACGCACTGCGTGCAAACGAAGCCGCTCGCAGCAGCAGCAGCAGCACACACAAGGCAATCATCAACATCTATCTGCCCGGTGGTCCGCCGCATTTGGATATGTGGGATCCCAAGCCGGACGCCCCGGCGGAATTCCGCGGAGAATTTGGTGCCATCGCGACACGGGTTCCCGGCGTCTTCGTGAGCGAATTGTTTCCGCGGATGGCAGAGAACATGGACAAGTTCGTGCTTGTCCGCTCACTGTCAGATTCCGATGGGGCTCACGACGCCTACCAGTGCATGACGGGCCGCCGCAAAGGCAGTCGTCAGCCACCGGGTGGCTGGCCATCCGGAGGTGCCTGGGTTTCGCGTATGGCCGGGCCGGTTACCCAGGCCATTCCGCCAAACGTCGCGTTGATGTATCCCACTGGAAACCGCACCTGGGGCGAAGCGGGTGGTGGAGGTTTTCTTGGTGTCGGCCACGCTCCTTTCAACCTTGTGGGTCGTCAGGCGCGCAGTCGCCCGGAAAGCATGACTTTGCAGGGGGTGACTCTCGAAAAACTCCGCGACCGCACAGCACTGATGCAGTCGCTCGATCGTTTCCGTCGTGACGCCGATCAGCGCGGTCAGATGGAAAGCCTCGACGTCTACGCTCAGCAGGCTATGGGCATTCTGACAACCTCGCACCTCGTGGATGCTCTCGACCTGTCGAAGGAAGATCCTCGAATCGTGGCGCGATACGGTGCCAGCAGCGAGGTCTTTCAGCGGGACGGTGCCCCACCGATGGTCGAAAATCTCTGCGTTGCTCGGCGGCTCGTCGAGGCTGGCGCACGATTTGTTTCGCTGAATTTCAGCCGCTGGGACTGGCACGGTTCTGACGGCATGAACTTTCCCAAATGCCGCGAAGAATGTCCGCGGCTCGATCAGGGACTCGCGGCATTGGTCACTGACCTGCACGAACGCGGCCTTGCGGATGACGTTTCCGTGGTGGTCTGGGGAGAATTCGGACGCACGCCGCGAATCAACGGCAGCAACAGCCGCGATCACTGGCCCCAGGCCAACACTGCGGTCCTCGCTGGTGGCGGTATGCGGACCGGGCAGGTCGTGGGGGCCACCAACCGCTACGGCGAAACGCCCCAGGTGCGGCCCGTGACCTTCCAGGAAGTCTTCGCCACGCTGTACCACTGCGCCGGAATCGATGCTCAGAACACCCGCATCTTTGACCTCGCTGGTACGCCGCAGTATCTTGTGGATCCGGGAAATCTTCCCCTCCACGAAGTCGTCTGACTGCAACTGTCAAGATTCCGCTATGGTCATCTACGGCACCGCTCTGCTGGCAGCCTGCCTGCTGCTGGGAATGACTCTGGGAGGTTGGCTGGGGGCAGTGACAGGACTCAATCGGGACCTTGGCGGAATTGGCTTGTCGATGCTGCTGCTGATTGCATCGACTGAATGGCTGCGCCGGCGTAAGCTGCTGCCGGCTGCATCTCAGTCCGGGATCGCCTGGTGGTCCGGGATGTATGTCCCGATCGTTGTGGCAATGGCCTGCATCCAGGACGTGGCCCGGGCGGTCAGCGGAGGACCTGCGGCCTTCTTCGCCGCAATCCTCGCAGTCGCCTTTGGACTCGCACTCACCGCGCTGCTTTGCCGCTCCGCTGCCCGGATTTCGGGGGATGCAGAGAAGTTGCCATGAACGCACTCCCGGATTTTCTGACCGCCGTACTCCGCAGGTACGACTTCCTCACTGCCCTCGCAGTCGTGGGACTTCTGGTCTCCATCGCTGAATGGTCGGCCGCTCGATTCACTCGAGGCCGCCTGCACGGCTCGGCACTGGCGATTGCGGCCGGGCTCCTGCTGGCCGGCCTCGGCGGTGCGCTGACTGGTGGAACAAAAGGACTTGCTGACCTCCCCCTCCTCGGCGGCCTCGGACTGCTCGGCGGAGACATGTTCCGGGATGTTGCCATCGTGTCCACTGCCTTCGGGGTCAGAGTTGCCGAACTTCGCAAGGGGGGATTGACCGGTCTGGCTGCTCTGGTACTCGGCTTGTCCTCCGCCTTCACCTGCGGCTGCATGGCTGCCTGGGCCTGTGGATACCGGGATGCTGAAAGTCTGGCCACGATTGGTGCTGGTGCAGCGACCTACATCGTCGGCCCCGTTACCGGAACTGCGGTTGGAGCCCAGCCTGCAGTGATTGCCATCAGCTTCGCAGCCGGTCTGGTCAAAGCCATTCTTGTGATGCTGATCACCCCGGCTGCTGCCCGACCAATCGGCCTGAATAATCCCCGTGCTGCTATGATTTACGGAGGCCTGATGGGAACGAACAGTGGCGTCATGGCCGGACTGGCCGCCACCGATCCAAAGCTGGTCCCCTATGCGGCGATGACGGCCGCATTCTATACCGGACTGGGCTGCCTCGCCGGTCCCCTGCTGCTTTACCCGCTGCTTTGCTGGCTGCTGTAAAGAGTCCTTTCCAAACAGGATCCGCAACGATGACTGAACTGCCTTTGATCGCCCGAGCCCGCCAGCACTCGGATAAAATCGCTTTCCGGGGATCCGCCGCAGGCTGCACCTACGGCGAACTGCTGCAGCAGTCACGGCAGCTCGCCAGTCTGCTCGCAGAGCAGGCCGGAGACCTCGGCGAAGCCCGTGTTGCCATGCTGATTCCCGCCGGCCGCGATTATGCAGCCGCACAATGGGCCATCTGGCGGGCCGGCGGAATCGCACTCCCGCTGTGCAGTTCCGCGACGGTACCCGAATGGGAGTATGCGCTGACAGATTCCGGTGCCTCGCTCGTCCTGACCACTGCTGCGCTGCAGCCGACAATCCAGCCACTCACCGAAAAACTCGGAATCTCCCTCGTCCCCGCCGAACGGGCTGCCTCGGCAACACTGCGTTCACTGCCCGCCATAGATGCAGAGCGCCGAGCTCTGATCCTCTACACAAGCGGTACCACCAGCCGACCCAAGGGAGTGGTTTCAACGCATGCCGCAATTCAGGCTCAGATTGAGGCGCTGGTGGCAGCATGGGAATGGACAGCCAGTGATCGGATTCCTTTGTTTCTGCCCCTGCATCACATTCATGGCATCATCAATATCCTCAGCTGTGCTCTGTGGAGCGGCGCAGCAGTGGATCCGTTTCAACGTTTTGATGCAGATGCTGTACTCGCCCGGGTTCGCCAGCGTGAGTACTCGCTGTTTATGGCAGTACCCACAATCTACGTAAGGCTGATCGAATTCCTCGAAGCTGCCGCTCAGTCCCTCAGACAGGAAATTGTCGCTGGCTTTCAGGCCATGCGACTGATGGTCTCCGGCTCAGCTGCCCTTCCGGCCTCAGTGCATGAACGCTGGACTCAGCTCACCGGACATCAGCTGCTGGAACGTTACGGCATGACGGAAATCGGCATGGCACTATCCAATCCACTTCACGGCGAGCGTCGTCCGGGCTGCGTCGGACAACCGCTGCCGAATGTTCAGATTCGGCTGGCTGGCGACGATGGACAACCAAACACCGATCCCTCGCTGCCCGGTGAAATCCAGGTGCGTGGTCCGGCTGTCTTCCGTGAGTACTGGAATCGCCCGGAAGCCACACGCGAGTCGTTTATCGATGGCTGGTTTCGCACCGGTGATATCGCTGTGCTCGATCGCGGCAGCTACCGCATTCTCGGACGCGCGTCCGTCGACATCATCAAAAGTGGCGGTTACAAACTCTCGGCCCTCGAAATCGAAACCGCACTGCTCGATCACCCGGCCATCCGAGACTGTGCCGTGGTGGGACTTCCGGACGATGAGTGGGGTGAACAAACTGCCGTCGCAGTTGTTCTCCGGCACGATACCACACTGGACCTCGAAACACTGCGAAGCTGGTGTCGCCAGAGGTTGTCAGTCTACAAAATTCCCAGACGACTGCTGATCGTCGATTCACTCCCCAAAAACGCCATGGGGAAGGTCAGTAAGCCCGAGGTTCGGCGGCTGTTTTGACACCCGCACCAGCAGCAGTCGCTCAGCGAGTTCCCGGAGACATTGATGGCTGCACCCTCAGAATTCGCCCCACCGGTCGTTTCAGATCAACAATCACCGGCTGAATCGTCTGAGACATGCCCACGTTGCCGGCTGCATCCCGCGCGAGCAAACGAAAATACAGAGACGGGGGCATCCCAGGTCTGATTGGCAGCTCAAAACCACCCTGATCCGGTTGCCAGTCAAACACCGGCGTCCACGGACCATTTGCCCCCGGTGAAGACTCCAGACGCACAACGCCCTCAGCCGGATTTGACTCCTGCACTCTCCATGAGAACTGAATTGTGCCCGCTCCGTCCTGGCTCACACCCGGCGGTTGCATCTGCACCGTCGGAGGCGTCTGATCAACAGTAATGATCACCTCCGGCGGCTGGCCCGGTTGCGGCGGAGTATCGGCCACACCCAGACCGTTGCGAATTCGCACCGCAAAGCCAAATGTGCCCTCTGACATCGCATCCACCTGAAACGGACTGCGTACGTCCGGATCACTTCCATATCGGAACCACTGGCCACCGCCGTCCTCGGTAATGAACAGCTCCACTGCACTCACGCCCGACGGACCGACGTCGTCGATCTGGTAGTCCAGTTCAAATACACGGTTGTTGACCAGCTGCTGGGGTGTTTGCGCCCACGCGGCACCAGCCTGAGCAGCCAACAGCGGAGCTGCTGCAGACGAATCCCCGGCAGGCTGAATTGGCACCGGAGGGCGATAAACAGATCCTTCGCCCGGACCCGGGGAGATGCCAAATGTGCTCGGTGATCCGGGGATCGCGAATGGCGAAGGACCCAGAGGGCTTTGCGACAGCGAAGGCGTCCTCGCCGCAGGCAGTGGCAGAGCAGCACTGCCTGTCGGGGTGCCACCACGACTCATCACCTGCGTTCGAGCCTCAGCGCGGTTTCCCGCGGTATCGCAAATCGATGCCACAAGCAGAGCGGCTGAGCCGGGAGGAATCGAAATTCTTGCCTGTCCCGACGCGGATGACTCACATGGAACCGGCTTCCGTGAACCGCTCAAACCCTCCACATACTCGAGTCGAAAAGATGTGCCATCCACTCCTGAATCGCTCGCCGTCCACGCCACACTCACATGGCCTGGAGTGGTCTCCACAGCCTCCAGACGCAGTACCGGGGCCACCGTGTCCACCAATACTGTCATCTCCGGTGCACTTCCGCGGATCGGCTGCTGCAGTGCTCCCTTCGGATCAGTCATCCGAATGGCAAATGAATACTCTCCGTCACGCGGCGCAGAAAAAACAAACGCGCCGCGGGCAACAGGAACACTCTGCAGACGTTCCCACGTGCGTCCCTTGTCCTGCGATCCATAAAGCACCGCAAGCCCTTCGGCGTAGCGACCGGCCCTGCGATCCACCTCGAACGGAATCTCAAATCGGCCTGTATTTGTCACCAGCACACCCGGATCCTCGGCGGCAAGGCCCGATCCAAGCGTCAAGCCAGCGGCCAGCAACGATCCGCACGTGCGGACGGCACGCAGAAAACCCAAACTCTGTTTCTTTCCGACACCTGACATGGTCTTTCCCTTCGGCAGGGAACAGTCCGGTCCGGAGTCGTCCCGCGGAAACCGGCACGCGCGACTGCTGCACAATTCACGGCAGGCGCGCGACTTCACCGTCGTCATATCGAAATGCTGCGGGCCCGCACTTCAGCAGATTGAGCAGGCCATACTGGTTCTGACGGATTTGCGAATACCACGGGGCCTGCTCGGAATGGCAGAAATGCCGGGAATCGGCAATTTCAGCCGTCACAGAGCGGACGCAGCCTGTCCAGCAGCGCAGGGATCGCCTGAAACGGCGAGTCAGACTCTTCGTATTCAAGGGCCACAAAACCACGATAGCCGGCGTCCCGCAGGATTCCGGTGATTCGGGCGAAATCGGCTGGCTGCTTCTGGCCGGAGATCGTGATGGAAGCCTTAATCTGAGCATTCACCGCCCAGGGGGCGATCTTCACCAGATCAGAGTAGGGGTCATCCGTCTGAAAATTCCCGCTGTCAAAATTCACTCCAAACCAGTCCGAGTTCTCCACACGCTCAATGATCCGCAGCATCTGGGCTGGAGTGGATGTAATTCCCCCGTGATTCTCCAGGGCCAGAAAAACACCTTTCGTTGCGGCATACTCCAGACACAGATTAATCCCGTCCGCACATCGCTGAATGGCTGCCTCTTCAGTGTCTCCGCGGGGCACATTTCCGGCGAAAATCCGGATCGCGGGGGCTCCAAGCAAAGCCGCATAGTCGATCCACGCGCGACATTCTGACAACTGTCTGTCGCGGGCTTCCCCGGGCGGCAGGCAGAAATCGTTGCCTATCGCGGTTGCCGAAACCGTCAGTCCCTGGCGGTGAACAAGCGACCGCAGTCCAAGCAGGTATTCAGGAGTGATCAGCTGGGGGAAGTAATACCCGGTGAGCTCTGTCGCGGCCAGCCCCTGATCCGAACAGAATTGGATGAACTTTTCCAGATTCATCTCCGCCGCAGCGATTTGTTCCGGAGTCCCCCTGCGGACCATGCGGGAGTGGAACGAATACCCTGCCAGACTGAGCCGCAGCAGCGATTTTCCCTGACGACGCGGAGGATCCGCGGAGCGGGCCGGGGTGGTTGGAAAGCAGAACGGCACCACAGCAGCCGCTGTTGTCGCAGCCAGAAAACGCCGGCGAGGCTGAATCACAGGCAGTCTCCAACCAGAAACCAATAAAAAAGCACGCTGCCAGAAGAACTTTGGCAGCGTGCTGATCAGGGACGTCATGCCCTTACACGGAGTGTAAAGGCAGGTTAATGTCAGGATTCCCGCATTGCCAGGAAAAATTCCCGCATTTCTTAATTTGCGCAAGACAGGACTTGAACCTGCATGGGATTTAACTCCCACTAGCTCCTGAAGCTAGCGCGTCTGCCAATTTCGCCACTTGCGCGTGACTGCAGTAGTGTAACCGACGAACCTCAGGACGGCAACCAAACTGCAACATTTTTCCCGACTCAGTACTGCCAACTGAGATTTTCCCCTGCAGCACCCGGCCCCGAATGCCGAATAACCGACTAATTACGGCTCTGCCGCTGAGGAACCAGCCTGCGCCTGCATCAGACAGTGTCGGTTCCATGGCCGGGAAGTAAGCTTCGGAGTTTGCGGATGATTCTTGGTTCTGACCAGGGATGGTCATGAGCGGGCCATCAGATAACGAGATGCGTCCTTCGCTGCCGGCCCGGCTCGCGGGCTGGTTCGCCGCACTCGCCTGCGCCCGCCCCCGACTTATGCTCTGGCTCGTTCTCAGCATCGCCTGCGCTGCCGTCGGTTACACAGTCACGGCGCTGAAGATCACCACCAGTCACTCCGGGCTGACGCCGCAGGAATCAAGGTTCGCCCTAAACTGGCAGCAGTACTCGGATGCCTTCGGTGCCGATTCCGACGTCCTGATCGTGATTGAATCCTCCGCACCTAATCGTAATCTGATTCGTGCGCTCATCGATGACCTCGGAACCAGGCTCAAACGAGAACCACAGCACTTTCGGAATGTGCTCGCAAGCGTCGATCTCTCCACCATGCGACGCAAGGCGCTGCAGTTCCTCACTCAGAGAGAAGTGCAGCGGACCGCATCCCTGCTCAGAACCTATGACCGGGTTGTCCGGGACCAGAACTGGAGCCTGATTCGTGCCGAACGGATTGCCGGGACGCTGGGAGATCAGATCCAGCGATCGCGAGAAGGCGGGATCGTACCGGAATCAACATGGGTATCCACAGAACGCTTCTCTGCCAGCCTCGCCGCCTATCTCCGAAACGCGCGACAAACAGGTAGTCCCGAACGCAACGCCTTCCAGTCGCCGCTGCCGGATTTGATGACCGTCGCCGGAGACCAGCGACTGACTGATGAGTCCGAATCCAGAATGATCAACCCGGAAGGCAACGTCGGGGTCGTTCAGGCTGGACTCGCCGGTGACGACCCGGCCGCAGGTATGCTGCGGCTGCGTCAGATTCTTGCCGAGGTTCGTGCGGCAAATGCGGACCACAAGGACCTGCAGCTGTCCATCACCGGACTCCCGGCTCTTGAGGATGATGAGCTGCGAACAAGCTCAATCGACATGAAGAATGCCGGCCTGCTGGCAGTCCTCATTGTCGGCACATTGCTGCTGCTCGTTTTCCGCGGCATGCGTTACCCCATGCTGGTGCTCACCACCCTCCTCGTCTCCACCTGCTGGACCTTCGGAGCCGCCACCCTCGTTGTCGGTCACCTGAATCTGGTCAGCGTCTGCTTCACCATCTTTCTCATCGGGCTCAGCGTTGACTTCTCCGTTTCCCTGATTCACCGCTATCTGGCGCTGCGACAGGAATTGCAGGAAATCCCGGAAGCCATTCAGAATGCAGCCCGCAGTACTGGCGGAAGCATCATCACTTCCGCGGTCACTGCTGCACTCGCCTTCTCAACAACGCTGCTCACAGGGTTCCCCGGATTGGCAGAGCTGGGGTTGATTTCCGCCATCGGTGCCCTGCTGTCTGCTGCCGCAGCCTTCGTCTTCCTGCCCGCCTTAATCGCCATCAGCGACGCTGAAGTCGACATCGAAAAACTCCCGGCGCCCTTCTCACCGGCCGCCCTCCGAAAACTCCTGGTCACCTGGCCCGCCCCCACTGCCGCCGCTGCTGCTGTCCTCGTCTTGCTCTTCGCCTTTCAGGCGTTCCGCTACTCCAATGGGCAAATCAGCAGTCGCGTCGAATACAACCCCAATCTCATCCGGCTTCAGGATCCACAGGCGGAATCAGTGCGTGCTGAGCAGAGACTCGCGGAGTCGGGCACCGACACCGTGCTGCACGCGGTCTGTCTTGCGGATTCGTGGGAACAGGCAGTTCAGCTTCGCGAAAAGTTTCTCCGCCTTGGTACCGTCGCCAGAGTCAGCGATGCGGCAAGCAAGCTTCCGGAACGCCCCGACGCAGAGACCGTAACGCTGCTCAGGACCCTGCAGCAGCAGGCCGCGTCCATCTCCGGCTCCACTCCCAGCCTTGACCCCGCTGATCATATGGCAGTCGGCCGCGAAGTTGACCGCCTGTATTCGCTGGTTCGCAAATCCACCCATCCGCAGGCCCGGAAGGCCGCTGCAAATCTTGACCAGTTCCTCAATGACCTCTCCGGTACACCCGGCCGCGAAGCCAGAGCGATCCTCGGAGCCTGGAATGCCATGGTCGCCCGCTGGCTGCTCATGGAATACGCAGAAATTGCCGCCGCTGACCGCTTCGATCCCGTCTATCTCAAGGATCTGCCACCGGAACTTAAGAGCCGCTACCTCCGGATCAGGCCTGATGAGAGCCAGCAATGGGCCCTGCGAATCTATCCCCGCAACAGCGTCTGGGACGCAGCGGCGTTGCAGAGCTTCGTGGCGGAACTGCGGACAGTCGATCCCCACG
Source organism: Planctomycetota bacterium (assembly GCA_041161565.1). Taxonomy (GTDB): domain Bacteria; phylum Planctomycetota; class Planctomycetia; order Planctomycetales; family Planctomycetaceae; genus SXXK01. Next base: position 32,001 of record JBEAUF010000059.1, on the reverse strand, counting down.
TCACCGGACTACCGGTGCAGATTCTCGAATCCGCCGGTCGCATGAGCTCGATGTGGGGCTCGATCGGTCTGTATTCCATCGCCGTGATTTCTTTGGTGCTCCTGTTTCGTAACCTCCGACCCGGTCAGAAGCTGCTGACAATTGCCCCGCCGGTCGCAGTGGCCGCCTTCATCGGATATACGCTGCAGCAGCGAAGCGGCGCGCTGAACCTGCCACTGCTGGTTGGTATTGCCCTGTCCCTCGTCGTGCTGATCTCAGCCGTGCTCGATTACCGTAATCTGCGGGATACCGTGCTGATGCTGCTCCCGGCGTGCGGTGGCGGACTGCTGTTGCTGGGTATCATGGCCACCGCAGGCCTTGAACTGAATCCGCTCAATATGATTGCTCTGCCACTGGTGTTCGCGATCGGCATCGACAACGGAATCTACCTCGTTTCCGACTGTCGGCGACAGATTGCGGCCGGTTGTGAACAATATGAAATGTCACCCGAGACCTTCAGCAGCGTGCTGGTGACTTCGCTGACCTCCATCGCTGGTTTCGGCAGTCTGCTGATTGCTTCCCATCGTGGAATTTTCAGCATGGGACTGCTGCTCGCCGTTGGCGTTGCCTCCTGCCTTGTTGTCGCTGTGCTGCTGATGCCGGCACTGCTGACACTTGTGGCCCGTCATCAGCCAGCTTCCATGGATCCCGTGCAGATTATTCGTGGGCATCAGAAGACCGACGGAAGCGAAGCGGCCCCGGCGGCACGCGAAGGCCAGAAGCCCGCGGCAAAATCGAAGAAAGCAGCCTGAGCCACCGTTCATGCGGCCCTCCCGCCGCTCACGCTGTCCTGCTAAGCGAGGTCTGCCGTGCTGCCCGTGGATCTGATTGCCGCCAAACGCGATGGACTCGAGCTGACTCCCGAACAGATTCGCGAATTCATTCAGGGCACTGCCGCTGAAACCATCCCCGACTATCAGGTCGCCGCGATGGCCATGGCCGTCTATCTCAACGGCATGACCCCGCCGGAAACGACCGCACTCACCTGTGCGATGCTCGAGTCGGGGGCAAGGCTCGAATGGCCAGACGATGGGATTCCACGCGTCGACAAACATTCCACCGGCGGCGTTGGCGACAAGACTTCGCTGATCCTCGCCCCCCTGCTCGCCGCCCTCGATCTGCAGGTTCCAATGCTCTCCGGTCGCGGGCTCGGTCCCACTGGCGGAACTCTGGATAAGCTGGAATCGATACCGGGATTTCGTACGGATCTGAGCATCCGGGAGATTCAACTGCTTACCCAGGAATGTGGCTGCGTGATTACCGGAACCACCAGGGAACTCGCACCCGCCGATCGCCGGCTCTACGCCATTCGCGATCTCACCGCCACTGTGCCCTCAATTCCATTGATTACCAGCAGCATCCTCAGCAAAAAACTGGCGGAATCCCTGCAGGGACTGGTGCTGGATGTGAAATTTGGCAGCGGTGCCTTCATGAAGACTCCGGATGCCGCACGCCGCCTTGCCCGCTCGCTGATCTCCGTCTGCTCCGCCCTTGGAACACCCGCCAGCGCACTCCTCACAGATATGAATCAGCCCCTCGGACGCATGTGCGGAAATGCTCTGGAAGTGATGGAGTGCCTCGATGTTCTGTCCGGACGCGGTCCGGAGGATGTGCGGCAGCTCACACTGGAACTGGCCGTCGAAATCCTCCTGCTGATCGGCCGATGCAACAACCGGCAACATGCGTTGAAGCTCGCCTCACAGCCACTCGATTCAGGCCATGCTCTTGAACGGTTTGAACACATGGTGAATGCTCAGGGAGGAAGGCTTTGGGAACTGCCCAAACCCGCACCAGCCGTCGAATTTCCGGCACCCCGCAGCGGCTTGGTTACTGCCATCGATACGGAACAGCTGGGGCTGGCGCTGATTGAACTGGGAGCAGGACGCAGGCGTCTGGAAGATCCCCTCGATCACTCCGCCGGCCTCGAAATGCTGGTTCGCATCGGCAGTCAGGTCGCCGCCGGTGAGCCACTGCTGCGAATCTACTCAGAACACCCCGAATGCGTCGCACAGCGGCTGGGCCTGGCTGTGCAGATCAGCGACGGTCCGTCTCCGGAGCCGCTGCCGCTGATCCGCGAACACATTGCCGGCAGTCCCTGAACCAAATTGGTCTTTCCATGGATCCACAGGCCGCACCACTGCAGGTTTCTCCGCAGCACCAGCTTCGAAATCGGCTGGCCCTGCTGGTGCATCAGTCACTGTTCCGCGTCGCCTGGATCTTCAAGACCGAGAGTGTGATCATGCCGGCCTTCCTCGACAGCATTTCTGAATCGGGATTGATTCGGGGAGCCCTGCCGCTGCTCAATCGCACCGGACAGTCCCTTGCTCCGTTGCTGCTCGCTCGACAACTCGCTTCCGCACCCCGCAAATCAGCGTGGCTCAGCCGCACCACATTTTTGATGGGGCTGCCGTTCCTGTTTCTTTCGGCCAGCATAGCAGCGGCGGATGCACGCCTGCCGGAATGGTTTGCAGCTGTGTTTCTTTTGGCGTACGTGGCTTTCTTCTGCCTCCACGGCGTCAATGACATGACACTCAGTACTGTGCTGGGGAAGCTGATCGAAACGCGGCAGCGAGGACGGCTGCAGGCAGCAGCCAGCACAATCGGGACAACAGCCGCAGTGACGCTCGCTCTGCTGCTCCTGCAACGCTGGCTGCAGGCTCCAGGTCAGGCCCCCTTTCAGCCCATCTTCCTGTTTGTCGGCTCGATGATGATGCTGGCCGGCGTGTCATCAAAGCTGCTTAGGGAACAGCCGGACATTACTCCGGCCACGGAAACCGCACTCCCCCTTACTGCGGCTCTGCAACAAGCCATCCAGCGGCTCCGGGAAGATCACGTTCTCAGACGCATCTGTCTGGTCGCCGTGCTGTTCGTGTTCTCGCAAACTCTCTTCCCACACTATCAAAAAGTTGGACTCGCTGGTCAGGGTGCCTCGCGCAGCGTGCTGATGGATTGGGTCGTGGCCCAGCATCTTGGTGCCGTGTGCTTCAGCATGGCATCCGGTTTTCTTGCCGATCGCTTCGGTACCCGTTCAGCCCTCAGACTGCTGCTGCCCTGTGCTGCGGCCGCACCACTGCTCGCACTCCTGCTCGAACGATATGCCCCCACAGGCTGGTACTGGATCACCTTCTTCTGGATCGGGCTTGTGCCAGTCACTCTTCGTGTGCAGGTGAATTATGTGATTGAGATCGTCAGTCGGGAACGGCACCCCGAGTACATCAGTACGCTGAATCTCTGTATGGCCATCCCGTTCCTCTGTTCACCACTGCTGGGGGCGCTTGTCGACTGGACCGGCCACCGGATCCCCTTTCTGCTCGTCGCCGCCATCGTCGGAACGGGCGCTGCCCTCACATGGACCATTCGTGAACCGCGTGAACTCGAGAGTACCGCCGGACTTCCGTCGAGCACCTGACTGCGGCTGCCGGAACAGGAAAAATTCAGACAACGCGAACGCGGCGTTCCAGTACCAGCAGCCGGAACTGCAGCTGTTCGAAACTGCGGACAGGCAACAAACGACGATCGTAAAGCCTGACGGTCCAGCCTGCAGCGGCGGCTGAATCTGCAAACACAGCCGCGTTGGCTCGGCCGGCGTCGCCGATCCAGACTATTCCTCCGGGCTGCAGCAGCTGCTGCAACGAAGTCAGCAACGGTTGGTGCGCCGCACGGTCGTAGAGAATGTCACTGCCAAACAGGAAGTCCCAGCCATCTGAGTCGCGCGGCGGCTGATCCCAGCCAAAGACCAATCCGCAAGCCCCGGGATAGCCGTTTCGCTCAGCATTCGCCTGGGCCATCTGCACGGCTGCAGGTGATTGATCAGAAAAAGTCACAGCCAGACCGGCCATCAGCCCGGCAATTCCGGTGAGCCCCACACCGCAGCCCAGCTCCAGCGCACGGCGACAACGCGGCGGAGCCCGCAGAATCAGCTCCGCAGTCAGCGGAGCGGCCGCCCAAAGCAAGCCCCAGTAAGGATCCCAGCCCGCGCTGCCCTCAGCTTCACCTGCCACCGCATCCTCGAGCATCTGCTGAGGATCGGGAAGCAACAGCTGAAGCTGATGGCCGGCAATCTGCAGAGATTCCAGAGGCATTGTTCAGAACTGTGACAAAAACCGCAGATCGTTTTCGTAAAAACGACGAATGTCGTCCACGGCAAAGTGCTTCATGCAGAAACGCTCAATGCCCAGCCCAAATGCAAAACCGGTGTAAATCTCGGGATCATACCCCACCGCCTCGAAAACCGCCGGATCAACCATCCCGGCACCGCCAATCTCCATCCATGAATCGCCCCACTTCATATCCACTTCCACCGATGGCTCAGTGAAAGGGAAAAATGAAGGCCGAAAACGGATCTCAACGCCGGGGCCCAGAAAGCTGCGGGCAAATTGGCTGAGTACGGTCTTCAGCTGAGCCATACTCACGTGGCGGTCCACCAGCAGACCCTCCATCTGATGAAACATACAGGAGTGCGTGGCGTCGATCGTATCCGGGCGGTAGACGCGTCCCAGAGAAACAATGCGGACGGGAGGAGCCACTTTCTCCATGGTGCGAATCTGCACGGTGGAGGTTTGGCTGCGAAGGAGCACCGGGCCACCGTGAAGTGCACTCGCACAGGCAATGTAAAAGTTGTCGAGCGGATCGCGGGCCGGATGGTCCTCGGGAATGTTGAGCGCCTCAAAATTGTGCCGCTCGTCCTCAATCTCCGGTCCGTCCACCACCGTAAAGCCAAAACGCCCCATGAGTTCACGGAATTCGGACATCACCTGAGTGATGGGATGGAGCCGTCCCAGTCGGGGACGATCTCCGGGAAGCGTAACGTCAAAGTCCGACGTTGTTCGCGCGGCCTGTGCCGCCAGCTGCTGCTGACGCACCTCAAGCTGCTCTGATACTGCCGTCCGAACTTCGTTGAAACGTTTCCCCACCGCTGGCTTCTCGGCCGGTGTTGCGGAACCGACCAGCTTCTGCAGGTCACGGATTCGACCGTTCTTCTGTCCCAGAAACTCGATCCGGACTTTTTCGATGGCTGCCGCATCGGTCGCAGCAGCGATGGCGGCAAGGGCGGAGGATTCAAACTCTGCGAAGGCGGCGAGAATGTCCATGGGGCGGGTGTCAAATGTGGTTGCGAAATGTGGTTTCAGAAACGCCGTGCGGGTTTTCCCAGGATCGGCCTCGGCAGTCTAGCAGGAGTGTGCCCGGGAAGAAACTGCGAACCCCGGCTGCTCACCCCGACGATGTTACCGCCGGACTCGGGCCGTCACCGCCCCCGCTGCCGTCCGCAGCCGCCGCCTCCCGACGGCGACGCCTTGGGCCTGGAGCCGTTTTCCAGCGGCGATGCACCCAGAAATACTGTTCAGGAGCACGCCGAATCAGCCGCTCCAGCGCCGCAGTGAAACGCTGTGTCAGCTCCTCGACGGCACTCGCTGACTGGAATTCCTGCGAATCAATGATCTCCTCCGTCGTCAAACAGAATCGCACCCAGCGAGCCCCGCGCTGGGCTGCAGGTGGGAGCCTCCAGGCACCGCCGACAATGATCAGAGCGTTAAACTGCAGTGCCAGCAGAGCTATCGATTTGAATGTCGAAGCCGGACGGCCGAAGAAATCCACAAACACCCCGCTGCGGCCCGCATCCTGGTCACACAGCAACGAAACCATACCGCCTGCCGATAAACGCTCCGCCAGCTCCGGACCCGCACCCGACTTCGATAACACCCGATGCCCGGTCGACTGGCGATATCGCAAAAACCAACGCTGCAGCCACGGATTGTCCAGGTCCCGTGCCACCACACCCATCGGAAAACCAAACTCACCAAACGTGTGCAGACTGATCTCCCAGTTGCCAAAATGCCCGCCCAGCAACAGGACCGGGCGGTCCGACAACAACGCCTGCACACACTCGTTCCGCTTCTCAAACTGCAGAATCTCAGCACAGGTCTCAAGGCTGAATCGCCCCGGCAACTGCACCATCTCCGTTACCATCCGGAATAAGTGCGTCCACATCCCCCGCACAATCTGCTCCACTCGGGCTTCCGGCAAATCCTCTCCAAAGGCAATTCGCAGATTCGCCCGCGCTACGTCGTAGCGACTCAGCCGCCGCGGCAGCATGTGCAGAAGCGCCCACGCGAGACTCGCTGACATCCACGCTGCCGCCCACACCGGAACCCGGCGAACAATCCCGACAAGGGTCAGGAATATCACGTATTCCGAGAAATGCCGAATCCTCTGCAGTCGCATCACGCTGCAGCCCCCGAGCGAACGGCACAGACCCGCCGCCACAGAAGTGCTTCCAGCACCTCTCCGACTTCTCTGCCCGCAGCCCCAATTGACATCGGGACCAGGCTGTGCGAAGTCATTCCGGGTATCGTGTTGATTTCAAGGATATAAAAACAGCCGTCAGCCGTCAGCCGCAGGTCCGTGCGACTGATCGCCGAAACACCACAGGTCGCCACCGCACGCTGTACAGCCTCCAGCAGTCCCGCGGGAAGGCTCGCCGGATTGGTGACATAGCGAGTTTGCTCGTCCCTGTACTTCGCCTCGTAGTCGTACCACGGCCGCCCCGGCAGAATCTCAACCGCAGGGAAAAGCTCCCCTTCGATTACAGGAACGGTGATTTCACGCCCGGGAATCCAACGCTCCACGATCACCTCAGAACCCCAGCGATATGCGGTTGCAAGGGCTTCCGGGAAATCTTTCATGTCGCTCACAATCGTGATGCCAATGCTGGAGCCCTGTTCCGAAGGCTTCACCACCAGCGGCAGACCAATCGCCTCAGCCTGCAGGGCAATCACCCGCTGATCAGCACCCGCGCAGGCGGTGAAACCGTCCGCCGTCGGCAGCCCCGCCTCGCCAAGCTTCCGACGCGTGGCGGATTTGCTGAAAGTCAGTGCTGATGCTGCCGCTGAACTCCCCAGCCACGGAATCCGCAGTCGCTCCAGTTCGCTCTGCAGAGCACCATCCTCCCCTCCCGTACCGTGCAGGAGTGGCAGAATCACGTCAATGTCAGCAAGTCCAGACATCGGCGTACACGCAGGGTCGTGCAGTCGCACCGCATGACCCCGGCGCAGCAATGCCTCAGCCACCGCTCGCCCACTCTCCAGACTGATTTCCCGCTCCGCCGATCCGCCACCCGACAGCACCAGAATGCTCAGACTGCCACCAGGCGTACTGGCAGGAGAATTTTTCACAGGATCCTCCCGGCGAGGGACTTCACCACACCTGAATCTCCAGCTCAAGGTCCACTGAGTACTTTGCGGCAACTGCAGACTGCACCTTCGCTATCAACTGCTCCACGTCCGCACTGACAGCACCCTGCTCCGTCACGATAAAGTTGGCGTGCCGATCGCTGATCCTGGCTTTGCCCACGGATGCGTTCTTAAGACCACACTGCTCGATGAGCGCACCAGCGCTCAAGCCCCGCGGATTGCGAAAAATACAGCCGGCTGACTGGTCCGCCAGAGGTTGCGTCGAACGCTTCATAATCCAGTTTTTTCGCATTCGCTTCATTAGCTCGTCAGTGTCGTCACGGTGCAGAGATAACTCCGCAGACAGCAGCACCAGGTCCTGGATACTGCTGCGGCGGTAGGAGAACGACAGCTCGTCCCCGCGACGCACCGCAACTTCGCCGGCCTGGGTGAGTACGCGCACCGAGCGGATCAGCTGACCAATGTCGCCGCTGCGTCCTCCGCTGTTACCCGCTACCGCTCCGCCGATCGTTCCCGGAATGCCCACGAGGTGCTCCATGCCCCCAAGGCCCGCGCGAGTCGCTTCGGTGATCACCGTGGACAGCAGTGCAGCTGCGCCGGCTTCCACCGATGTGCCCTCGATGCGAATCTCTGACAGGAGCGGTGGAGCCAGCCGAATCACCGCCCCCCGGACTCCCGAGTCACGTACCAGCAGGTTGGAACCGCTGCCCAGAATGTGAATGGGCAGGCCGTCGGCCCGGCAGGCAGAGACTACCTCCAGCAGTTCCGGTTCGGTTCTGGGAGTCAGCAAATAGTCGGCCGGACCGCCTGTCCGCAGCCATGTCAAACCCGACAGGCATACATCACGCTGCAGAATCTCTGTGAATTTTTCGATGGATTTCGTCATGAATCAGATTTGTCCTGCCTGCTCCCATGGTTACAAGAATATCGCCCGAATGGACCGCATCCTCCAATTTTCCGGGCACCTGGTCAAGATCCCCGACCAGCTTTGCACATCCTCCGGTCCGGCAAATCCGCTGAACCAGTTCCCGTGACAGCTCCAGCCGCACGGCCTCGGGCGCCGTTTCACGGGCCGCCAGCACCGGAACCACCAGCACCTCGTCAGCAAGCTCAAGGGCTGACGCAAATTCCGGCAGCATCCTGCGGGTTCGGCTCAGCTGATGCGGTTCGAAAACCACCAGAATTCGCCGGCCTGGATAGACCTGCCGAACGGTCCGCAACGTGACGGCTACGGCCGTGGGATGGTGGGCATAATCGTCAATCAGCTCCACGCCACGCCATGTGCCGCGATGCTCAAATCGTCGCCGCATCCCGGGAAATGTGCCCAGAATTTCTGCTGACTGCCGGGGATCGATCCCCCGCTGCTGCGCTGCAAGCACCGCCGCGGCCGCGTTTTTCAGATTGTGCTCGCCAGGCACCCGCAACTGCAACTCGATCGGGCTGCCACCCCCGGATGGCTGCAGCAGTCCGGCCGCCACAGCACCCCCGGAACGGCACGGGCGGGATACCAAAGTCCAGTCCGCCACTCGCCCGGACGCCGACCACGAAATCATCGGACCGCCGACAAAATCCGCCGCCAGCCGGCGCGAGGCCTCACAGTCGGCCGAATACACCAGCGATCCTCCTGCGGAAATACTGCCCAAAAAGCGGCCGAAAGACCTGGCTGCGGCCGATGGCTCCGTAAACCAGTCGAAATGATCGTCTTCGATGCCCGTAAGCACACACTCGGCCGGTTGCAGAGACAGAAACGAATCACGATATTCGCAGGCCTCCAGCACCGCCGCATGGAATGGGCGAAGGATCGGCTGATAAGCCGGAAGACTGTCCCCGGACTGAAATTCAGCGCCGACGTAACGCGCCACCGGATGCCCGGAATGATGCAGAATCCACCACAGCATTCCAGTGGTCGTGGATTTGCCGTGGGTGCCCGCGACGCAGATCTGCGGGGTGCCCGAAAACTGTTCTGCAAGCGCCTGGGGCAGGCTGAGCACCCGCAGGCCGCGTCTGCGGAGCGCCGCGAGCTCGGGATTGGCCGCGTCCACTGCGACAGAATGCACGGCCGTGGAAATCTGAGGTGTCAAACCACGCTGCAGCACAGTCCAGTCAAGCAGAGTGATGTTTGGGGGCGCTGTGTGCGAAAAACGCTGCAGCCCCGCCCGGTCGTGGTCGGAACCAATCACCGGGATGCCCACGGCCGTGAGGTGCTGCGCAAAGCTGCGCATGCCAGCGCCGCAAATGCCCAGCAGAAGCCAGGCAGGAGCGTTACCTGCAACTTTTGGGGAAAATGCGAGTTCCATTTTGCGGCAGCCGTCCATGGCACAACACAAACACCCGGGGTCGCCGGAGCATAGCAAATTTGCCAAACAGACAACAGGTCTTCCGGAATCAGCGTCAGGCCAGTGCGATCCCGTCTGCAGTAATCTGAAAAATCCGGTCCGATATGGGGTGCTGGCTGGAACAATAGTCCCGGCGCACAGCATTCAACACCCGCGTGCGATCGAGGTCACCGGCAGAAAACAGCAATAATGTGTCCCGATTGGGGACCGCAGCCCAAATCGGCCCCCGCAAATATGCCTGAATGTTGCGGAATAGCAGGGGATGCAGGAGCCACGCTGACTTGACCGGAATCGCACTGTCACCGGGAACCGCGAACCGCAGGATGCCATCGATGGAGGGCTGGCCCATGAGCGATGGTCCCTCGATCTGACGCAGGTTGAGCAGGGCCTGCCGGTGCAGCGATGACTGGTCGATGTTCCAGCGATCAAGGTCGGAATTGAGGACGAAACGGAGCGTATTTGGGGCGTCTATGGCATAACAGATCACTAAATCCGCCAGCCACGGCGCAGCCACCAGCAACTGACGGGAAGTGTCCACAGCGGACGGCTCTGTGAACGCCTGACCCGCCACCACACCAGCATTGACAAAGCCTGCAGGGCGAATCATCGGGTAGACCAGCGGCTGCACGCTGGACCATTTCTCTCTGCCCAGCGAATCGGCTTCGCGGCTGACCTGCATGGACGTCCGCACAAAATTTCGGATCAGCCGCAGTCGCTTTTGTGGCTGCGACTGAACCAAAGACAACAGGTTGTCCACGAAGATGTGGAGCGATCCCAGCTGCAGGCGATCGCCGAGCATCCGGCAGCCAGCAGTCGGGTATGCGCGGCGGAATTGACGCAGGACCTCTGCCTGCAGAACCGCCAGCTGTCCCGCACGACTGTCGGCGATCCGGAGTGAACCCAGCATGCGGTTGAAAACCGGACCATATTCGTGCTGCTGTTCGGCGGGATAGTGGGGCGACAGCAGGAGCAGCATGCTTTGCGAACAGCAGGCCCACCACTGACTGCCGTCCCGCAGTCGAAATGTACAGCAGGGGTACTGGAGAGCCGTGGAGGGGTGGATCTCGGAGTCCGTCAGGGGCGGGAGGTTCCAGCCGGGGATGACGCTTTTGAGCGACTGCTTCAGGAACTGCAGGGCCATGCCCGACTGCTGCGACCAATCCGCAGGCAGATTGTGCGCGATTCCCGCCACGCGAAGGCCAATTTCGGGAGTATCGGGGGCGTGAAAGTGGAGCGACAGATGCTGTGGATCCCCGGACTGGCAACGGGCCTGCCAGTGTTCGGGGATTTCCAGCGACAAGGTTTTTTGCGGATGTATCCAGCATGTGAAAGCGGGGCGTTCGTTGATCTGCATGGCGATTGTTTCCCGGAAATTTACGCAGGAATCTGTGCAACTTTTAGGAGGTAATTAATTATGCAGTCAGGGTGATATTGCAAAGTACACGTATAGTAACGGTAGCTGGTGCGAGCGTGGATTGCACGGTGTTTTGCATACTGATCTTCCGGTTCATGCGGGTTTTGACGCACTGGACGTTAAAGTCGGTAAAATCCGAATATTCGGCAGAAATTCCCTGCAACCGCCGGTGTTCCCGGATTTTCGCTTGCATCACCCATTCCCGTTGTTCTCAGGCCTTTTGCACCCCCGTGAGCGATCTTCACCCTTGCGTGCTGCTGGACTCCGCGTCAGAATTTTCGCACGTTCGCGGCCGTCTGTTTGGCCGACAGGTCCGCGTTTTCTCAGCGGCTGCTGACCGCTGCCTCTACTGGACTCGCCCTTATGCTGACAATTTCAGGTCGAGCCCGAGCGATTTGTGACGGAGTTCCGCGGCGACAGCTGCTGCAGGCTGGCAGCGCATTCCTGCCCGGGCTCACGCTCCCTGAACTGTTCGCTGCCGACAATCACCGCGATGTGGCCAATGCGGCTCCACCCAAAGCTCGAGCTGTGATCTTTCTGCTTCTGTTCGGAGGGCCCAGCCAGCTGGAGACCTTCGACATGAAGCCGCATGCGGCCGCGCAGATTCGCGGTCCGTTTCAGCCAATTGCCAGCCGCACACCCGACCTGCGCATCTGCGAACACCTCCCGGGCCTCGCCGCGGCCTCGGACAAATTCACCGTGATTCGCACCATGTCGCATTCCTTCAACGATCACAGCGGGGGCGGCCACTACATTCAGACCGGCCACCGCTGGCACGTGCCGATTGGTGGCGGTTTCTCACCGACTCCCAAAGACTGGCCGTCCACAGGCTCGGTTGTGGAGTATTCGGACCAGCAGTTGCACGGCCTCTCGCGACCACTCCCTTCCTACATGGTTCTTCCGAATTCGCTTGGTGCCCTTCAGGAAAAGGGCCAGTACCCAAGGCCGGGCGAACACGCCGGCTGGATTGGTGCTCGATACAATCCGCTCACCACCGCCATTCAGAAGCGTGCAATCGACGACAACCCCTACTGGCGCACATGTTCGGATGACGAGCTCAGTTTCCAGATCGCCGAACTGCGCACGGCGGATGACGTCAATCCGGGGCGTCTGGCCCGTCGCCAGTCTCTGCTGAGCCAGTTTGATGAGGCACGGCGACGGCTGGAGGCAGCAGGGGCAGCGGGGATCGCCGCTGCCACGGCCGGGGCTGGATTCGACGCCTTTCGTGAACGGGCCTTTTCGCTGATGACTTCGCCGGCAATTCGGGAGGCTTTGAATCTGCGGCAGGAGCCGTCTGAAATTCGCGACCGCTATGGGCGGCATCTTTTCGGCCAGTCTGTACTGATGGCCCGCCGGCTCGTGGAAGCCGGCGTCCGCTATGTCACCGTGCATTACGACTGTGTGGATGGCTACAGCTGGGATTCCCACCGCAACAGTGCCGATGTGAAACGGCATCTGCTCCCCACTTTTGATCAGGCCTGCAGCGCTTTGCTCAATGATCTCGACGACCGCGGTCTGCTCAGCGAAACACTCGTGATCGCCACAGGCGAAATGGGACGCACGCCAAAGGCCAACGCCGAATGGGGCCGCGATCACTGGAGCACTTTGTTTTCCAGTCTGATCGCCGGTGCCGGGATCCGCGGTGGACAGTTACACGGTCGCACAGATCGCGACGCGGCCTTCGCCGAAGACGCCCCGGTCTCTCCGGAAGACCTTGCGGCGACCATCTGCCATGCTATGGGTATTGACCCGGAAATTCGGATCCCCAACGCCGAGAACCGGCCGGTGCCGATTATTGAGAGCGGGGCCCCGTTGCTTTCGCTCTGGTAGTTCCCCGCGCCTGCTCACCTACATCCGCCAGAAAGTTTCAATATGCAGTCCGCCTCCGGAAATCTCGTGATTCGCAATGGCCAGCTGATCGATGGCAACGGTGGACCCGCAATCCAGCAGGCACTCGTGCATGCTCTTGACGGCCGAATTGTCTGGGCTGGACGTGAGGTCGACGCACCGGCAATTCCACCGGATGCCCGCGTCATAGATGCCGCGGGCGGGTCGATTCTTCCAGGACTGGTTGAAGCGCACTTCCACCCCACCTATTTCAACGTGGCCGCCCTCGAAGATCTCGACATCAAATATCCCGTCGAATACGTCACCCTGCTGGCCGCCGCAAACGCCCGACTGGCACTTGAATGCGGCTACACGTCCGCTCGCAGCGGCGGCAGCCTCTTCAACATCGATGTCTGGCTCAAAAAAGCCATCGAATCGGGCATCTGTACCGGCCCGCGACTCTGTGCCAGCGGTCGTGAAATCTGCGGCGTCGGCGGACTGATGGACTGGAACCCCGATTTTCGTCGCATCGGCATGGAAGGCCTCGTGCTGCTGGTCAATGGACCCGTGGAAGCTCGGGCTGCCGTCCGAAAACTTGTGAAGGACGGCGCGGAATGGGTCAAAACCTACCCCACCGGCGACGCCGCCGCGCCCGATACCAACGACCACCACACTCTCTGCATGACATTCGAAGAAATGCATGCGGTCGTGGCCACAGCCCACAACCACGGTCTGAAGGTTACAGGTCACTGCCGCGCCACCGAAGGCATCCTGAACGCGCTGAAAGCAGGCTACGACGCCATCGAGCACGGCACGTTTGTTGACGATGAGTGCCTTGAACTGCTGCTCCAGAGGGATGTGCCGTGCGTGCCGGCCCTGTATTTCGAATACGCCAGCATTCAGCGGGGGCCCGAATTCGGAATGCCGCAGAAAGTCATCGATGGCCACCAGGAAACTCTGGATGGCGGCGCCGACAGCGCCCGCAGAATACTCGCGGCCGGCGGCTGCCTCGCCATGGGCGGTGACTATGGCTTCGCATGGAATCCACACGGCGACTATGCCCGCGAACTCTCCTTCTTCGTCAACTACGTCGGCTTCACCCCCCTGCAGGTGCTCACCTGTGCCACCAAAAATGGCGCCCGACTGATGGGCCGCAGCGACGAACTGGGGACCGTTGAATCCGGCAAACTCGCTGATCTGCTCGTCGTCGACGGTGATGTGCTGGCCGATATTCGACTGCTCGAAGACCGCAGCCGCTTCATCGCCGTGATCCAGGGTGGCCGAATCGCAGCCGGGCGACTAAGCCGCCCGGCCTGATCAAACACGGCTGATACACTTCCCGGGTCTGCGAGCACAACGGCGCTGCCCCAGCGGTCCAATCACGCACAATGGCGAGCAGTGGATGTCAATCCTCCGGCAAGTGTAAGCAAAAACGCGGCTGCAACGACGCTGTTGGCAATCCTGCGTTCCCGGGCTCCGCCATCGAGATCCAATGGTGTGGATCGGTGTGATCCACTCTCCTGCTCAGATTTTTGACAGCCTCGCCGTCACAAACCGGGGTATGGCGACTGGATTTTTCTCACCATCATCGGGCCGCAGGGCGTGTCGCCCAATGGCCTTGGCTTTCTGGCACGACTCATTGCCGGGAGGGACACGTCCTCATCCAGCCTCGTCAGCACAGTGATCCAGCACCCCTCGAACCTGATTTCATCGAAAGGCGATGACATCACCCTTCCGATCTCATCCGGGATATCCCCCTGCCGTTAATCACTGAGCATCGCACTATGCAGATTGAGTTTCGGTGGTTTTTGCCGCTGCCGGGCGTCCGGGCAGGTCGAACTCTCTCGCGCCGCCACTGTAAGGCTGTCCACGTGGGCTGACCCCCGGACTTCCAATCGGGCTGACCGTACAGCCGGTCCGATGATGTACACGGGGCCGCGCTCCGGTTTCCTGGTTACCAGATCTCGCCACCCTCTTGCCCGGTCGGTGGACCTTTCCTGTTCTCATCGCCCGTTTTCCGGATGTTGCCGGGGCCACCATGAATCGATTTCTGAAATTTTTGGTCTGCCTGTTGCTGCTGCTTCCCTGCTGCGTGGCCGGCGGCAAACCTGTCCTGCTGCTTCTGCAGCCTCAGTCCTGGGGCCTGCTGGCATTTACGGCAACCCTCGTGCTTCTGCTGCTCCATGCCACATGGCGCAGTCCCGGCTGCTGGGACCTGAGGGCCGTGCTGCTGCTGGCCATCTGGTGTTTGTTGCTGCCCGTGGCCTTCTATCGCTCATCTGTGTGGCTGGCACATGTCACGTTCTGCGTGGCAGCAGCGATTGCCGGAAAATCACTGCAGCCTTCGCGACGTACTCAACTCTTCGTTGTACTGCCTGCTTTACTTGCGGGGTTGCCGCCCTTCCTGAATAAACCTCTGCAAAAGTGGTTGTCTGAGCAGATCATTCAGCAGACGAGTGTCGCTGCCAGTCTGCAGGGAATCTGGCACCACCGGGAAGGCACGCTGCTCACCGCTTCTTCAGGCAGTGTCGACCTTGGGCCAATTCTGAATTCCCCATTGAGCATTTCGGGACTGCTGGTGGTGATGTGTGTCTGGATGGGCTTCCGTCGCCTGCCCACTGCTCAGATCCTCGTCGCCGTTCCGCTTGCCGCCTGCGTTGCCGTTATGTTGCCGGTCGGTTCCTGT
This sequence comes from Planctomycetota bacterium, assembly GCA_041161565.1. Lineage (GTDB taxonomy): Bacteria > Planctomycetota > Planctomycetia > Planctomycetales > Planctomycetaceae > SXXK01. The sequence goes on along the minus strand of JBEAUF010000059.1, from coordinate 16,509 downwards.
CTGATCGCCATCAGGGATCTCGCGGACGGCGGTCAGTTGATGAGCGTCCTGTTGTGGCTGCTGCTGTTGGCCGGAACTCTGCTGTTGTTGTATTCCGCGACGCTCCTCTCCAAACTGCTGACGAACGCAATCACTCCCCCGGATGACAGGTTTCAGGAACACATTGAAGAAAACCCTTTGGTGCAACTCTGGGATCGCATCATCGGTGGCAGGACATCCGAATACGCGGAGCCGATCCGGTTCCTGTCGGAGAACCGAAAACGTCTCGCTCCCACTGTTCGCCCTATCGAATTCCTCAAGGACTGGTTCTTCTCCCGGCGGCCTCGGCTGTTGCTCCAGTCTGTACCGGCCCTTCTCGCCTTGTGTGCTTTGCTGATGGCGAACGGCAGCCTCGCCAGCAGGCAGAACTCGATTCTTTCCCGTTATCAGGCTCAGGTCGAGTTGTCTCGGAAAAACGCGGACCTCGATCAGCAGGAAATCTGCCTTCGCGGCCTCGCTTCACTGGCCCCCGCCGATGTTGGCGGCCGGCTGCGGCTGGCCGAATTTCTCTGGGAACAGCGCGGCAGGGAAACCGGCTGGAAGGAATATGAACGCCTCGCACAACTGGAAGGCGCCGGCGGCGCTGCAGCCCATCTCTGGATCGCACGGCACGCAATGTCCTGGAGACCTCTGCGTGAGCTTTCCGATGAAGAGATTATACAGCATCTGCGGCGAGCCCTCGAGTCAGGGGAATATGCCGCGGAAGCGCACGCCCTGCTCGCTCGTATCTACCTCCGCAACAACGAAGTCACACTCGCCGGACAGCATCTTCGCAAAGCCGCCGATGCTGACATCAGGTACCTCGATGAATTGATTATGTTCCATCGGCAGCAGGGTATTCCGATGCCCGCTGAGGAACGGATTCCCAAACGCGTGAGGGAACTTGAACTGATGGTGGAACAGAGGCCGGACGATGTTTCCGTCAGGCTGGACTTCGCGACGCTCCTCGATGCGCTCGGTGACCACCGCAAGGCGATGCTGACGGTGAGCGAGGGACGGCGTTTGAATGATTCCGAGGTGCTTCGGGAGGCGGCCGCCGAACTGTTGCTCAACGCAGCACGCAGTGAAATCAGTACGGCCGTCGTCGGAGGGGACCAGTGTCTGCTGGCTGTTCGTAATGCTCTGCAGCTGAACCCGAAGAATGCCGAAGCCCCCAGGCTCGCTGCTCTGCTCCGTCTGGAGGGGGCTGCATTCGCCGGCTCCATCGACGACGCACTGCTCTACTGGCGGGAACAGGTCCGGGAAACGGAATCCGATGTCGCCATTCGTTGCCTCGCACTCCTTGCATTCGCCGCCGGTGAACCGGAAGAATCGCTGGAATCATTCAAGCGACTCAGGCAGCCAACCTTTGGAGATGCCGACGTCAGGATCGCAGCCCACATTCAGCTCAGACAGTCGCAGGAGGCCCTCAGCTTTGCTCAGGCCTTCTCCGAAAACCTCAGCAAAATGCCGTCCGCTGCTGCCAAACTCGCCGCCGCTCAGCTGCTTTCAAGAGCCCGCGCATTCGACCTCGCTATGCAGTGCCTCGAGCTTCCAAATCCCGTCGGCGGTGACCTGCAGATCCTCGCAGTCGGCAAAGCACGCACCGCACTTGATGAACTGGATGTCCTGATGGGATATCCCGGCTTTTACCCCGCGATGGACAATCGCTGGAAGCCGCAGCTGCAGCAGAACGCCGCCGATAAAGTGGCCGCGTTGCTTGAAGTTGCCATTCAGTCCACAGAGCTGACGATGAGGACTGCGGACCGACTCTACATCCTCAGCCAGCAGGGGGGGGAACTCAGGGAGATTGCCCTCGAGGCACTCGGACGCTTCCGCTCCACACGAGGGGATGTTGTTACTCTGCAGATGGCCGTCGGGGCCCAGGCTCTGCGACTTGGCAACTACGAAGATGCCATCCTCTGGCTCGAACAGGCCGGGAAGGTCGGAGCAGTTCAGGAGCCGGCATACCTCAATAACCTAGCGGTCGCCCTCGTGCGGGCTGGCCGCGAAGATCGCTACCTAGAAGCCCTCGAACTGGCAAACCTCGCTGTACAGAAAGTTCCTCAGAACCACATGATCCTCGCTACCCGTGCAGAAGTGTACCTGGCTCTCAAACAGCCGAGGCCCGCTTTGAAGGATCTTGAGACCGCACTGCAGCTCCGACCCGATTACCCCGAAACTCTGCTGCTGCTCGCCCAGGCGTGTACGGAACTCGGTGATTCAGACCGCGCCGAACAGCTGCGGCAGCAGGCCGCCACGCTGCAGAACTGAATGCCCACGCCCTGAGTGTTCAAAGTTTGAATCAAACTGTACGCGTGGGTGGTTGACATTCGGAGACGTTCCGCTGCAGCAGGCATATTCGCTGCAGCCGCACGGACGCTGGCCACAATCAGGAAACTCGCGATTGCTCAGTGATTCAGCTGGGAAATTGAGGCGAGGCTGCCACCTGTTGTACTGATTGGGTGATCGTGGCACGGGTTTTGCCCTTCGGAGGTCGTGCACCATTTGCGAACTGCGCTTGTGCCGCACTAAACAGTGGTGGCCCCGTTGATGGGATCGATCGGGTAACAAAGTCGTGACCCGCATCAGCATAGGGGAATCTGCACGTCAAATTGTGCAACGCGCCGGGGCCAGCACGACGACTTCATGTCTCGTGCTGGAATGATCGAAAGGGATTACCGAAATGAAATTCGCGTCCATTGCGTTTGGTTTGTTGCTTCTTGTCGTGGGCACAAGGCAGGCCACGGCAGGTGTGCTTTACGGTGTGGACTTCACAGATGGTATCTGGAAAATTGATACCGATGCGAAGACGTCGACTCTGGTCTTCGACACGAACCTTTCTGGACAAAACAACTCCGCTGGGTTTGACGGCCAGCGCGGGCACCTGTTTTTCATGAACAGGAACACGGCCGGCACTCCTACAGTGCCTGCCACCGACCTTACCCTGCAATACTGGAATTCGGCAACGAATACCTTTTCACAGATCGCGAACAACACTCAACTTGGTTTCAACGACAATCCAGCAAACGGTGCGTACTATCAAAACGCATTGTGGGTCATTCGACAGGGCACAAATACCTTGTCACGCATCGCCCTGAACTATTCCAGTGGAAATCCGTCGTTCGGAGGTGTCACCAACTACTCAGTCACAAACCGTGTGGCTAATCAGAGTATCTGGGGCGACATTGCAATCACCCACGACGGTATGTTGTATGCCTGGACGTCTGGTCAATCACCGGCTTTGGGAGACTTCTTTCGCATCAATTTGGCTGCTATCACCGGCACCACGGCGCCTGCCGTGGCCATTGCAACTGATACCGGCGTCGGGCTGCAGATCAGTTTCGGCGGCGACTCAAGCACGTTGTACGGGCATAACACGGCCGGAAGCTGGTTCACTATTGACAAGTTGACCGGGGCTGTTTCTCCGATCTCTGGGCTCTCCACGGTTCCCTTCCGCGACCTTGCCGGGGCTAATGTTCCAGAGCCTGGCACAATGGTCGTTGCGGGTATGGTAACTGGCGGAGCATGGCTGCGTCGTCTTCGCCGGCGAAAACTGGCTGTGGCCGCCGAAAGCGTCTAAGCCAGTTCGGACCAACGCCTTTCCGATAACACCGCAGCCCTTCCAATCGGAGGGGCTTCGTTCGTTTCTGCAGGATGACTGCCCGCGGATTTGGCACAATACCGGCAGCACGGAACTTCGGTGCTTACGATTTCTCAGCTCTTCCCCGGAATCACCTCGCCCAGACCGTGCTTCACGTCAGCAGCCTCATAATGCTGCATGGCCTGCGGCAGCAATTCACGCAATTGCGCAGCGCGTCGCTGGTCGGATGGATGCGTTGACAACAATTCCATGGGTTCACCGCCCGCCTTCAACCCCGAAAATCGCTCCCAGAAGCCTGGAGCACACGACGGGTCGTATCCCGCCTTCGCCATCATCATCAGACCAATGTGGTCCGCTTCCAGCTCATGCTTGCGACTGTACGGCAGAATCACACCGTACTGAGAAGCTGCTCCGTATGCCGTCAGCAGAATCTGCTTTTGCTGCTCTTCACGATTCTGCAGTACCATGCCCACCGCGGACTTGCCAAGATTCTGAGCCGTCTGGTAGGTCATCCGTTCGCCGCCATGCCGCGCAATCGCGTGTGCGACTTCGTGAGACATCACGACCGCCAGACCACCTTCGTCCTGACAAACCGGCAGCAGACCCGTGTATACGGCCACCTTGCCGCCAGGCAGGCAGAATGCATTCTGCGTGTCCGACTCGATGACGTTGAATTCCCACTTGAAATCCGGGCGATTAGCCACCGCCGCAATTCGCTGACCCACACGCTTCACAATCTCATTATACTTCTCGTTCACGGAGGGCTTTTCAGATTTCATCACATCCTGCCATGCTGCCAGCCCCATCTCATTCTCACGCTCTTCTGACATCACCAGCAGCTGCTTGCGTTCAGTGACCGGCACAGTCTGGCAGCCAATCAGTGCGAACAGGGCGGCAAAGCCGGAGCCGGCCAGTCCCAGACTGGCACAGCCCAGCAGCAGAAAACGACGAGAGGCGGACAGTGACGACATCATGGACGCTCCATGCAACAAATACAGCTCCAGAAATCAGCATCACATCCTAACACCCCCCTTCTTCGCCGCTCAAGACCTGCCCGCACCGCGGTCAGACGGACACTCCCCTGCGCTCCGCTCTGCAGGCTGCAGGACGGCTTTCATGTCGCAGTTGCTCGCATTACCGACAGCGTTTCTGCAGCATCTGCCGAAATCTGATTCAGCCCCGTGGTGCAGAATGAGTCCCGTTCTGCGTCAAACTGCCACCCAGGCGCCCGAAAAGTCCTGAGCTACGGGAACAGAGTCCGCGAACAACAGGTACCGACGGCCCGACTTTGTTTTTCCGTTCTCCCAATGTATCCTCAGGCAATGACCCAGTCACCGCTCATTCGGGAAACCTCCGCCGGACTCTACTGTGAGGCCGGCGATTTCCATGTGGACCCATGGAAACGCACCAGCCGCGCCGTCATTACCCATGCGCATGCCGACCACGCGCGTTTCGGTTCCGATCGTTACCTGTGCAGCAAAGAGGGACAGCGAGTGCTGCGCAGTCGCCTGGGACCCTCGGCCGTCATTGATACCCTGAACTGGGGGGAAACGCACCGCATCAATTCCGTGACCGTCTCACTGCACCCCGCCGGACACGTGCTGGGCTCCGCTCAGGTCCGCATCGAACACCAGGGACGCGTCGCCGTCATCAGCGGTGATTACAAGACCGAACCCGATCCAACGTGCAGCCCCTTTGAGCCTGTCCGCTGCCATACCTTCGTCACGGAATCCACCTTCGGACTCCCGGTGTATCGCTGGCCGCCTCAGCAGGAAGTGTTCACCGCGATTAACGACTGGTGGATTCGCTCCCGGGACGAAGGACGCGCGGCAGTCATCTTCGCCTATTCTCTTGGCAAGTCCCAACGCATCATCGCGGGGGTGAACCCGGATATCGGTCCCATCTTCTGCCATTCCGCTGTAGAAGAACTCAACCGCGAATACCGCGCGTCCGGAGTCCATCTCCCCCCGACACTGCTCGTCAGCCAGGCCCCCGCCCGCAAATCATGGGCTGGTGTGCTCGTCGTCGCTCCGCCCGGCGCAGCAGATTCCTCGTGGATGTCCCGCTTCTCAGGGTGTTCACGAGCAACCGCGTCCGGCTGGATGCTCACGCGAGCCACCCGCCGCTGGCAGTCCGTCGACCGCGGCTTTCCACTTTCCGATCATGCCGACTGGCCCGGCCTCCTCTGGGCCATCCGTAACACCGAGGCCGAAGAAATCCTCGTAACCCATGGCCATACGGAACCGCTCGTGCGCTACCTTCAGGAACAGGGCCTGTCCGCCCGCTCGCTCTCCACTCGCTTCTCCGCCGACCAGTCCGAAGATGCTCCGCCAGACTCCGGTGATGCCTGAACTGCCCCCGCACGGTGCGTCACGGTGGAATGGTTCACGGTGCAGTCTCAGAACACGGCATCAAATGTCTCCACCAGGGTTTTGTCCTCACACCCGGACGCTGCTAATTCACCCGGCCCAGCAACGCGTGCTGAGGCGCTGTTGTGCAGGCTCGGGGAAGCCTCCGACCGTCTTCGCTCGTCCACCTCTGAACCCAGTCGTCCCACAGTGTTCGGGATTCAAAAAAGAGCACCAGTGAACGCTCGACAGGCTGGAGTCCGGCAGCCGCGGCCTGATCGGCAGGAATTGGACGGAGCAGACCTTTCCGCGACAAATCAATCCGCAGTTCCTGACGAAACTGACCGTGCGGCCAGATCGCCATACCCTCGGAATTGATGTCGTAAGGATGATTCCTCAGAAACTCACTCTCCAGCTGCTCACGAACCATGTCGATGCCGCATCGGCGGTAAAAGCCCTCCAACGCGTGCTGCAGCGAACGCAGCTGGTCAGCAGACGCAAATCGCAGAAAACCAGGCGACGCCACTCCCGCAACCACCCAGCCACTCTGTTCCTGAAAGAGCAGCTCAAATGGTTGCTCGCCCAGCTGCGAGCAGTGCAGACGCACCACAAAACTGTTCGAAGACGGATGGATCTCGCCACACTCCACGCCAAATTCCTGCCAGACCGGGCAGAGCTCCAGCAGACGAATCAGCTCGCGGTTCACAAAGTTCCGAATCGCCACTTCCACATGCTCCAGCTGGGCGCGAGCTGAACGCCGGGAACTGAAGCGACGAAACGACGGCGGCTGATGCTCAAGCAGCCGCAAACGGCGATAAAGCTTCGGCAGTGTGCCGGAATGAAAGCCCGGGCGGAGCAGCCTCGCGATGGATTCCCCGTGAGTTCCCACGGCCACCGGAGTCAGCAGTGGACGGCGGTTGGACAGGTACAGCCGCCAGTTCTCCTTCAGCTCCCAAACCGCAAAGCCAAAAATGCCCGGAATAAAGAAGATATTGAACCAGGTGATGAATTCCGCGAGGGCAATCCCCAGATAAGGCTGAAGGATCCGCACCATCTCACGCTGCATCAGGAGCAACCCCGGCAGAATCATCTTGTGGGCCACCGTGACCACCGGAAAGTGCTTCACGGGATGGAATGTGGGTTCAATCAGCAGATTCACATAAATCCGAATCAAAAATGAAACAAAGGACCAGATCACCCCCAGCACCGCTTTGACCACGATCGACAGCCAGCTCTCGTCACTGTGAAATCGCAGCCATTCGTCCACCGCATAAAGGAAACGCTCGGAAAACGACAGCAGGATCCGGAACCCGTCCATCACGAAGATAAATACCGCCAGCACCACCCGAACATGCAAACGGTGCCAGACACTCGCCAGCCACTCCGCCGTCAGCTCCTGCGTATCCCGACCAAGACGGGAATTCAGAGCCAGACTCGCAATGACCGAAACCACCAGCCACCAGGTCCATGTCTGCGGAGGACTGCCGAAAATAAATGGGATCAGCTGCGCCGGCACGGCGGCCACGGCAGCAGGCACCACGATCACACGACGGATTCGCACGACGCTCCGGTTCCGCCAGAACCATTGGACAAACGGCTGCCGCAGCAGTCGGACCGGATAGTCGATCAGACAGCGACGCACCGCCTTCAACAGGCTGCCAATGACCCGGAAGAAACGCCGCCTGAACCAGCCCACGTGAATCAGAGCCATCAGCAGGAAGCCCAGCAGCAGCACCGGAGCCGCCGTGGCGAAAGGCGAACGGTCCGACTCCGAACCGGACGCTGGAGCCGGCTGAGAAACCAGTGTCGACGCTGAAGCTGATGCGGAGGCTGCCGGGAGCTTCGGCGAATCCACCGAAAAAGCCGCACCCCCAGCCGCCGCGCTCGCCTCGGTCGATTCGGCCACCTGTGTCGGCCCGGTGTCCGTTGCGTCAGGGGTGTCTGTCGTGTCCGTAGCGTCCGGGGTATTTGCGGCGCCACTGGCGTCCGGGGTGTCTGCGGCGGCACTGGTGTCCCAGGAATCTGCATTCACGTTGGCCGACGACACGGGCTCCACAGGACGGGTTCCCGGGATCAGATGCAGCATGTGCTCCAGACCACGCACAATCACATACGCGCCCCCGAAGGGGATAATCAAAAACAATGTCGTAAATCGGCCGGTACGGTTGCCGAAAAAGATCGAGCTCGTCGTCTGGAGCGCCCGCAGGTAGAACTCGCCACGGCGATAGACTCCGTCCATCGCGAACTCCAGACGATCATCAGCCCGCAACAGATAATCGCCGCGCCAGAGGTCGCGAATGTCGCCCAGATCAGGCAGCTTCAGATCGTTTCGGCTGATTGAATCACGCAGATAGCCCAGAGTCAGGTAACCCCGGTCAGCGATACAGTCCAGTGCGTCTTCCACCATCTTGTCCGCAGCCACCTGCTCCGGAATATTGGCCGGAATCAGCTGCACGTCCCGCAGGGTCTGCTGGAGCACCGGTCGCATGCGCTCCCGCATCTGCGCCTCGGATAAACTCGCTGCCCGCTGCAGCAGCGCCGTCAATCGCTCCCGATCCACACCACTCAGCCGCACATCCGTCAGACGCCGCTCCGCACTCGCCAGATGACGTGTCATGAGCACTTCGCGGAGACTGTCGAGCGGGCGTCGCAGCGGTCGTCGGCCACGGCTTGCGATCCACTTCACAAGGTCGACCCTGTAAATTGTTCGCTCGTGGTCGATGCACACTTTCTGAAGATCGTAGAGCAGTTTTTTTTCGGTGTTCCAGAACCCGTGAATGGCACTCGTGGCCAACTCTCGTACAGAAGCCTGCCAGTCCTCCGTCTCCTCGACGGGAAAATTGATCGCTCGGCGGAGTCGCTGCACCAGACATGACACGTCCGCTCGAATCTTCTCTTCCGCCGAAAATCGCTTTTCGTCCGTGGCCGCTGCCGTGGCGGCCGTCACCGAATAAACCAGCGCCGCTACCGTATTGCCCCGTTCGTTCGCGCGGTCCCGACGCCGGAGTGCTCGCAGCCACGCCCGGTCTGATGGCACAGAACCAACCCCCGCAGTCCAGTCCCGCCGCGCATGCGCCAGACGGGCTTCGTCACGCACGATGTGCGGAGTCAGATCCGGAGCCGCAGCGCCGTATAACTGAGTGCGGTGAAAGAGCGATTCAGCGTCCACGTCTGCAGCCAGCAGCGAATCGACATGACCGCGACCCGCCAGAGACGGAAACCAGATCGGCAGCAGATCCGGCTCAAACCATCGCAGCTCCAGATACACAGCTGCAAATTCCCGCCATGCTGCTACCCTCGAGTCCGGGTGGATCAGCAACTGCTCGTTCCGCAAAACAAAATGCGCCTCATCAAACTCCGACTGCCCCAGCTTCGCGATCCGCTGCTGGACCAGCGCACGCTCATCCGCACCGCACAAACTCTCCGACAGACGCAGATCCAGAACCGCATGAAATAACCGCCGCCAGACCTGCTGAAGCAATTCCTGCAGCGGCCAGTGTTCCAGCTCCGCTTCCTCGGGCTGACATATCAGCAGACAACGCTCCGGAAGCGCCGCGAAAGTGTCCAACCCCAGCTCGTCAGGGTGCGCCAAATGCTCCACGTCCGCACGGGAGACAATCTGCGAGAACGCGTGAGGCACCGAAACTGAGAGCTTCACGAATCCGTGCAGCTCCCGAATCACTCGACGAATCACCCGAGGTTCCACCAGATACGCCGCACTCTCAGATCGCTGCAAAGCTCTGCGAAGCTCGTCGATCCGACCCGCCACATCGCCTCTGACCACCGACCCACCCCCGCCACGACGGAGCAAAACCGTCGCTGAATTCACCCCTGAACGTGCAGACTCCCAGCACTGAAGGGAGAAACCTCGGCTGGAGAGTCTAGTCGATGTGCGGGCACAGAGACAGCCAGTCCGTGGAAATCCTGCAGGGAAAATGAACTTGCCGATTCCCACAGCTTCGTCACAATCCCACCCGCCGCAGTCCCCGACTGCTCCCCATTTCCCCAACGGATCCTCCGTGCATGATCATCACCATCGACGGGCCCGCAGGGTCCGGAAAAAGCACAGTCGCCAGAAAACTGGCAGAACGCCTCGCTGTCCGCTTCCTCGACACCGGCGCGATGTACCGCGCTATCGCGTTCGCCGTCCTCCAGGCCCATGTACACCCCGATGACGAGCAGGCCGTCGCTGACATCGCTGAAAACTGCCGCATCGAACTGCCCGACGACGGAATTCTCCTCAACGGCATCAATGTCTCAACGGCTATCCGACAACCCGAAGTTACCACCCTCGCTTCCATCGTCGCCGCCAACCCCGCTGTCAGAAAACGGCTCGTCGCCATGCAGCAGGCCATCGGTGCCGCAGGAGCAATCGTCACGGAAGGTCGTGATCAGGGCACCATCGTTTTTCCCAACGCACCACACAAGTTTTTCCTCACCGCCAGCCTCGCCGCCCGAGCGGCCCGACGCCAGGCGGAACTGCAGAAGAAGTCCCTGCCACAGTCACTCGAAGAAGTCATGGATCAGATTCGGCTCCGCGATCAACGCGACGAACAACGCGAAACCGCACCCATGAAACCCGCTGCCGACGCTGTCATTGTGGATACTTCCGCCCTCAGCATCGATGAGGTCGTGCAACTCCTCCTCGATCGCATCAACGCAAACTCAGCCAGCCTTCCCGCCAGCCTTCCCGCCAGCCCCTGATCCCAAATGTCACTTCGTCGCGGCCACTCCCGCAGCCTGCACAGGGACCGTCGTAGCCGGAGCCGTGCTGGGGGGCGTCGCCAGCAGCCTCCGCGATTCCTTTAACAGGAACGCCGTATCCATGAAAGGCTCAAAACTGATGTCCTGCCAGCGAATCAGGCCCGCAGCATCCACCAGAAACGTGCCGTGCAGCGCTGCTTTCTCAAAGTCATCGTAGCAGCGATATCGGCGGAAAACCGTCATCTCCGGATCGGCCGCCAGGGGAAATGGCAGACCACCTTCCAGATTCTCCAGCGCCCGCTTCAGATGCTCCTGCTTGTCTGTACTGATCGCGATCACCTCCAGACCTGCGTCCCGGAAACCCTGGATGTTCTGAGCAATCGCCTTGAGCTGCTCGGCGCAGTGCAGACAGCCATAACCAAGGTAAAACACCACAACTACCGGACGCCCGGTGTAGTCGCTCAATGAACGCGGCTCACCATCCACGCCCGGGAGCGTCCAGCTTTCAGCTGACATCGGCGACCAGCGGAAAGGCCCCAGCGATTCAAGATCCGGCCGAGCACCGATGTCTGTTCGTGCCTCCGCCGGAAGCCGCCAGTCCGCAGGAAAGCCCCAGGCGGCCGCAAGCGGCGCCAGACGCCGCAGCGGCGGAGCCTCAAGGTCGATCGTGGACGAGATCTTCCGGAGCGATTCAAAGGCCGCCTTTGCCGCGTCCGTCTGCTCCGCCGCCGCCAGGATTTCCACCTGAGCGGCCAACGGCAACACCTCTCCGGAGCGTGACTTCACCCGCTCCTCAATTTTCTTCACCGCTTCATCCTTCCTGCCGGCTTTCATGAGCACCAGCGACAGCTGCTCAGCGGGAATGTCGGCCCGGACGAGCAATTCTGCTGCTTTCGCGTAATCGCCAGCCGCCGCAGCGGAGCGACCGTCGATTTCGTGGAGCGATTTTTCCAGACGAGTAATCTGGGATGCAAACTTTTGCTCGGCGTCCTTCTTCGCCTTCTCAATCGCCTTGTCGTCCCCCTTTGCCTCCCGCGCCTTCCCCTCGGCCTCCATCACCGCCTGCTGCTGCCGACCCTGCTCCGCCGTCAATTGCTGCTGCAAACGCTCACGAGCCGCTGTCGCGCGCGCGTCGCCGAGCGCCGCAAGGGCTGCTGCCACCGCACGGTCCCGCTTCAAATCCTCTTCAACATTGCCCGAATCTTCAAAGCCGGGAGTCGTAGTCAGGGCCACCAGCCGCTCCCACCGCTCGAATGCTTCCAGCACCTCCAGCAGTCGCTCCCGACCGTAACGGAAACTGCCGCCTCGGCCCAGATCGTTGTATTTGGGGTGCCGCGGCAGGCTCAGCATGTTCCGCGCCAGCGACTCTGCGTCCTCGGCGCGCCCAATCGCCGTCATATTCCGAATACACCACTCGTTGTTGTGAGCAAAATTGTGGATCTGGTCCGGGAGCAGACGGTCACGCATCATCTGCGCGTGGTCCACCCGCGCGGAAGCCTCCTGCTGCCAGACCGCGTCGTGATAACGCCGCAATCTCGAGTAGATATGTCCGGGCATGTGCCACATGTGAGCAATCGCGGGGGCGGAAAGCCCGCACAGAGCCGCCGACTCCAGTGCCAGTTCCGGCTTCCGTCCGTCCCAGAGGTGAATTCTGTAGTGGTGAGCCGGATGCAGAGGCTCAGCGTCCAGCACCTCTTCAATCAATGCGTCCACCGCCAGATTGGACGCCATCTCCAGTCCCTCACGCTTCCCCGCCCAGAAGTACTCGCACAGGAATGCTTTCGTCTCAATGTCGTCCGGAAACTCGAGCAGGATGTCCTCAAGATCCGACACATACCGGTTCGCCCGCTGCCTCCGATCCGACTCCTGCTCCGCCTTCGCACCCGCCCAGCGATCAAAGGCCTCAATCAGCAGCTTCTCCCGACGACTGGCCTGCTCACGTCGTTTCATCGCTTCCGCAATAAAGCCCTTTGCCCGGTTCAGATTACCCCGGTTGGACATCGCCATCCCCCAATAGGCAATCGCACAGTTGGCATCCAGCATCGCTGCCTGACGGAATGAACGCTCCGACTCGAAATACCAGAACCCGTGAAGTTGCGCTACCCCCTGGGCCACAAACTTCCGCGCTTCCTCACTCGAGGAGGTCACCTCAAAATGAACCCGCCCCACGCCTTCAATCAACCTCGCAGACTGACGCGGACCCTCGTTGAAAATCTCACCGTGCTGGGAATGACCCTCCTTCACAGGCTGTACCGCTGCCGGTGCAGCTTCCTGTGCAGTCACCGGAACCGCGAGGAACAGCGTCAGCAAAAAACCCCAAAGCACCCCTGATTGGTTTGACCGGACGCAGTTCGACTGCTGGAGCATGGGACACCGCTGGAGGCAGGCTGAAGGGGAGGGAAAATGGTGGAAGCACCACCACATTCTGCCGCACCGCTGTGCGATAAGCAAGCAAGCCAGCGACCCGGCGAAGGGATTCGTCTCGATTGCCGCTGGCGAATCCGCGGATGGGGGGGATTTCCCGCTCACGATGAAAAAATGCACCATTCCGCGTTGACCCGATGCATCAACTCGGGCGCCCCGCGCACCGCCTTCACGGCGCCCTGGAAATTGAGTGAAAACTTTCATGATTGAGTAAAAATGGGTGGCTTGAGGTGTTTGGTGAAGATAGTTTGCCGGATCAGATGTCATCACCACTTGCGGAATTCCCCTAATGAATCTCTCCTTCCAGACTCTCAACGCTCAGCCCGACCTGCTCCGACTGTGCGGCGTCCGCCACGATCTGCAGTGGATCCATGCCCACTCGGCCGCAGAACTGCTGGATCTCCCCTGGGAGCGAAAGCCGGATACCCTTTTTCTTGACGTCCGCGGACGCTCCGCCCAATGTCTCGAAGGCGACCTCGCAGCCATTCTGCACCAAATGAAAGGATGCCGTTTGGTGGCCGTTACAGAGGGGGGATTTCCCCTGGATGTCGCCGCCTCACTGCTCACTGTCGTGGATGACGAATGGGACCTTGCAGCGCATAACCAGTTCCAGCCAGCCTGGCTTTCGGAAGCGCCGCCCGGCACACGTCCGGAACCCTACCGGATTGAAACGCCCACCGGGGACGTCATGACTTACTCCGATCAGATGCGGGAGCTGCTCACCACAGCCCGCCAGGTCGCAGACAGCAACGTCCCGATCATGCTTTCAGGTGAGACAGGAACCGGAAAATCCACTACTGCCCGAAAAATTCACGGCTGGTCCTCGCGACACGCCAGCCCATTTATGTACCTGCCCTGTGGTTCCATCTCCCGAGACCTCATTCTGGCAGAACTTTTCGGGCACACCAAAGGGGCGTTCACCGGGGCTACCCAGGAACGTATGGGGAAAATTGAGGCGGCCGGGGACGGCACACTGCTCATCGATGAAGTTGACCTGCTCACACTCGACGACCAGGCCAAACTCCTCAGAGTTGTCGACACGGGCGAATTTGAACGCCTCGGTACGGTGGAAACATCCCACGCGCACTGTCGCCTGATTTTCGCTTCCAACGTCGACCTGCGGCGGCTGGTTCAGCAGCAGCGTTTTCGCAGCGACCTCTACTATCGCATCAATGTGATTGATCTGGTGCTGCCATCACTGCGTGAACGCGGCCGGGATATCCCTCTGCTGGCTCTCGACTGCCTTCGCGATCTGTCACACGAACAGAACAAGCCGGGTCTGCGAGTTTCGCTGCGGATGCTCTGGGGCTGTGCCCGACACCCCTGGGACGGAAACATCCGGGAACTTCGCAATCGACTGCTGCGCTGCATGACCCTCGCCCGCAGTCCGCTGCTGGCTGAGCGGGATATGGGCATGGACAGCTTTACACCGGCCGTGGGCGCCATTCGCAGTGCGGATTCCGCCAGCGTCGTGCCACTGGAACGTTGTGTGGATGACGCCTCTCGTGAAGCCATCATCCGCTGCCTCCAGCTGCACAACAACAAGCGCGCGGCAGCTGCCAGAACTCTGAAAATCAGCAGGTCAACACTGTATCGAAAACTGGAGGAATACGGTCTGCTCGGTCCTGAGGAAACTCGGGAGCGGAGAACGGAGAGAAAACGCAGTCAGAGCGATGAGGATGAAGCTCGAGTGCTGGTCTGAACAGTACCTGCCGACCCTCTCGGTCCGCGCTCCGCAGATAAAACACCGCTCAGGCACAAATCTTGCGTCTCACGTGAAACATTTCCCGGTTTACAGCTCTCTAAGGCCACCTCGGCGTGAATCTTCTACGACATCCTGCATCAGTCGAACCACTGGTTTGCCCGTTTTTTGCTTCTCCCTGCCCTCCCCAACTTTCCCTGATCAAACAGTTCCGCCGGTCCCCTGAATATGTTTCCTCAGCAGTGCGCCTCACAGCTTTGTCCTGACCCTGAAACACTTTGTTCCCCTGCCATTAACCCGTTACCCATCTCCATCTTCCGGATCCGCAACTCGATCCACTTCTCATGGTGACAAATGATCAACTCGACGTCTGTTTCAAGATCTGCACGGACTCTGCTCCGTCAGTTTCTAACCTGTGAAGATGGCGCCATGCAGGTCGCAGAGTACCTCCTGATGGGGACCATCATCACTCTCGGGGTCCTTGTGGGACTCGTCAGCTATCGCGATGCACTCGTCCTTGAGTACGGCGATCTGTCTGCCGCTTTCGAATCAATCAGTCAGTCTTACACCTTTACTTTAACCGGCTCAGGCGGTTCCACCAGCACGTACACCGATGGTGCCACCAACCTCTCCAACACCATCAGTGTCTCTGCTCCGACCGCCTCCGGAGAGAGCTCCAACTAAAACGTTTGACATTTAAAGTCAGGCAACTGCACCCCTCAGGCATTTTTACTGTCCGGTGCACGACAGGCTCCCAACCGTATTGAAGCAGATTTTTCAAGTCAGGACGCAGAGAGTCATCAGCCATGAGTGTTACTTCAACAAATTCAGCACCCCGCAGTGCCCCGCTCGTTTTCCTTGTCCTGTTCGCCCTCGTGTGCGGCGTTGTGGCCGTTGCGTACCGCGTTTATCAGACTCCTGAAGTCGTGGAAAAACCGGCACCGCCACTCAGGCAGATCCCGGTGGCCAGCGGCGACCTCCAGCCCGGGCGACGCTTGCTGTTCTCCGACATGTACATGGTCAGCCTCTCAGAAGATGACTTCAACAAGCTCGTCAAGGGTAAAAAGGTGTTCAACACCCCTGCACAACTCGCCGGCCGCTTTCTCAAAGCCCCCATCAATGCTGGCGAAGCCTTCGCGCTGGACTCCGTCTACGCGGAAGGCACTGGCCCCACACCCGCTGAAAAACTCTCTGAAGGCATGCGGGCCTCCACCGTACGCGTCAGTCTCGTTGGCGGCATCCGTGGATTTGCCGCCCCCGACACCTGGGTGGACGTGCTGTTCCGACGCAACTCCGGGAACTCTTCGACGTCAACTGAATCTGTCAGAACCCACACGCTCATCCCAGGCGTGCGGATTCTCGCAATTCAGGATGACACCTACTCCAACAGTATCCTCTCCGGAAGCAGCAGACCGCAGCCCGTAGGCGATTTTGAACTCACGCTGGAACTTACACCCGAGCAGGCTGAGGTGCTGAAATCAGTCGAACAGCGTGGAGACCTCTCCCTCAACCTGCTCCCACAGGATCCCAACCGCAAAAATCTTGGCACACTGCCCTCGCCCGAAGTCATGAGACTGGTGCTCGGTATCGAAGATCCTAAGCCCGCTCCTCCCGTCGTCAACATCACACCTCCCCCTTCCGTCCGCATCGTTCGCGGTGGTGCCCAGTCCAGTGTCACTGTCGACTTTCAAACTGACCTGATTATGGAT
>JBEAUF010000479.1:0-5291 GCA_041161565.1 Planctomycetota bacterium | reverse complement strand
GAATGGCGGCCGGAGCGGTCGTTATTCAGCAGCGGCTTCGGCCGGCGCAGCCGCGGGGGCTTCTTCGCGGGCTTTTGGCGGGAGCATTGGCGGGGGAGCCTTTGCGGTGCCGAAGCGATTGGTTTTGACTTTGCGAATCAGTGCGTTGACTTTTTCGCTGGGCTGAGCACCGACGGAGATCCAGTAGTCGACGCGCTCGATGTTCATTTTCACGCGAGCGGCCTTGTCGTGGACCATTGGGTCGTAGAACCCGACTTCTTCGATGGCTTTGCCGTCGCGCTGGACGCGCGAATCCATGACACAGATGCGGAAGAACGGACGGTGCTTACGGCCCATCTTCTTCATACGAATGCGAACAGCCATTGGAACTCCGGACCAGAACAAAAAACGGTGAAAGTGGATATTTGAGAAGAATGGGTTTGACGGGTTATCGCCGTCGGTTGCGTTTTTTTGCTTTTTGAGCTTCTTTGCGTTGTTTCTTTTTTTTCTCCCGCAACGCGTCCATGTCGGCCGCGGGCCGCTGAATTCTTAATTTTTTATCGGAAAGGTCGACGGAAGGATCGAGCATTCCGCTGCCGGCCAGTCCCTGCATGAATTTCAGGCGATCTCGAATTCCCAGGTTGCTGACGTCCTGCATCATGCGGGACATGGCGGAGAAGTCTTTGAGCAGTTTATTGACGTCGGCGTGTTGGACGCCGCTGCCGCGAGCGATGCGGGTGCGGCGGCTGCGGTCGATGATTTCCGGGTTGCGGCGTTCGGCCGGCGTCATGGAATTGATGATGCCGGCGATCCGGGACATTTCCTTTTCGGGATTCAGGTCACCGATCTGATCGGCCATGCCACCCATGCCGGGGATCATTTTCATGACGTCGCGGATGGACCCGAGCCGCTTGACCTGTTGCATTTGCTTCAGGAAGTCATCGAGCGTGAAGCGTCCCTTTTGCATCCGCTCTTGTTGGCGGAGCATTTCGTCCTGGTCGAATTCGCGCTGGGCTTTTTCGTAGAGCGAGAGGATGTCGCCCATGCCGAGAATTCGGCCGGCCATGCGATCGGGGTGGAAATCTTCGAGCCGATCGAGCTGTTCGCCGACGCCGATGAACTTGATGGGGACACCGGTGACGGCTTTGACGCTGAGTGCAGCGCCGCCGCGGGTGTCGCCGTCGAGTTTTGTGAGGATGACGCCGTCGAGTTCGAGTGATTCGTTGAAGGATTTGGCGCTGTTGACGGCGTCCTGGCCGGTCATGGAGTCACAGACGAGCAGGGCCTGGTCGGGACTGACCGCGGCGTCGATCTGCTGGAGTTCCTTCATGAGGGCCGCGTCGACGTGCAGACGTCCGGCGGTGTCGAGGATAACGACTTTGGCGCCCAGCCGTTTGGCTTCTTTGACGCCGTTGCGGCACACCTGCACGGGGTTGCTGGTGGCGGGATCTTCGCTGTAGACGGTGCAGCCGACCTGGGAGCCGATGACTTTGAGCTGTTCGATGGCGGCGGGGCGCTGGAGGTCGGCGGCGACGAGATAGGGTGTGATACCCTGGGATTTGAGTCGTACAGCGAGCTTGCCGCAGGTGGTGGTTTTACCGGAGCCCTGCAGACCACACATCATAATAATGGATGTGCCGTCGCGGCGGATGGGGAGCGAATGGTCGACGGGCCCCATCAGGCTGATGAGTTCCTGATGGACGATGCCGACGATTTGCTGTTCGGGCCGGAGCGATTTGAGGACTTGTTCGCCGATGGATTTTTCGGTGACGGTGTGTACGAATTGCTGCACAACGTCATAGGCCACGTCGGCTTCGAGCAGGGCGGAGCGGACCTGCTGCATGCCGTCGCGGATGTTGGCTTCGGTGATCTTTCCGGATCCCCGGAAGGCACTGAAGGCCCGACCAAGACTTTGTGAGATGGATTCGAACACGGAAAATAGGGCCTGTTGCGGCGAGAAAAGCGGTGTGTGAGCGGGAGCGGCGGAATTTGCCGCACGGAGAAGAGACGACCGGGCCGGAAAAATCGAAACGCGGATGATACCCGCCTGGATTGCAAATGGCAAGCTTTTTGCGTGAAAAGCCCCCGGATGTTCGCAGATGGCAACTGCCGCCCGAATCCGCTTTTCTCCGGGAATTGGCTGCTGCAGCTGCGGAAAATGCTTGAAAAAGCCCGATAATTCGTCACAATCCACGCCCCGAAACGGGCAATTTGCACATCATCAAACAATTGCCGGAAATCATCACCCCCGGCCGAAACTCAAAAAGGATCTGTCATGGCCCATAAGAAAGGTCAGGGCTCAAGCCGCAACGGTCGCGATTCCAACGCCAAGCGTCGCGGTGTCAAAAAGTTCGGCGGCGAAGCCGTCGTCGCCGGCAATATTCTCGTACGTCAGTGCGGCACCAAATGGCACGCCGGGCGCAACGTCGGCATCGGCTGCGATTACACCCTCTACGCACTCATCGATGGCACCGTGCTCTTCGATCAGAACGGTCGCCGCATCAACGTCCTGCCCGCCGCCGTCAACTGATCCCGCCCACGGCCGGCTCCGCCTGACCACCAATCGCACCGACACTCCAACGCGGAAGCTCTGCCTGCTTCCGCGTTTTTTCCTGCGCGGCCACAAAGAATCGCATGCTGGAACTCCGTAACCCCCACAGCATCCTCGCTGCCATCCAGCGCCGCCCCCGCGCCGTCAAGTCGCTCCGACTCCAGTCACCCCAGCCCCCCGAACCCTGGGATCAACTCGTCAGCCTCGCGCGACAAAAGTCCATCCCCATCACCATCCAAACCCTCGACGACCGCCGCGGCTCCGGACCCCGCCGCGACACCGAACGCACCGGCGCCGGGTCCGCCATCGTCGAACCACCCTCCCCCATCCCCCTCGAACAACTCCTGCAACCCGGCGATGCCCCCCGCGGACTCTGGCTGGCACTCGACCAGATCCAGGACCCGCAGAATCTCGGCGCACTCTTTCGGCTGGCCGGTTTCTTCGGCGTCCGCGGACTGCTGCTCACCAAAGACCGCAGCGCCCCGGTGAACGCCACCGTCTGTGATGTGGCGGCCGGCGGTGTCGAACATGTCCCGTTCGCCATCGTCGCCAACCTCGCCCAAAGCCTGCAGCGTGCCAGCGAAGCCGCCATCTGGATCCTCGGAACCTGCGAACGCGCCACCTCCTCCATCCACCAAATCCCCCGCGACCGCCCCTGGATGCTCGTGCTGGGTAACGAAGGGACCGGCATGCGGCGGCTCAGCCGCGAACGCTGCGACCAGCTCGCCTCCCTCCCCCCGCTCGGTCCCGTCCCTTCACTCAATGTTGCCACCGCCGCCGCCGCCTGCCTGGCTGTGCTCACACGCCCCGACCAGACTCAAGCCCACTAACCGTTCACCAATTCCTTCTCCCCTGCTCCAGGAAACGCCTTCATGACTCCCACCCGTCGCACGTCCCGTCGCCGTTCTCTGCAGGTCTTCGCCGGAGCTGCCGCTGCCGCCGTGTTTGCTCCTTCCAGCCTCCGCGCTGCGGGCTATCGGTCGCCCAACGACCGCCCCGTGTTCGCCACCATCGGGCTTCGCAATCAGGGTGCCCATATCACCAGCAAATCGCTGGCCTTCGCCGACTTCGCGGCACTCGCAGACGTGGACGCCGGGGTCCTTGCCGGCAACGTGGAAGGGCTTGAAAAGGCCCAGAAGAAAAAACCGGAGGCGTTTGCCGACTACCGCAAAGTGCTCGACCGCCAGGATATCGACGCGGTGATGATCGCCACCCCGGATCACTGGCATACCAAAATCGCCGTCGAAGCCATGCTTGCAGGCAAAGACGTCTACTGCGAAAAACCACTGACGCTCACCATCGACGAAGGCAAGCTTATCGAGAAGATCGTCAAACAGACCGGTCGCGTGTTCCAGGTGGGCACGATGCAGCGCACGGAAAGCGACCTGCGATTTCTTCAGGCGATCGCACTCGTCCGCGCCGGACGCATCGGTACGGTTCAAAAAATCACCTGCGGCATCAACGGCATGGAAGCATCGCCCGTGATCCCCGAAGCTCCCGTCCCCAACGGACTCGACTGGGACTTCTGGCTCGGCCCCGCCCCCAAAGTCGCCTACCGTGCGCTTCCCGAACTGCGTCAGGGCTACGGCGGCGGCGTCCCGCTCTTCAGCAACTGCCATTACTCCTTCCGCAACTGGCACGAATACTCCGGCGGCAAACTCACCGACTGGGGTGCCCACCACGTTGACATCGCCTGCTGGGCCATCGACGCTGTCGCCACCGGGCCTTCAAAGATCACCCCCGTTAAATACTCGCTGCCCGTCCCCTACAGCAGTGACGGTCACCCGCAAAAAGCGGATCAGTACAACGCCGCCACGGAATTTCTGATTCAGGCCGATATGCCCAATGACGTGACCATGCTGATTACCAGCGAAGGCGACAACGGAATCCTCTTCGAAGGCACCGCCGGTCGCTTCTTTGTCAACCGCGGGCGGATCAGCGGAGCCCCCGTGGAAGAGCTCAAATCCAAACCGCTCCCGGAAGGCGCTATCGAAGAAGTCTACGGCGGCAAAGTCAGTGCCAACCACACCGCCAACTTCATCGAAGCCATGCAGTCCCGCAAACAGCCAATCTCCGATGTCTGGTCGCACAACCGCATGCTCGAAATCTGCCACCTCTCCAACATCGCCATGCGACTCGGCCGCGAACTCCGCTGGGACGCCGAAAAACGCGAGGTCATCGGAGATCCCCAGGCCACTGCGTTGTGCGGTCGGGAGTACCGCAAGGGGTTTGAGATTCGCATGTGAACGGTCGCTTGTGATGGCAGGACCCGGAACCGCAGGGCGGCGCACGTATGAGCCGCAGGGCGGCAGCCCGCGGGTAAAGGGTCCTCGCAACGCGCAGCTGACGCCGTGGGCAGGGGTGCGCACCAAGGTGCAAAACGCAACCGGGGGCTTCCGCCACACATGAGCCGCAGGGCGGCAGCCCGCGGGTAAAGTGCCCTGGCAACGCACTGCTGACGCCGCGGGCAGGGGTGCGCACCACGGTGCAAAACGCAACCGGGGGCTTCCGCCACACATGAGCCGCAGGGCGGCAGCCCGCGGGTAAAGGGTCCTGGCAACGCACTGCTGACGCCGCGGGCAGGGGTGCGCACCAGGGTGCGAAATCGCAACCGGGGGCTTCCGCCCGCCCGCTCATAATGTTGCTGATGCCGCGGGCAGGGGTGCGCACCAGGGTGCGAAGACGTAACCGGGGGCTTCCGCCCGCCCGCTCATAATGTTGCTGATGCCGCGGGCAGGGGTGCGCACCAAGGTGCGAAGAC
>JBEAUF010000471.1:0-8205 GCA_041161565.1 Planctomycetota bacterium | reverse complement strand
GGGAATACCAGCTCCGGCGCCGAGGGCTGCGGCTCCTGCGGCGCCCCACGGTCCGGTACCTGCTCCCATTTTTGCGGAGGCGGCTGCGCACGCTGCTGCGGCAAGGAGGACACAGTCGTCGAAGTTCGGATTGTCGGATTCTTTGAAATAGACGACGGCGGCCTGATTGGCGACAACTTGCAGAGATTCGCGGGCCTGTTCTTCGAGGTCTTTGAGTCCTGCTTTCAGTTTTCTTTCCTGTTCCTTAAGTTTTCTCTGGGCCTCTTTCAGTGGATTTTTCGCCATGAGACGCTCCGGGTGTGTTGCCTTCGGGGAATGTTGACTCCGGTGAGAGAGGCGTCGCGACGTGGGCAAAACCGACGGAGAAAAATGCAGAGATGCTGCAGAATTTTGCTTTTTTCCGGCTGTGGTTTGGGCGGCTGCAGCGGTTTGAAAATCGGTGGCAATTATTCGCGATTATTGTTGACACGTGCCGAGCATCTGCATCAGGCGACGGTGGGGGCGGGAATGTGGTATGACTGCGGGGATCCGATTATGCTCTGGCGGAAGAGGTCCTGTCGGACGGCTGTTCAGCGGTCGGCTTTGGGGAGGGATGGCGGGTGCGAATCGGCGTGTTGCTGGCTGTGTCGTGTGTGGGCTGCGGTCTGTTGCGGGCGGAGGATTTCGGCGGGTGGCAACCGTTAGCGGGAGGTGTTGCGGCGGTGTCGCGGGATAGCGGCCGTTTGGTGCTGCAGGGCAGTGAATGGTCATACATGGCTTCTGCGGAGGCGTACGGAGATTGTGAATTTGCGGTGACATTGTCGGTGGATGCAGCGGCGTCACAGTTTGATTTTTTCGGTTCGGGCTGGTCAGCGTGGCCGGATCCGAAGTTTGGGGACCGTGGCTTTGAGGCGGGGCTGTTATTGCGGGGTGCTGTGGACGGGAGCAGCGGCTATCGGCTGCAATTTTCCACGAAGTACCAGGAATGCGCATTGGTGCGTTTCCCCGAGGGTGGTTATTTGAAGTCGGTCCCCTGTCGGCTGGAGGCCGGCGTGGCAGTTCGCGTGCGTTTTCGGGTGTCTGGAAATCGTCTGCAGGTGTTTGTGGATGATCGTGAGTTATTTGAGCATGTGGATCGTCTGGAGCCAGGTCTGGAGTCGGGTTTGGCGGCTGTGGGGGTCTCCAGCAACGGGAAGGTGACGTTTTCGAATGGGGTGTTGAGGCGAATTGAGCGGCAGCCGGCGGACGTGCGTGTTCCGCATCAGCTGAAGCTCAGCAGTCGTCGGTGGTTGGGAGGCCGTCAGTTTGTGTTCGACGACAATCAACCGATTTTGCAGCTGCACTATGCGGGTGACCCATCGATGTTTGCCCGGCTGCGGCCGGATCTTCGACCGATGCTCACGTTCGACTCGCACTGGGGACTTGAGAATCAGGGGGCGTTCAAAGAGGCGGCGGTGGTCTGGACGGAGCCGGAGGTCGCTGTTGACAGTCGAGGAGAATCTCTGTCGGCGGTTTGGTCGGCGAAGCACGTGGGTGATCGTTTCACAACAACAAGTCGGCTCACGGTTGGATACGACGAGTCCCGGGACGCATACGTCTACGAGATAGAGAGCCAGCTGCAGATGCTGGCTGGCCCGCCATTTCAATTTCGATATGGGTTTGACTTTGAGCACCACACGCCGCTGGACCCGTTTCGCTGGGAGTATCTGTTGATTCGTGGTCGGGACGGGGAGTTGAGTTATCGGCCGTTGTCACCCTTTGATCCGGGGCCGCTGGAGGATATTGAACCGGTGTATGGATTGAGGGCCTGGCATGGTCGGACGGGTGAGCGTCACGTGATATCTCCGGTGGTGGAGTATCAGATTCAGCCGGATTGGATTGAGTTGCCGGGTGAAGCGGGTGAGGCGGGCCGACGGCAGCTGAACACGGCTGTGTGTGCGGCATTTTACGATACCGGTGTGGCGTTTGCTCCGGCGTCCCTGCGGGAGGGAGACCGCTTAAAGGTGCGTTATCGGTACACGGGTTATCCGGCTGAAGAGGTATCGCGAATGTTCGCGCGGTCGAAGGTGCAGTCGAATCCGCGAATTGATCCGGCTCGCAGTTTTATTTTTGCTGGGGACCAGTGGCCGCGGATTGAGTTTTCGCGTCGGGTTGGCCTGGACCGGCCGTGGTGGGGCGGTCGGCCGTTCTTATCCGGTCACAACGCGCGGCCGACTTATGACTTTGTGGACACCGGAGGAGCTCAGCTGAGACTGGGGCCGACTGCCTTT
This sequence comes from Planctomycetota bacterium, assembly GCA_041161565.1. Taxonomy (GTDB): domain Bacteria; phylum Planctomycetota; class Planctomycetia; order Planctomycetales; family Planctomycetaceae; genus SXXK01. Next base: position 5,956 of record JBEAUF010000471.1, on the reverse strand, counting down.
GCAGCAGCGCCTGTGGGGCCGGTCGATCCATTACCAGGTCGCTGGCTGGTAACGGCGCGAGTGCGTTCGGTGAATGCGGTGGGGCCGGGTGGTCGTCTGGAGGTGTTGTGTCTGAAAAAAGCGGACGTGCACGGCAACGGCTACGTGTTGCTGGACGAGGGCAATATTCTCAGTCGCCGGAGCGGCTGGTTTGGTGCCGGGAGTTTTGACTGGCGTGAGCAGCGAATGGTTGTGGACGTGCCGACGGGAACGGGTGGTCTGGCGTTGTGTTTGGGGAACGGAGGCACTGGGGAGGTCTTTGTCTCGGAGGTGCGGTTTGAACCGCTGGAAGCTGGCAGCAGCGTGGAATCGAGTCTGTTGGCGGCAGCCCCGGTGACTGCGAGTGCGGCTGAGGTGTTGTGGGACCTGCGGATGGAAGAACAGTCCGGTCTGTACGTATACAACCATGGTTCGGCGGAAAATCGTCTGCTGGAGCTGGCGAATGTGGACTGGGTGGTGGACTCCGGCCGTCCGTCGTTGCGTTTTGCGGAGAATCCGCGAGAGCGGGCGGACTTTCCGCCGTTGGGGCTGTTGGACACGTGGCTGCGAAATCCGAATTTGCGGTCGAATTATGAGCCGCATCGGCACGGTGCGTTTGGGCTGGGAGGTTTTCATGGTGGTGGTCGCCCCCTGCGAGCACTCACGCTGGCAGCCTGGATTCGGCCGGCGGCGGCGATGGGTCTGGGGCCGCATCCGGGTCGAGGCGACATTCTGGGGTATGGTGCGCGGCGATTTATTGTGGGCCTTGACGGGCAGTCTGCGCCTTATCGGCTGGCAGCGTGGCTGAACGTCAATGATCGGCTGGTGACGGAGTCGGTTGTGGAGGCAGATCGGTGGCAGCATGTGGCTTTGACGTGCAGTCCGGCTGACGGTCAGTGGCGGGTGACGTTGTATTTGAACGGCGAGGAAGCGGGGTCGGGGTTGACGACGAAGCTGGGGGTTGATGAGGCGATCCCGGATTCACTGATCCTGGGTGGCGAATATTTCTACCTGCACTGTCATTACTACCGGGGATTGATTGGTGCGGTGCATGTGATGGAGCGATGTCTGACGGGTGCTGAGCTGCGGGTGCTGGCAGGGGAGCGGCCGTGATGGCGGCCGTTTCATTCTCAACTTTCCCCCGCGATTCCCTCCCGGAAAGTCATCGGCAGGTTGACCCTCTGCGGGAGTCGTCCTAGAGTGGGGGGGTGAGACACTCAATTTCCCTGAAAATCAGGTTAAATCCATGACTGGTGAGCAGCAGCCTCCCGCCGAGAAGTCCCCGGGTAACGGTGGTCGTGCATCGAAGGGTGGTCGTCGGGAACGTGGGCCATCCGGCGGCGGATTCTGGTACCTGCTGATCCTTGGGATACTGGGTGCGGTGCTGTTTTCTGTGCTTTCCCGATCGTGGCAGGGTGAGCGGGTGGAGTACAGCGAGTTTTTGCGGCAGATTCGTTCGGGAGAACGCCCGAAGGAGCGTGTGAATCAGCTGCAGATATCCGAGGCTTATCTGACGTGGCAGGACCACACGCGGGATGCGATTCTTTCGAATCGGGATCTGGAGTGGAAGAGTTATTACACGCCGCTGCTGAGTGCGAGCGAGCAGACGCGGGAGGAGCTGCGTCGGGAGCTGGAGTCGAAGGGGATTGCCTATGGATTTGACGAGCCTGCCGGCGAGTGGGCTCAGATGCTGCCATTTCTGGCGACGACTGCGCTGCTTGTGGGTGGGTTTATCTTCATCATGCGGCGGCTTGGTGGTGCGGGTTCAGCGATGTCTTTTGGGCGCAGTCGTGGCCGGCTGTATGCTCAGGAGGACGTGCAGGTGACCTTCCGGGATGTGGCGGGTATTGACGAGGCGGTGGAGGAATTGAAGGAGGTTGTGGACTTTCTCCGCACTCCGGCGCGATATCAGGCGCTGGGCGGCCGGATTCCTCGCGGGGTGCTGCTGGTGGGGCCGCCGGGAACCGGCAAGACGATGCTGGCGAAGGCGGTTGCGGGCGAGGCGGGAGTGCCTTTTTTCGGGCTGTCGGGTTCGGACTTTGTGGAGATGTACGTGGGAGTGGGTGCCGCGCGGGTGCGGGACATGTTCCAGCAGGCGCTGCAGCGGGCACCGGCCATTATTTTCATTGACGAGCTGGATGCGTTGGGTAAGGTTCGTGGCAGCGGGGCACCGGGCGGGCATGACGAGCGTGAGCAGACGCTCAATGCGCTGCTGGTGGAGATGGACGGTTTCGGTACGGACCACAGTGTGATTGTGATGGGGGCGACGAACCGTCCGGAGACGCTCGATCCGGCGTTAATGCGTCCGGGTCGATTTGACCGGCACGTGCTGGTGGATCGTCCCGACATTCGGGGTCGTGAGAAGATTCTGGACGTGCATGCGCGGCGGGTGAAGCTGGCGGACGACGTGGATCTGAAGCGACTGGCGCGACTGACGCCCGGCTTTGTGGGTGCGGACCTTGCAAATCTGGTGAACGAGGCCGCGTTGCTGTCGGCTCGGCGGGACCACAAGCGTGTGACGATGAAATCCTTTGAGGATGGAATCGAGCGGGTGATGGCGGGGCTGGAGAAGTCTTCGCGGATCATCATTGAGGACGTCAAGCGTCGGGTGGCGTGTCACGAGTCGGGGCATGCTCTGGTGGCGGCGAGTCTGCCGCACACGGATCCGGTGCACAAGATTTCGATCATCCCGCGTGGCATGGGGGCACTGGGCTATATGCTGCAGCTTCCGGAAGACGACCGTGAGCTGCTGACGCAGAGCGAGCTGCAGTCGCGTCTGGCGGTGCTCCTGGGTGGCATCGCTGCTGAGCAGATCGTGTTCAATGAAACCTCCACGGGTGCTCAGAACGACCTCCAGCGCGCCTCCGATATTGCTCGTCGGATGGTCACTGAGTTTGGCATGAGTCCGCGTTTGGGGCGGATGTATTACAGCGAATCGCAGCGATCTCCGTTTCTGGCGGGTTCGGGCGGTATTGTGTCTGAGTCGATTCACGCGGAGGCGACCTTACGAGAGATTGATCTGGAGGTACGGCGGCTGGTGGACGACGCGTGTCGTCTGGCGATGGAGACCTTGACGGCTCAGCGGGAGACGCTGGAGAAGCTGGCTGCGGACCTGATGGAAATGGAGACGATGTCAGCGGAGCACATGCAGCGGGTGATTGAGCAGACGCGGAAGGCGCCGCGACTGATGGTGGTGCCCTCGGCAGCAGCCGTTGCGGAGGGCAGCGAGGATCGCAGCAGTTCCGCTCCGGTGCTGACAGGCGGGGACGGTCTTGCGGAAGGAACGTGCGGGTGACGTCACCGATGAATGCTCTCGAAATCGCCACCGCCGAGCTTGTGCGTCTGGAGCAGGAGGAGGCGCGTGTGGACGGCGCCAACTGGAAACGCTGGGGCACATATCTTCCGGAGCGTCAGTGGGGTACGGTCCGCGAGGATTACTCGCACGACGGCACCCCGTGGACGTCATTTCCGCACGACCATGCGCGGGGTCGTGCTTATCGCTGGGGAGAGGACGGTCTGCTGGGGTTCTGCGACCGTCAGTGTCGGCTGTGCTTTTCCGTAGCGCTCTGGAACGGCCGTGATCCGATTCTGAAGGAGCGATTTTTCGGAGTGAATGGCCACGAGGGCAATCACGGTGAGGACGTCAAGGAAGAGTACTACTATCTGGATGCGACGCCGACGGCTTCGTATGCGAAGGCGTTGTATAAGTATCCGCAGCAGGAGTATCCGTATTCGCGTCTGGTGAATGAAAACCAGCATCGCAGCCGTCAGCTGCCGGAGCTGGAGCTGGTGGATACCGGCATTTTCGACCGCAATCGCTGCTTTGACGTGTTTGTGGAATACGCGAAGGCGAGTGCTGACGACATTTTGATTCGGCTGAGGATAGTGAATCTGGGGCCTGCTCTGGCGCAGCTGCACGTGCTCCCAACGCTCTGGTTTCGCAACACCTGGACATGGGGCTGTACGCACGAGGGTTGCTGGCCGAAGCCGCGACTTTATCTGGAGGATGGTCGGCAGGTGATAGCGGAGCACATGACGCTGGGGCGTTATGAGTTCACGGCCGACGCGGGCCCGGACGGTCGTCCGCCGCTGTGGTTGTTCACGGAAAACGAATCGCACCCGAAGTATCTTGCGGATCGGGAGCTTGCGGGCCGCTGGTACAAGGACGCCTTTCATGAATATCTGATTGGCCGGCATGTGGACGCGGTGAATCCGCAGCATTATGGAACGAAGGCTGCGGCCGTATATCGGTTGTCGCTGCGTTCCGGCGAATCTGCGGAATTGCAGTTGCGGCTGCGTCCTGCGGAGGATCCGGCTCCGGAGGAGCATTTCGGGGCGAGTTTTTCGAGGATTTTCGAGCAGCGGATAGCGGAGGCCGACGCCTTTTACGCGCGTAAGATCCCGGAATCGCTCCCGGCAGAAATCAAGCCGATTCTGCGGCAATCATACGCGGGGCTGCTGTGGACGCGGCAGTTTTATCACTACGTGGTGGAAGACTGGCTGGATGGCGACCCCAATTTGCCTCCGGTGCCGCAGTCGCGGCGTCAGATTCGCAACGCGGACTGGCCGCATCTGTTCAACCGTGACATTGTGTCGATGCCGGACAAGTGGGAGTACCCGTGGTATGCGGCGTGGGATCTGGCGTTCCACATGTTGCCGATGGCTGATGTCGACAGTCGGTTTGCGAGGGATCAGCTGCTGCTGTTTCTGCGTGAATGGTACATGCATCCGAACGGGCAGATTCCGGCGTATGAATGGAATTTCAGTGATGTGAATCCGCCCGTGCATGCGTGGGCCTGCTGGCGGGTCTACAAGAACACGGGTGTGCCAGGTCGTCGGGACCGGCTGTTTCTGGCGCGGACCTTTCAGAAGCTGTTGCTGAATTTCACGTGGTGGGTGAACCGCAAGGACCTGTTGGGCAAGCATATTTTCAGCGGCGGATTTCTGGGGCTGGACAATATTGGTGTGTTTGATCGTTCGCGCCCGTTGCCGACGGGCGGTCATTTGCATCAGGCGGACGCCACGGCGTGGATGGGATTCTACTGCGCGCGAATGCTCACGATGGCTCTGGAGCTGGCGAGTGAGAACCCGGCCTACGCGGATATGGCTTCGAAGTTCTTCGAGCACTACATCGAGATCGCGGATGCGATGAATTCGCTGAGTGAGATTGGTTTGTGGGATGAGCGGGACGGATTTTATTACGACCATCTTTACAACAACGGCCAGCACATTCCGCTGCGGGTGCGTTCGATGGTTGGAATCATTCCGCTGTTCACCTCGATCATCCTCAGCGATGTCGTGCTGAACAAGCTGCCCGGTTTTCGCAGACGGATGGAATGGTTCCTTGAACATCGATCGGATCGCGTGCGAAACATGACCTTCATGCAGGTGTCACGGGACGCCGATGAAACTCGCCCGGCTCGTGCCATTCGACTGCTGGCCATCCCCACGCGCGAACGCATGGAACGAATGCTCAGGTACATCCTTGATGAAAACGAGTTTCTTTCGCCCTGGGGAATTCGTTCGCTGTCTCGCGTGCATCTGCAGCACCCGTTTGTGTTTCACGTGAACGGACAGGAGCACCGTGTGGGGTATGTTCCGGGCGACTCAGATTCCGCCATGTTCGGGGGCAACAGCAACTGGCGCGGGCCGGTCTGGTTTCCCATGAACTATCTGCTCATCGAAGCCCTCGAACGCTACGACGAATTCTACGGCGAAGACTTCAAAGTGGAATGTCCGACCGGTTCTGGCTGCCTGATGACGCTCGGCCAGGTCGCCGAAGAACTCATGCGCCGACAGGTAAGCGTCTTCATGCCCGGTGCCGACGGTCATCGTCCCTGTCACGGCGGGGATGCCCGGTACCGGGACGATCCCGCGTGGAATGAATTGCTGCTGTTTCACGAATATTTCCATGGCGAGTCGGGGCGCGGGCTGGGCG
>JBEAUF010000466.1:0-9518 GCA_041161565.1 Planctomycetota bacterium | reverse complement strand
TCTCCTCTACTTCCTGCTTTCCACTCTCTCCGCTCTCGCGCAGCGTCAGGCTGCCGCCCGACCATGAGCCGCAGGGCGGCAGCCCGCGGGTAAAGAACCCTGCAAACGCGATGCTGACGCCGCGCGCAGTGCGCGGCACCAGGGTGCCGGAACGCAACCGGGGGCTTCCGCCCGCCCGCTCAGGAGTTCTGCAAACGCAACAGCCAGCTGGATGAGCGGCCGGGCGGGAGGCTGCTGGGGAAGGCGACGGTGGCGGCTTAGGAGATCCCGTAGCGTCGGCACTTGCTGAAGAAGGTGCTGCGGGCGAGGTTGAGGCTGCGGGCGGCGACGGCTTTGTTTCCGCCGGCTTTCCGGAGTGCATCGCGGAGCAGTTGTTCTTCTTCGATGGCGGTGAGTTCTGGTGGTTGTTCGGCGGTTTCCGGGTTTTCCCGGCTGGTGTTTGGTCCCTGCTGGCTGTTGGTGGCGCGTGTGCGTCTGGCGAGGCTTTTAACGGGTCGCAGGTCGGGTGTGACGGTGTTTGAGTTGCGTGGAGAGACTGTGGTTGCGGGAGCAGGGAGGTCTCTGCGGAGTTCTGTGGGGAGGTCAGCGAGCGTGACGATTTCGCTTTCCGCGAGGACGACGGCGCGTTCGATCACATTTTCCAGTTCGCGGATATTTCCAGGCCAGGCGTGGAGTTCGAGGGCTTCGAGGGCCGCGGGGTCGATTTGTCGGATTTGTTTATGGGTTTTGCGAGCGGAGCGGCTGAGGAAGTAGAAGACGAGTTCTGCGAGGTCTTCGCGGCGTTCGCGGAGTGGTGGGAGTGTCAGTGGGACGACATTGAGTCGATAGAAGAAGTCTTCACGGAACTGTCCGCGGCGGATGAGTTCTTCGAGGTTGCGGTTGGTGGCGGCGACCAGTCGGACGTCGACTTCCACCGTGCGGTCACTGCCGACGGGTTCGAACTTTCTTTCCTGGAGGACACGGAGCAGTTTGACCTGGGTTTCGAGTGGAACATCGCCGATTTCGTCGAGGAACAGGGTGCCGTTGTGGGCGGCCTGGAATCGTCCGGGTTTATCGGCATGTGCGCCGGTGAAGGCACCGCGAACATGGCCGAAGAGTTCGCTTTCGAGGAGTGATGGGGAGAGGGCGGCGCAGTTGACGCAGATCAGATTTTCATTGGCGCGATCGCTGTTGCGGTGGATGACGCGTGCGAGCAGTTCCTTGCCGGTGCCACTTTCGCCGCGGATGAGTACGGTGGAGGTGCTGCGGGCGACTTTGCGGACCTGATCGAGGACAGCGAGCAGAGCGGGACTGGCGCCGCGAACACCTTCGCGATCGAGCTGCTGGTCGCTCTGCTGCACCGGATGCTGTCCCGCATCCTGCTGGAGGTTGGTGAGTTCGGCGCGGAGCGCTGCGAGCTGCCGCTGCTGCTCGGCGATGTTCTCCATTTTGGATTTGAGTTCCGCATTGAGGCGGGCCATGGTTTGGTTGGCGCGGGAGCTGTGGAGTGCGAGAACGCTCATCTGGGCCATGGCCTGGAGGAACGCGAAATCTTCTGCGGAGTAGGCAAGTCCGGATTCGCGGCGACCGAGCAGGATGATGCCGTGCAGGCCATCGTCACCGACGAGTCGGCAGAGGAGTTCAGCGCGGTGGCTGTGAAGCAGTTGCTGGGCGGCGTCCATGGAGTCGCGATTGACGGCGGGCAGTCGCGGAATGACGGCGGATTCGGACTGGATTTCGCGGAGTCGTTCTGCGGGCAGCTGGGCGGGGGCCTGGATTGCGCCGCGGCTGCCGATGAGTCGAAAAGTGCCGTGTCCGTCACGGACGAACATCATGGACCAGGACGACGCCATCACATCGGCGCAGGTGCGGAGTGTGAGTTCGGCCATGGCGGAGGGATCGGCGAGGTATGCGGCGGAGCGGTTGAGCGCCTGCATCGCACGGTCCAGCTGATACTTCTCGCTGAAGAACCGGCGGTCAACCACTGCCTGCAGACGGTCGCGAGCCCAGAGGCAGAGTCCGGTTGCCAGCAGCAGAATCAGAAACAGGGAGATCTGCTGGGTGGTGGACGAGTTGAGCGGAAGGCTCCAGAGATGCGCCATGACTCCACCGCACGCCAGCACCACGGCGATGCCGCCCGAAACCAGCAGCGACATGGCGACATATCTCCGGCCTCGGTCGTCCACGTCCTCGGCCAGCATCAGGCGGTCTCGGAGCATTCCGTGTGAATAGGCCGCCATAAAGAGCATGCTGGCGATAAACATCGGCAGCTGGGCGCTTCCGAGGGCGAAGTCAACTTCGCGGAAGAATGCCAGAAACAGGGTGTAGCCGATCGGAACTGTGGCCAGCAGTGCGGCGCAGAGGATGGCCACCACCTGACGACGCTCGCGAGGCGTGTTGCTGCTGAGCAGGCAGCGCCCGAGTCGAAAGACGGTGGCGGCAAAATAAAGAGAGGCAATGCCAATCGCCGTCTGCACCTGGAGTCGCAGTGCGGAGAGGAGTACGTTGGCAGCGGCCGCCGGAGTCTGCAGCGAGATACTGCCGCGAAACAGCAGCTGTGAGATGGCCGCCAGCTTCTGCAGGACGGTGAGTTCACCGGCTGAGGACCGGCCGTTGAGTGCCCAGCCGGACCAGTAGGTCAGGACGATGAGCAGGCTCATCAGGCCCATGGGCAGATAGACTGCCAGGCCCGCCCAGCGACGCCAGTCCCGCAAACGGTCGGATTCCCGGGGGAACACGAGGAAGAAGTCAAGAATGAGCGCTGGCAGCAGCCCGGCGCAGATGATGAAGGGGACGTTGAGCAGCGGGTTGCCAACCAGCATCCACCAGTGGAAGCCGGGAACAAAGGCGCCCATCGAAAAACAGGACATCAAACAGAATGCATAAGTCACTCGGCTGGACGGCCGATACCACCAGGAGGACATGGCGAGCGCCAGAATGCTTAACTGGCACCCAAACCAGATGATCGTCATGGAGATTTCAGCAATCCGCACGGGCCGGACCGGCAGATAGGCGCGTTGCGGCAGGCCGGGGCGACCGGTTTCAGAATCGCCCGAGACGTAGATCACTTCGACCATCCGCCGTGATTGGCCGCCGGGATCCTGGGAGTAAATTTCGACCAGCGGCGGCACTTTGAGTTCGCCGGGGTCCGAGCCAGGTGCCAGCTGGCCACCTGGGGGAATCTTCGCGAACCGCAGGCCCTGGAGGGCGAGGGCGAAGTCGTAATAGGTAGAGATCGGCTGGCCGTTGAGACGGCGGAGACTGTCCCCGGGACGTGGAGCCGGGTCGGTGATTTCCCCCGGAGCGTCCTCGTAGCGACGGATTTCGATGCCTTCACCGGCGCCGCGGGATTCCGGGAGCAGGCAGCGGATGCCGACATCGGGGAAGGTGGCGACATACCAAAGTATGACCACGCAGTAGACGACGATCAGCGTGAGGCAGGTGCCAAGAAAGGCGCGCTGGTCGACGGGGTGGCTGGTTTTTGACTGGTTGAAGAACACAGCTGCATCCCCCGAAGTTTCGGCGCCCCATTTCGGCGCCGAAAATAGCCATCGGCGCCGAAAACCAACTGAAACCTATGAGCTCGGCGCTGAAGTTGCAAGCGCCGAGATCTTTCGGCGCTGAAGAAAAAACTGAAAAGTGCAAATGTTTCAGGGGATTTTGGTAAAGTTTTTCGCCAATTTGATTCTGTGCTGGGGGCCGACCCGGGTTGGAATGAGAAAGAATGGGAATTGGCACGGAAGGTGCATACCGTTCGACTGCCCAGCAGCCCTTCGGCGGCCGAGTTTGGTGTTGAACCACGAGATCACTCGCTGATGACCGGTGACCCAGCCGTCACAGCCACCCCCCAGTAGCCTCTCTTGTTCATCCCCACACCCAACTCGCCCCCACCGCCGAAGGGCTTCTTTATGCGCAGTGCGGATGTCTGAGGAGTCTGGCCTGAGTTGCGGTGGCGGGCGTGGTTTTGCGCCGCGGTCTGGTGTGTGGGGGTTTGGCGTGCGGACGCGTTGCGGGGTGTCCTGTTGGCGAGCGTGCGACAGGGGGGCTGAAACGTTCGGGATTTGGGGCCGGCCTGACGGTTTGACATCGACTGTTCGCCGTGGTGTTTGCCAGATTCCTGAGCGGGTGGGCGGAAGCCTCTGGTTGCGATTCTCGCCCTGGTGCGCGCGCTGGAGGGCGTTGGCGTTGTGCTGGCGGGACTCTTTACCCGCGGGCTTCCGCCCTGCGGCTCAGTGCGGGCTTCCGCTCTGCGGCTCAGTGCGGCTTCTGCTCTGCGGCTCAGTGCGGTTGCCGCTTTGCGGCTAATTGTGGGTTTGGGGGAGTCGTTTTGAGACCTGTGGCAGGTGCAGGCGGACGAGTTTGGCGCTGGGGGTTGGCAGGAGTTCCGGGAGCATGGGGACGACGATGGTGTCTTCGATGTGCAGTCTGCCGGGGACGCGGGAGTATTTGTAGTCGGTATCGAGGGCACCGGTGGGTGTGGTGCGGGTTTCGGGGCAGTGGGTGTTGGGTACGGACATAAAGAACAGGTCCGATTGTGTGGCGGGTTGATCAGCGGCTGGCTGAGCGGCGAAGAGCTGGAGGGCTGCGAGTCGTTTGAAGAGATCTTTGGCGACGAGGCTGGCGGGATCGACGACTTCGATGTGTTCGGAGACGAGTTTCTGCCATGGTCGTTGTCCGTTTTGTTCGAGTTGTCTGACGCGCTGGAATTCCGCGAGGATTTCGGCCTGGACGAGGGGGAAGTGTGTGCAGCCGAGGACGAGTGTATCGATGGGTGAGTTGCCGCCGTTGCGGCGGTAGTTTTCGATGAGTGTGAGGACGTCGTAGCGGATGTAGTTGGCGACGGAGTTGAGTTGCAGGGTGGCTGGTTGATCGGGTTGTCCGATGAGTCCGGCGGGGTCGAAGCTGTAGGCGTTGAGGAGTTTTGGATCGATGGTGGCATCGGCGAGTCCGACGGCGGGGCCGGCGTATGCGGCGCTTGTGCGACTGGGTGCGGGGGCTACGAAGGCGGGGTCACCTTCGATGGCACCGGCGATTCCTCTGGAGCCCTGCTGGACGACGATGGCCTGTGGTCGACCGGCGAGTGTGAGGCTGCGGTCGATGGCTCGGGGCCAGGCTCCGCTGCTGCAGGTGCCTGTGGTGGCGAGCACTGCGATGGTGCGTTGTTGTTCCGGGCGTGTGCGTTCAGCGACGTCAGCGGCACCGGAGTCGACCACACCGAGGACGGCGACGGGAATTTTGAGTTGTGTGGTGATTTGCCGAATGTCTTCGAGTCCCCAGGCGGTGGCGGTATTGCAGGCGATGACGATGGCTTTGACGGGTGGTTTATCGAAGCGAGTCTGGGAGGCTGCGTGTGGTCCTGCGGGGGCAGGGTGGAAGCGGCGTCCGAGGAGGAAGGCGGCGTCCTTGAGGATGAGTTCGCGAAGGAAGTCGGCGCGTCGGGCGGCCGGGTAGTTGCCGTAGGGCATATTGGCCTGATCGCCGAGGTAGATGAAGCGTTCATTGCGGAAATCGGGGATGCCATCGGGGCCGGGTTGCAGGGAGTTGTTCTGGAAGTGGTCTGCGGCGAGGAGGGCTTCGAGAACGGTCAGGCCGCCGATTCCCGAATCGAATACTCCGATGGGGAGCTGGAGGCTGGCGGCGGGCTGATTCCAGGCGGTGAGGTCGATGGTGAAGGGGGCTTTGCCGTCCGGATGCTGCCGCCAGTGTGTGGCGACGTGGCGGACGAGGGGATTTTCTTTCAGGAGTGATGAGAATCGTGAGAGCCAGTCAGCGGAGATGGCATCGCCAATGGAATTCTGCGGCTGATGTTCAGAGATGCGTTTTCCCCAGTAGAAGCTGATCCATCCGGCGACACCGCTGGAATTGCGGGTGATGTGTTCGAGCTGTTCGGGTTTGCATTTCAGGGGGAAGGTTTCTTCGACGACGAGCGGCCGTCCGGTCTGGAAGGCTTGCAGGAGTTCGGGGGTATCGGCGAGTTTATCAGTTTCCGGGTAGGTGTGGACGCTGATGAAATCGAGTTGGGGGGCGATGGCTGTGGGCACGAATCCGGAAGTGAGGCCTGGCCGTTCGAGGCTCCAGTCAACAAGTCCGACGGTGATCAGGTGGCGGGGATCGTGTTGGCGGATGGCGGTGACCATTTGTGTGGTCCATGCCACGGCGACGTCGGTTCGTTTCCGCCCGCGTGTTTCTCTGGCGATGAACTGCACGAAGTGTTTTCCGGCGAAGGCTGGACCGAGCCAGTCTGTTGCGGGAGTTTCGCCACCGACGACGGGTTCATTCATCAGGTCGTAGCAGAACACGGCGGGTGAATCGTGGCAGGTTTGCGCGATGGCTTCCCAGAAGGTGGCCTGAGCGGCCCAGCGTTCGCTTTCGGGCAGGGCGTCATACCATGGGGGGACATCGGCTTTGTGGTAGCAGGCGAGTCCAGTGAGATTGAGGTGCAGTCCGGTTTCCTGCGCGAGTTCGACGAGTCTGCGGAGTTGTTTGAGTTCGCTTTGGCGGGGTGTTGTGGGGGATTCCATGAAGCGTCCGAACTGCAGATGGACGCGGACGACCCTGGCCCCGAGTTCACGCATTTCCTGGAAGTCTTCGACCACTGAGGACCATTCGGTGTGCCAGTAGTCTTCGATGAGGCGACCGGAGCGATCATGGTCGTAATTGAAGCCTGACGCGTCGAATATTCGCCCGGTGCCGAGTTCTTCGAAGCCGGAACCGGCGGGGTTTACGAGGATCCATGGGAGTTCTGCGGCAGCGAGTGAGCTGCAGCGGAGCGGCAGCGGCAGTGGCAGGAGCAGGAGCAGCAGGAGCAGCCTGGAGAGGACCTGTGGAGGCGTAGTGCGGACCCGGTAGTGGGGGAAGGTGTGTTGGCCAGTGACGTCCACGCGATGGCTCCGATTGCCGGATTTTCTGCAACGATTGTAGCGATCCTGACGAATTCGCTCTGTTGTTCATATTCCACCAAAGATTTTGCGAACTTCCAGCGACCGGGGTGGAGGTTGTGTATTAGGGTCTGCAGCGGGGCAGCAGGAGTTCTTACGGAGAAAACGGGTAATGGTGGGCACAGGAGCTTCAGCAGGTGACAGTAATCTCAGGACGGGGTGGCAAGTGTCCGCGCTGACATCACCGATGCCGACAGACTCGACTGCTGTGCTGTTGCGGATGCTTTCGATGGCCGATGAAGCGCGGCTGCAGCATCCGGAGTCGGCTGAGCGATCGCTGATTCCGCGTCCTTTGATTGCGATGATTCTGCGCGTGATGCGGGCGCTGCATCCGAGTTCGCTGCTGCACAGTCAGCGGCTGGCAGCGATTGCCAGCGGCACCGCAAAAATGCTGGGATGGAACGACGAGCAGCGTCGGCAGATTGAAATTGCCGCGATTCTGCACGACATTGGAAAGCTGGCGATTCCCGACCATATCCTCCGCAAGCCCGGCAAGCTGAGCAGCGAGGAGTTTGATTTTGTGATGCTGCATCAGCATGCGGCGATCAGCATGTTGCAGGCATTCTGGACAGACCCGTCTGTGATCAGCATGTTGACGATGCTGTATCGTGGTCTGTCGGGGGCACCTCCTGAAAACGAAGAGGAGCAGGCGGATCTTCCGCTGGGTCCGCGAATTCTGGCGGTGGCTGACGCTTATGACACGCTGTGCATTGCTCGTCCCTGGCGGCGTGGAATGACGCATCGTGAGTGCATCGACAGTCTGCTGGAAAAAGCCGGTCGGCGTTATGATGAAAACGTGATCCGCACTTTGAATCACTGGTATGAAGCCGAGGGGAGTTCGCTGTTTCGTTTTGCGGACGCGATGTTTGAGCGTGAGCGGCGGACGGATCCGACTCCGGAGGTCCGGGAAGAGGCTGCGGTGCTTGCGCAGATCATCGGAGTGCTCTACCAGTTCCAGCAGCTGTACGACGGCTATTATCTGGTGGACGCGCATGAGAACTATCGGATCTGGAGCGACGGGATGCGGGGCATGACCGGGATTCCGGTGCGTTCCGCGCTGAAACGCACGTGGCAGGCTCCGGATGTGCAGTTGACGAGTCTTGCGGAGGAGCAGGCTTCGCCGCCCGAACGTGAAGACACGATGGTGCTGCAGGTGCTGAAAACGGGTCGTCCGCAGTATGCCAGTCAGTTTTGTCGGGTGAGCGGCACTAAGCACCTGAAGGTGGACGTCTACACGATGCCGCTGGTGGGGTCGTCTCAGAATGTGCACGGTGTGGTGCAGTTTCTGCGGAATCACAGTGGTGTGCGGATTCAGAGTCGTGATTTTGTGGAACTGCAGCTGGCGGCAACCCGCGATGCTCTGACCGGCGTCGCCAACCGCGGACACCTCGAAGCCCGGCTTCGGCATTTGCTGGAGGAGTACCACAACTGTGAAGGGACTCGCAGTCTGAGCGTGATCTTTCTGGACGTCGACCACTTTAAACGCATCAACGACACGTTTGGTCACCAGGTCGGCGACCAGGTGCTGACCGATCTGGCGCGACTGCTGCAGAATGAAACTTATTCGGCTGAGGTGATCGGTCGTTATGGTGGTGAAGAGTTTGTGATTATTTGTCCGGATACTGATCTGGAGTCTGCTGTGCGTCGGGCGGAGAGACTGCGGCTGTCAATCATGAGGAGTTCCATTGGTGGCACGAGCAATCTGACCGTTACTTCATCGCTGGGTGTTGCCACGGCTCGGCGCGGCGATACGGTGCAGACACTGCTGGAACGAGCTGATTCGTGTCTGTACAGCGCCAAGGCGGCCGGCCGCAACCGGACCTGCCAGGAAACCGCTCCGGAAACGCCTCCGCCCGTTGAAGAGCCACCTTCCGAAGAGATTACTCAGGTTCGCGAAAAAGACGGCTGCTTTGAATTCTCTGATCGCATCGAAGTCAGCACATCGCTGGAGCTCACCGGAATCAAGCTCCGGGCGTTTATTTCGGAACAGGGCGGCAATATTACGGAGCAGGAAAAGGGGCGGATGAAGATCCAGGTGGGCAGCCTTGGATTCTTCAAGAGGTGGGGCAGGACTCCCGTGAGGCAACCGGTGGAGATCGTGATTTCATTCGAAACCACGCGACGCTCTTCAAGCAACTGGGAACCGCTCCGGATTCACCGCATTGTGGCTGTGGAGATTCGGTCGGAGGGACGGGTTCCGAGTATGGAAGTTTTTACGGCGAGGTGTCTGGCGATCATGCGTGATCTGCGGGCGTATTTGCTGGGGGCCTAGGGGGCGGCGGTGTACGAGAGAGGGGAGAGTGGAAGTGAGCGGTGAGAACGCATGAGCCGCCGGGCGGCAGCCCGCGGGTAAAGTGCGCTGGCAACGCGTTGCTGCCGCGGGCAGGGTTGGGCACCAGGGTGCCGGGACGTAACCCTGGGCTTTCGCCACACATGAGCCGCAGGGCGGGAGCCCGCGGGTAAAGAGCCCTGGCAACGCGTTGCTGACGCCGCGGGCAGGGGCACGCACCAGGGTGCGAAACGCAACCGTGGGCTTCCGCCCGTCCGCTCGGGGGCTCTGCTGGGCCACCGGCTGTCCACGGTGTCAACGAGATTAACGCG
>JBEAUF010000457.1:0-21208 GCA_041161565.1 Planctomycetota bacterium | reverse complement strand
TGCAGCAACTGCGACAAAATGGGCTCGAGCCCAGCCCACCCGCGGCTCCCGAAACCCTCCTCCGCAGACTGACCTTCGACCTCATCGGACTCCCGCCCTCACCAGAACAGCAGGCCGCGTTTGCCGCCGATCACAGCCCCGAAGCCTGGCAAAACCTCGTTGACTCGCTCCTGCAATCCCCCCGCTACGGCGAACGCTGGGCCCGCGTCTGGCTGGACCTCGCACGCTATACGGATTTCACCCCGGATTGGCAAAATCCAACCGATCGAGGCTGGATCTACCGTGACTGGGTGGTCGACGCCTTCAACCGTAATCTGCCCTTTGACCAATTCCTCCGCCTGCAACTGGCCGCCGATCGCCTTCCTGACACGCAACCCGAGGACCTCGCAGCACTCGGCTTCCTCGGGCTCAGCCCTACCTACTGGAAGGAGCTACGGCTCGCCCCCATCGTCATCGAACAGATCGTTGCCGACGAATGGGACGAGCGAGTCGATGCCGTCTGCCGCACGTTCATGGGCCTCACTGTCTCCTGCGCACGCTGCCATGACCACAAATTTGACCCAATCTCCACGGCCGACTACTACGGTCTCGCCGGCGTTTTCGCCAGCACCCAACTTGACGAACGACCGCTCCTGCCGTCCGATCAGGCTGCAGCCGTTATCGCCGCCCGCAGCTCTGCACGAAGCCTCGAAGCAAAACTCAAGGCCGTCAAAGACAAAGACCCAACCGAAGCCGCTGCCCTCGAACAACAGCTTGCCCAGCTCCGACAGCAAACTCCCGGCTTCGATGCTCCCTTCGCGCATGTGCTCAGGGAGTCCAGCCTCTATGTGCTGCCCGACGGCGATGAACTTACAAGACTCGAATACCGCGACGGCACCGCTCGGGATCTCCCCGTCTTTCGCCGCGGTAACCCCGGCAACACCGGCGAAATCGTACCCCGCCGCTTCCTGACCGTTTTCTCTTCGGATCAGCCTCGAGCCCTGAATGACGGCAGCGGGCGACTGCAGCTCGCTGATGCACTGCTCCACGAAGCCGGCCCACTGACCGCACGCGTAATTGTCAACCGCATCTGGGACCAGCACTTCGGAGCCGGACTCGTTCGCACGACCAGCGATTTTGGAGCCCAGGGCGAACGACCCTCACACCCCGAACTCCTCGAATACCTCGCTCACCAGTTCGTCCAACGCGGTTGGGACATCAAATGGCTCCACCGCGAAATTCTGTTGTCAAACGCCTGGCAACAAAGCTCCCGGTACAGAAACACTCCCGGCGAACTCGACCCGGACAATCGACTGCTCTGGCGCGGTCCGCGAAAACGACTCGACTGGGAAATGTGGCGCGATGCCGCACTCGCCGCTGCCGGGGTGCTTGATCTCACACCCGGTGGCCCCGGACAGGCTGTTGATGATCCGGCACACCGCAGACGATCACTCTACACCGTCATCGCCCGCGAAGAACTTCACCCGGTCCTCAGACTGCACGACTTCCCCGAAGCCAGCGCCCATAGCCCACGCAGAGAACCCACCACCACACCACTCCAGCAACTGTTTCTGCTCAACTCCAGCTGGTCCGAACAACGCGCCGCCGAACTCCTGCAACGACTTCAGCAGGCCCATGATCAACAGCGGATCCAGCAGGCCTGGCGACTGCTCTTCGCACGCCCGCCCGAGGACCACGAAATCTCAGCCGGACTGCAGTTCATCACCGCTCGACAGATCGCCGGTGCAACAGCCGATGCTGCGTGGCACGACTACTTCGAAGCACTGCTCAGCATCAATGAGTTTCACTTCACTGACTAAGCAAAACCCGGCACAACCACGGCCCGCATCACGAACCGCCACCGATGCGCATCAGCACCGAACCGGCAACCCCCGCGGCCACAGGTGACCATGAGAAGCCAGTCAGGTCGTACGCGAAAAATGTGTAAAGTGAGAAATCGATAATTCCAAACGTAATCAACAATCCGCCGCAAATTTTCAGGATTGCCCCGACACCGGAAGATGCTGACATAGCCCAGGTTCCTTATTGAAAATGCAGTTGCTCAAAACCCGGACGTTCCCGGCTGCAGGGAAAGCCTATTATTAATCCGGGTTCCATGGAAGTGAAAACCACCTCCGAATTTGCTTGTTCATAGCCCGCAGACCGTTACAGTAGCCGCCTCAGCAGCAATTCTTCCACACCTACCGCTCCCTGCCCCCCCTGGAATCTGGACTCCCATGCCATCCAACCTGCCCATCTACACCGGTGCCTCGCTGCCCGCCGTTGGTTTCGGTTTCTGGAAAGTCGATCGGCCCGCTGCGGCGGACGTCTGTCGTACGGCCATCTCCGTCGGCTACCGGCACCTCGATTGCGCCTGCGACTACGGCAATGAAGTCGAAGTCGGTCAAGGCATCTCAGCCGCTCTCTCCCAACAACTCTGCACCCGCGAAGAACTCTGGGTCACGTCCAAGCTCTGGAATACCTACCACGCCCGGGAACATGTGCGCCCCGCCTGCGAACGCTCACTCCGAGACCTCGGCCTCGATTACCTTGATCTCTACCTCATCCACTTTCCCATCGCCCAGCGCTTTGTGCCCTTCGAACATCGCTACCCGCCCGGCTGGTTTTTCGACCCCGCCTCCCCCAACCCCTGCATGCAGGAAGTCCGAGTCCCGCTCGCTGAAACCTGGTCCGCCATGGAAGCCCTTGTTGATGCAGGGCTCGTCCGTCATATCGGCATCTGCAACTTCGGCACCAGCCTGCTCCGCGATCTGCTCGCTTTTGCCCGCATTCGCCCCAGTGTGCTGCAGATTGAAGCACATCCCTTCCTCACACAGCAAAAGCTCATTCGCTACTGCAAACAGGAACAGATTGCCGTCACAGCGTTCTCGCCACTCGGTCCGGCCAGCTACTACAGCCTCGGTATGGCCATCCCCTCCGATTCACTGCTTGACAATTCCGTAATTCAGTGTATCGCTCTGCAGTACGGAAAGTCCGCCGCACAGATCCTGCTGCGCTGGGGTGTCCAGCGCGGAACATCGGTGATTCCCAAGACCGTCACTCCGGAACGCATGGCGGAAAACCTGAACATCTTTGACTTTGAATTGTCGCCTGAAGATATGCAGGCCATTTCATCGCTTGATCAGGGACGCCGTTTCAATGACCCGGGCGTCTTTTGTGAATCGGCCTTCAATACCTTCTGCCCGATCTACGAATAAAGGACGCGCCGACGAGTGTGCGGAATTGCCGGTGCAGTCTGGTGGCAGGCGTCGAAAGCTGTTGACGCCCAGGTCCTGCAGCAAATGACCGATAGCCTGCGGCACCGCGGACCGGATGCCGCAGGTGCCTGGTTTTCGCCGCCGCACAGCCAGTCGCCAGGGGCAACACGGGCCGCCGCAACCCCCTCGCCTGATGCACCCGGAGTCGCTCTCGGACATCGCCGACTAAGCATCATCGATCTGGCCGGCAGCGCCCAGCCACTCGGCAATGAAGATCAGTCCGTGCAAATCGTCTTCAATGGTGAAATCTACAACTACCGCGAACTTCGCAATCAACTGCTGGCAGCCGGACACCAGTTCCGCACGGATGGCGACACGGAGGTCATTGTTCACCTCTACGAACAGCACGGACTCGACTTCGTTCGGCACCTCCGCGGTATGTTTGCACTTGCCATCTGGGACTCCCGCCTCGGCCACCTCGTGCTCGCCCGCGACCGCGTCGGCAAAAAACCACTTTATTATCGGCTCGAGGAAGGACGGCTGAGTTTTGCCAGCGAACTGAAAGGGCTGCTGCAGATCCCTGGCGTTCATCGGCAACGCAGCAATTCAGCCCTCCTGCAGTTCCTCACACTGCAGTACGTGCCGCATCCCCACTGCATGCTGCAGGGTTTCAGCAAACTGCCCCCCGGAACGCTCGCTGTCCTCGAAGACGGCCGCCTTGAACTGCGAACATGGTGGCACGCTCCCTGGGATCAACCGGATCGCCGCACTCGCACTACCGCAGATCGCGAAGATGAACTCAGACAAACGCTCACGGAAGCCGTCCGCCTCAGACTTGAAAGCGACGTCCCACTGGGCGCTTTCCTCTCAGGTGGTATCGATTCCACCATTATCTGCGGGCTCATGCAGCAACTCCTCAAACAGCCCGCCCGCACTTTCTCCATCGGATTTCCCGTGGCTGCCTTCGATGAGCGTCGCTTCGCTCGCATGGCCGCTGAACACCTCGGTACCCTCCACCACGACGATGTCGTCACCCCCGATGCTCTCGCGATACTCCCCGCACTGATCTGGCATTATGACGAGCCTTTCGGGGACAGCTCAGCTATCCCCACAATGTACCTCGCCCAAATGACCCGCCAGCAGGTGACTGTAGCCCTGACCGGCGATGGTGGTGATGAACTTTTCTGCGGGTATGATCGCTATCGGGCTGTACAGGCCGCCGGCCGCATCGACATCGTCCCCCGATCGCTCCGCAATCTCCTCGCTGCAACCATCAGTCGCCTGCCCGGCGGCGTGGAACAACGCTCCTTCCTGCGTCGGCTGAAACGACTCACCGAATCACTCGCTGAAACTCCTGAACGCCGCTACCTCAACTGGGTCACCATCTTCAGTCGCTCAAAACTCGAGTGGCTGGCAGGGCCCCTGCTCCGCGATGTGCTGGATGATCATGATCCGGCCGATTTCATCATGCAGGCATGGCATCAGTACCCCGAACGCGGCTTTATCACCCGTACCACCGCCGTTGATACACAAACCTACCTCCCCTGTGATATTCTCACGAAAGTCGATATCGCCAGCATGGCCGCGTCACTCGAATGCCGCTGCCCCTTCCTCGATACAGAAGTCGTCGAACTGGCTGCCCGAATGCCAATGAAATGGAAACAATCCTTCCGACGTTCCAAAGTCATCCTCGTTGATACCTTCAAAAACCTGCTCCCTGAACCCATTCGCAATCGTGCAAAAATGGGGTTTGGTGTCCCCATCGACCACTGGTTCCGCAGTTCACTCCAGCCGCTCCTCCGCGATGTCCTGCTCTCCGAACGCAGCCTCGGTCGAGGACTGTTCCGCCCCCAGGCTGTGCGACAACTCATCGACGAACATACCTCCGGAAAGTTCAATCACGCCTACCGCCTCTGGAACCTGCTCTGCCTCGAACTCTGGCACCGCATGTTCCTCGATCAACCACCGCCCGCAAACCGTCCGGATACGCTGCCCTGAGTCTCTCAAAAACACCCGTCCGGAATGCCCGAAATTCCTCAGTCACTGAAGATTTCCTGTGCCAGCTTCACCCATCACGGCTGCTGCCTCCGGCTCTCACAGCCGCACGCAGCCTGCAATCATCACCATCGGCAGCGGACCAGTCTTCCTCCCGGTGATCACGTGGCTGCAGACGAACTGCCCGGATTGCCGGCTGCGACACTTCAACTCCCTGCAGCAGGTCATGACGGCTCTCGAGAGTGATCAGACTTTGCCGGATCTGGCAGTCGTCTTTCGCACCTGGTGCGACGAACACCCTCAACTGCTCGTCCAGCAATTCATCGGACGATTGTTCTTTCGCAGAATTATCTGCTGCGAAGGGCCGCTCTGCAGCTCCGAGGCCCGCACTCACCAACTCTGGCCCGCAAGCTCCCGTACCACCGTCGCTGCCGCTCCTGCTCGAATTACCCACCATTTGAATGAGCTTCGCGCAGGTCGCCCGCCACTCTCCCCTCTGGCCGCTCCCGAAGATGTCTTCGCTCGCGAAGTTGCCACCGCAGCCGCTCTCACGTCCGAAACTACCGCCAATCGCCGCGTCGTCGTGATGGTCGCCGATGCTGTGCTGCGGCAGACCATTGTTCAGCTGCTGGAGGACATCCACAACCGGGCGGAAGTCGCAAACTTCAATGACCTGCCGCAGCTCCTCGCGAATTCCCCCAGCCAACCGGACTGGATGGTTGTGGATGCCGATGAACAGCACAATTGCGACGATCTCCTCCGACAGGTTCAGAGCCGCGGTTCCCGCATGGTTGCCGTCAGTGGCTTTCCTGCCGCCTCCCCGCCCGAATGGGCCACAGACCTCCTCGACAAAACAGAGCTTCCCCTGCAACTGGCCACACTTCTGCTCCCAGTTACGGGCAGACGCATATGAGCCGTTCATTCAGTTTCCTTCGGCTGCCTGCTGCGGACGAGGGCCGTGTCGCGGCAGCACTGCGACTGCTGGCCGCATTCCAACTGGCTTTGATGCTGGCCACGCTGCCGCTCTGGCTCAACAACGGTCGCTTTCCAACCGTCCCGCTGCTTTCCGTACCCTCGCTGCCTCCATGGCTCCTGATGTCTGCTTCTGCTTTCATCGCTGCCGGCTGCCTGTTACTCGTCGGTAAAAGTACCGCTGCCTCAAACTGTGTCCTTCCGCAGCGATCACGCTGGTTGCCCAGCGGATTGCTGACAGCCGGATTTCTGGCGGGCTGCTGCAATCAGCACTGCCTGCAGGCATGGCACGTATTTTTTCTGTGGAATCTTGCCAGCTGTTTGATTCGTGAACCGCGCCGACAACTGCTCGCCATGCGACACCTCCCGGCCTGCGCCTATATCTGCTCAGGTCTGTCGCGCCTGTCTCCGCATCCGGAAGCCGGGCCTACCGGAATGATTCTCACGCAACTGACCGGCTTTCTCCCGGAAGGGCTGCAGCCCGATACCGCAGGCCTCGTGTGGCTCTGTTATCTGGCTGCCTGTGGCGAAGTGGCCACTGGGGCACTGCTGCTCGGCAGCGGCTGGGCCGTCCGCACCGGACTTACTGCAGCCATGCTGCTGCACATGATGCTGATCGCCGCACTGGGGCCGTGGGGACTCAGACACAGCCCCGCCGTGCTGCTCTGGAATGTCTGCTTCCTGCTGCTGCTGCCGGTGTTGTTCAGCAACCAGCATCTGCCGGATGGACATGGTGGTGTTGCAGCGGGTGAACGCTTTTCGCGAACGCCGCGAGCCTGGGTCTGCCTGCTCTGGGGCATCTCACTCGCCGGACTCATCGGGCTCACCGATAACTGGCCATCCTGGCAACTCTATTCCCCGCGACCTGAACAATGGCAGCTGTGGATTGATCGCCTGTATGCATCGCGGGTTCAGCCCGAGTTTGCTGCCGCAGTGTCTCAAACTTCCATCGATGACCTCGTCGCTGTGCGGCTGGACCAGGCATCGCTGCAGCGGACTGGGAGTCCCCTGTATCCCGAAGATCGGTTTCAACTGGCTTTGATCCAGCATATCCTGGCAGGGGTCCCGGAACGTGTGCGTTTCCGAGTGCGGATTGAACAGCCCGAAACCTGGCGCTGGTGGCGACGCACAACATCTGAAATCAACGATCGCAGGACGCTGCTGCTGGAGCATCGCCGATTCTGGTTGAATTCAAGGACCCCCGCGCCCCCTCTCGGCCGCTGAAGATGGCAGCAGAACAGCGCCGATTCGCAGCGGAAAGCTTCCACTCCTCACGATTTCGAAACGGAACTCCGCTCGCTGTTTTCCAGCCGCTCCAGCAGCCAGCCAGCCGTTCGGCGGCTGGCTCCCGGTGCCGCAGTGCGGTCGGCCAGCTCTGCCACGCGGCCCGCTGCCTCCAAAAGTACCCGAGGCTGCGTCAGCCACTCCGTTAGCAACACCGTCATCCTCCGAATATCCTGCTCCGGATTGCCATTGGACACGAATTCCGGGAACAGCTCGGCGTCAGCCATCAGGTTTGGCAGCGTGATATATCGGCAAAGCATCAGAAACCTCGCAAAGAACCGACCAATACTCGGAACCCGGTACAGCACGATTCCGGGCTTGCGGCGGGCCAGCAATTCAAGACTGATTGAGCCGCTCACCATCAGGCAGCAGTCAGCCGCTGAAATCACTTCAGAAGTCGCGTCCACAAAGTACTGCAGTGACAGCTCCGGAGCCAGCTCATGACGCAGCTCTTCACACCGCTGTCGCTGCTTTTCCCGATAACTTCCAACCACCCAGCGCACCCCGGGCACCGCCGAAGACACTCGACGAATCACCTCCAGCATCACCGGCCAGTTTTTTTCGATCTCATGTCCACGGGACCCGGGCAATAAAGCCACCACACGGTCGGTGGCAACCGGACGAATCTCACCCATCACTTCCGGTCGCAGAACCCGTTCGGCCGCCTGATCAAAGAAAGGATGCCCCACCCATGTGGAGGAAACCCCGCGGGATTGATACCACGCATACTCAAACGGCAACGCACACAGCACGTGGTCAACCCACCGACGAACCTTGCGAATTCGCCATGGTGCCCATGCCCATAATTGAGGCGGCAGATAGTAGAACACCGGGATTCCACGCCGACTGGCCGCGCGAGCGATCCACCAGTTGAACCCGGGAAAGTCAATCAGCACCACCGCGTCCGGTGGCTGTGCATCAAAATGTCGCTCCGCTTCGGCAACCAGCCCGTAGAAACGGCGAATCAGCGGGAGCACTCGCAGGAAACCCATCACCGCCAGTTCCGTCAGCTCAAACAGCAGTCGACATCCTGCGCGCCGCATGTCAGGCCCACCGAAACCCTCCACTTCCAGATCCCCACGCATCGCCCGCAGCTGTCCAATCAGCCGAGCCCCGTGCTGGTCACCACTCGGCTCACCTGCCGAAAAGAAAATCCGCATGGTCGTTCCGTCAATAAAATCACACCCACACTCACCACACCCGCCCTTCTGATTTTGACAGGAATCCCGAATTGGGTCTAGACTACGCCCCGTGAATGGATTCCACTCTCGATCTGTTGCGACGCACCCCAATCCCCATCTCTCCCGAACTGCCCCCAACATACGCTCAGCACGGATGCTCCCATGAAAACCGTCTGCATCATCCCCGCTCGTCTTCAGTCCACCCGCCTGCCCCGCAAACTCCTGCTCAACGCCACCGGTAAACCCCTGCTCCAGTACGCGTGGGAAACGGCCTGCCGTTGTCCGGAATTCCACGACGTCGTCATCGCAACCGACAGCGAGGAAATCGCGGATGTGGTGCTGAAGTTCGGGGGCCGCGCTGAACTCACCGGCGCACACAACAGTGGCACCGATCGCATCGCTGAAGTCGCCCGACGGTGCTTCCATGATGCCGATGCCGTCGTAAACCTCCAGGGCGATGAACCGGAACTCGACCCCACCGTTGTTACCCAGCTCGTACGAAAACTGCAGGAACCCGGTTGTCGCATGGCCACCGTCGCCGCACCGATGCGATCCGCCGACGCAGTGCGGGATCCCAACTGCGTAAAAGTAGTACTCGACAACGCCGGCCGTGCCCTGTACTTCAGCCGCAGCCCAATTCCCTTCAGTCGCGATGTCCCCATCGAACAGTTCTTCACTGGGGCGGCCACACCACCGTGGCTGCTCCACATCGGCCTCTACGCCTACCGCCGCGATTTCCTTCTCGAACTCACATCGCTGCCACCAGCACCTCTTGAACAACTCGAGAAACTCGAACAACTCCGTGCACTTCAGGCCGGGGCCGGAATCGGAGTCGCCATTGTGGAACACTCCGCCGCAGGTATTGATACACCCCACGACTACGCCGCCTTCGTCACCCGACAGCTCGTCGGGGGCCCTGGAGTGGCCTCCAGAGCGGCCTGACCGAATCCAACCCCGAAATTGCAGCTCGCACATCCGCCTCAAAGGTCCGCCGATGCGTTTTCTGCTGATCGCCCTGCTCTGCCTGCCTGTCATCGGTACCGTTGTGTCTGCCGATGAACCCGTGGACAGAGGCGCACCTCAGGGGGCTATTCGCGTTGCGACATTCAACTGCAGCCTCAATCGCAATGATCCCGGAAAGCTGGAACGTGATCTGAGCTCTGATCAGAATCAGCAGGCCAGAAAAGTCGCTCGCATCCTCCGCCTCGTGCGACCCGATATCGTCCTCCTGAATGAATTCGATTTCACTGACCCCCCAACGGCGGCGGAATTGTTCCTGAAGAATTACCTCGACGCCGATGCCGCCTGGGCCCCCGAAAAGCCAATCCAGTATCAATGCTTCTGGACCGCTTCCGTAAACACCGGCCTTCCCACGGGGCGCGATCTGGACCACGACGGTAAAACCAACGGCCCCGGAGATGCCATCGGGTTTGGCCGCTTTCCCGGACAGTACGGAATGCTGCTGCTGTCAAAATACCCGATTCACAATCACCAGATACGCACATTTCAACGCCTGCTTTGGATGCAGATGCCCAATGCACTGCTGCCCGTCGATCCCGCAAATGGACTGAACTGGTACTCCCCCGAAGACCTGCAGGTGCTTCGCCTGTCGTCAAAGAGCCATTGGGATGTTCCGGTGGAGATCGGCGGACGAGTACTGCATGTGCTCGCCAGCCACCCCACCCCGCCAGCCTTCGATGGTGCGGAAGACCGCAACGGACGCCGTAACTCCGACGAAATCCGACTGTGGCGAGACTACCTCACACCCGAGACAGGTGGCTGGATTCAAGATGATTCCGGAAATACCGGCGGTTTGTCGGATCAAGCCTCATTCGTCATTGTCGGGGATCTCAATGCAGATCCGCTGGATGGTGGCAGCGTGGCAGGCGCAATTCAGCAACTGCTGCAGCATCCGCGAGTCAGGGCGGAACCTGTACCGAGGAGCGACGGCGGTGAACTGACCTCCGAAAGGCAGGCAGGCATCAATCAGCAGCACCGCGGGCTGGCGGCTGAGGACACCGCCGATTTCTCAGATCGTGTCGTCGGTAACCTGAGAGTTGACTATGTCCTGCCATCCACAGACCTCAGGGTGCTGTCCGCCAAAGTCTTCTGGCCCACAGCCGGGGAAGCCGCAGAACTCGTCGATTGCTCAGACCACCGCCTTGTATACCTCGACCTGCAACTCCCCTGAGCCACAACAGGTTGAACGGCTTCATCATCTTCCTGCCGGTTGTGGATCCCAGTCTGCTGACGGAACCCCGTGCGGTGGCTGACGGCACCGCCGCGGATGTGCCGACCTTCGTGGCAGGACGGGAGTGAGACGGCAAACATTGGGGGACCGTCCGGCAGCGGCGGCAGTAAACGCCCCTATAGGCGCTTTCTTCCGCCATTACGCCATCCCAGCCTCGCTCCCCACCCCCCCAGATTCGCATCAGTTCCTTCACTTGATCTCATGGAACTTCTATGCCACGGACAGCTATCGGTCGGTCGCATTGTCTCTGGCAGTAACTTGAATCGCGGTGGACCGTCCGAATTGGCTGGCTGGACCGGAGGACATTTGTTGACCTCCGGTCCGTGGTTGTCGCCGTTCGTCTCAATCGATTGCGGTTGGTGTCTGCCGCTGAAGCCCGGGGCGGTACTCACGCCTGAGCGATGACAAATTCGGCCAGGCTTTCCGGGGTGGCTGTGGGGAGCAGTCGGAGGTGGGAGGCAGCGGCCTTCCATGCGGCTAAAGCCACAGGCAATGAGTCTTCGGATTCTCCAGCGATCGCCGATGGCAACGGGGCGCACAGAGCCAGCAGTGCCGGGAGATCGCCGTACTTCACGGCACCGGGAAGCAGATGCGGGTCGCGAATCCCGGTGATCGTGGCGAAGCGGAACTGTTGGGTGTCGACGGCGAGACTGGCCAGTTGCCTGCCCGCGATCGCAGCAGCAACAATCGCGTGGGCCGCGGCACCGTTGAGTCCAACGAGGTGCACTTTCCGAGGCTGGCGTTCGTGGAACACGGTGGAGGACAGCAGTGTCAGGATGTCGTGCACCCGCTGAGCGAACAGCGGATGGTTGTAGCCGAGCGTGTAGCCGGCGAACTCGCGTGAGTTGTTGACTCGGGGGCTCTCCTTCACCGGTTCCCCGTCGGATGTGAATTCACCTGTGAGCAGCAGGTCGATGGAGCCAACGGCGAAGCCGGCCTTGAGGAGTCCGGCAATGGCTGGAATCGGAGCACCGTCGGCGCCGTTAAGTTTTGATTTGCCGTGCCCGTCAATCCAGAGCACCGCCTGCTGATTCCACGCGTCCGGGAGCAGCCAGATGCAGGGGAGTTCTTCGCTGTGAGCAGTCAGCTGCAGGCGGCCGATGAAGCGAGTCACGCCCGCAGTGGCTGCCTGCTCCTGCTTTTCAAACCGCGTGCTTCCCGATGGAGGCAGGCTGCGACCGATCATCACTTCCAGTGCTCCACCAATCACTCGGCGGAACTCCGTGAGACTGGCTGCATCCGTGGGGGCGATCGCCGCAAGCTGTTTTTGGGACGCTGCATCGAGCGATCTGAGCAGGGTGACCTCCGCGGACTCGGAACGGTCCGGAGCCGGGTGACCCTCACCGAATACTGTGGCTTCCTCCTGAGTCAGCGGGATGTACGGCCGTTCTGCAATCGCGGAAACTCCCAGCCCCAGGGTTCGATTGAAGAAGTCGTACATCATCATGCGGCTGGGAAGATTATAGTTGTGTGGGAACTTCATGTACTTCGCCTGGACATTGTCGGGTGCTCCGAGCATAGCGTAGTGGCGTTTGAGTTCCGGCAGGCCTTTGGTCTCGATATCCACCGTCCAGTCATCTGCACCCGTCATCGCTATGGGGCGAGGAGCCGCGAGGGCGGCGAATTCAATGTTGCCCGTACCCACTCGGAGATAAGACGCGTTCTCACACGTACAGCCCCCCTGCATCGCTGTCGAGACCATCACTGCCGGAAAGAAGGCTGAAATGCGGTCGTCGAGCGCCGTGAGGATGAATGTTTGGGTACCGCCGCCGCTGGCGCCCGTGCAGCCGATTCGGGTACGGTCGCAGTCCGCGCGGGATATGACCCAGTCCAGAGCGCGGATGGAGTTCCACGTCTGCAGCCCCATGATATTCAGGCAGCGGAGCTCAGACTGAGCACTGAACAGACCCCAGTGATCCGGACGGCTGAGCTCAGGCCGCTGCTTGTCAAAGCGATGCGCGAGCTCGTACGTCAGAGAACTGCCATCGGCATAGCCCAGCATGTCGTAGATAAAGACCATACAGCCCATCCGAGCCAGCTGCACGCAGCGGGCCTGCAGAGGATGACGACCACCAACCGGGTCGGTCTCCCCGCCGGACTCCAGCTGCTTTTGCATTTCTGCATCGCCATGGTCGTGGAAACGGCCGTTGGCCCAGTGACCGTGGGGGCAGAGAATGGTCGGACGAGTACCGTTGGGGGAACTCGCAGGAGCCTTCGGAAGATACAGACTCCCGGTGACCAGCAGTCCCGGACTGCTCTCAAAATAAACCCGATCAACCGTGTAATCCTCCCGCTCAACTCGCCCGTGAACCACCGCCTGTATCGGCGGACGCTCTGGCATCGGCCAAAGTCCCAAAGCAACCTGGAGCTGCCGAATCACGTACTCCCGGCGAACGGCCCACTCAGCCGGGCTGGCGGAGGGAGTGAAGGGGAAGTAGCCGTTCAGGTCCCGCAGAGCCTGCAGGCGTGCATCGGCCGGAGGCGCCGACGCGTTGCCGGCAAACAGCACTGAACACAGGGAATCAGATGCAAACAGAGCTGCTGCCGGGGCAGCAGCAGACAAACGAAGCAGCGAGCGGCGATTGAGTTGAGGCTGGGACATCGGCGGGAGCTCCATGCAGGAGGGGGGGCGGGGTGGAGAACGCGTGACAGGCTCTGCCGGAAAACACACCCGCTGCAGGGCTTCCACGAAACTCTCAGGAAAGAGTCTAGCGTGCCCTGACTGCGAACTGAATCGACCAGCACGGAAGTCCAATGATCCGCTCCTTGAATCTGGTTGAGCTTCTCTTCGTGGAATTGTCAAAATGACAACGTTCGCGGCAGTTGACTTGCAACAGTGGCTCGCAAAGACACTCAAAGTTCCCCCAGAATCGTAAAAAATGCAAATCGGCAAAGTTTGCCATTTAGTGTAAATTGTTGTTGGTAAACGTGTTGCGATTTTTCTGTGGCTGTCAAATGTAATCGAAGTCGAATTGGCACGGTTCTCGCATAGATTCTTTCAACATGACAACACTCGCTGGTGTTCAATGGGAACAGCCGCCGGATGTGAAGTCACAGGAGATGATTTCAGGAGGATGGAGCCATGCTGGTACTGACACGCAAAACATCAGAAACCGTGTGGATTGGATCGGATATCGAGATCCGAGTGACCCTGATCGATGGCAACAAAGTGCGGCTGGCCATCTCGGCACCGCGATCAATACCCGTGCTGCGGGGCGAACTGCTGTCCGCCGAACAGCCGCTCACCGCCGTTGCCGACCGCTGAATAAAAGTCCGAAAACAATTTCTGAAAGCAGGAGAAATAGTCATGGGTGCCGTCGATTTGATGATCAGAAACTGCAGAAAATTGCTCGCCGGTAGTCTGCTGCTGGCAGGTTCCGCTGCGATTAACGCAGACGAACCCCGCGCGGGAATGTTCGCAAAAGACCCGGAAACCGATGCTTCGGTCAGCGAGTTTCCCGCGTTTCCTGAACGCCTGCTGCGGTCCGGTGTCGGCCGGAGCCTGCCAGTCCGAAGCCCAGGCAACGGCGATTCCCCGGAACGACTCGTGAGACCTGCAACCGGTGAATCAGGTAATCGGACATGGCTTGTTCGCCCCGTCAGCGGTCGCGAACTGAGACTGCGGCCACTCCTCAATGACTTCCCCCCCGCTGATCTCGTGGATGACTTCACCGCTCCCCCGAGAAAGTCCACGCCGGTCCGTGAACCCTCCGGCCGTCCGCTGTCAGACCCCTTTATTCCCGCTCCCGTTCCGCGAGGCCTCAATGACGAAGAGTCAGCGAAGATCAACGAACTGCTCACACGACGCTATTCCAACCCCCTGACCGTCCGTGTGATCCGTTCGCTTAACCCACAGCAGGCTGTGGAGCTGTTCGCTGAAGTTTCGCGGCGGATTGATGAACGATCGCTCGACCCAACCAGCTATGACGTGCGAGTCCGTCGGGCTCTGCGAAATCTCGGACTGGCCCTCGATAACCCCGCATTCACCAGCGGACTGGGTATGTCAGCTGACTCCTTCCGCACTGCCTCCTTCCGCGAACTGCTCGGACGACTCGCAGGCCGCGGTCCCGTGACCAGCTACGAAGGGGCGCGGAAGGTCATGATCGAAGTCATGACCGCCGCCGCCAGCGTCCCCGGCCTGGGATCCAGCGTTGCTGCATGGGAATTCACCTGCGGCAGCGTTGATACCCTCGATCAGTTCTCCGGGCTGGAACCCGCGGATCCCGCCAGCCGCAGTGGTGCAGAACTGACCGATGTCCGCAGCGCTGCTCTGGAGGAGGAAATTACCGGAATCGGTGTGGAAGTGCGTGAACATGCAGAAGGACTGCTGGTGATGAAGGCTCTCCGCGGTGGCCCAGCTGCCGAAGCCGGACTCTCCACCGGTGACGTGATCATCCGGATCGATGGCCGAAATCTCGCCGGTATGCTGCTCGCCGAAAGCACCGATCTGATGCGAGGTGCAGCCGGAAGCCGCATGAGCCTGCGGATCTTCCGCGAAGGACGCGGTGAAAAAGACATCGTGCTCGTACGACGCAAAATCCGCGTCTGGACCGTAAACGATGTGAGACTGCTCCCCGGCACCTCCACCGGCTACCTCAGCCTCAGCCGCTTCTCAAAATCCTCAACCGCTGAACTTGATCAGGCTCTCATGGAACTGCACCGCAGTGGCATGAAGTCGCTGATAGTTGACCTGCGAGGCAACCCGGGCGGGCTGCTGACCACCTGCGTCGAAATCAGCGACCGCTTCCTGCCCTGCGGGACCATCGTCAGCACTCGCGGACGACTCAATGGAGATAACATGGTCGAAACAGCCAAATTCGATCGAACCTGGTCAACTCCCATCGTGGTGCTCATCGACGGAAACAGCGCTTCCGCCAGCGAAATCTTCGCGGCCGCCATTCAGGAGAACAACCGCGGAGTGGTTGTTGGCAGCCGGTCATATGGCAAAGGTTCCGTGCAGACCCACTTCCCCCTGAATGCCATCGCCGGAGATCTGCGAATCACCACCGCTCTGTTCTACTCCCCCAATGGCCGCAAAATGGCCGGCGAAGGAGTCGTTCCCGACGTGACGGTTGAAGATGCTGATGGCCCCGTGAACGGCGACCGAGTGCTTGAAGAAGCTCTGCGAATTGCCGCTGACAGCCGCCTCCGGGAAATGGCTCTGGCCTCCGCCAAATGCCGCCCCGCCGCAGCTCCCGTAACCCGCAGCTCCTCACTGGAAAACTTCGCCGATCCCACCCATCTTGCCGTGGAGACCCGCTGAGCATGACAGCCGACAGACATCCCAGGGAGGTTCCGCCATGGGCCCGCGCGGCTTCAAAAAAAGCCGGATGACGCAGGCCTGAGGCGGTGCCTCCCTGAATGTTTCAGAATCGCAGTTGACACCGCAAGTCAGCATCACGGAGCAAAATTCGGATGCTGCGCATCGCCTAACGCCTCAAGATAAGCCAGCAGGTCAAGGATTTCTTCCTGCGAAAATGTGTTCAAAAGTCCCGCGGGCATCGGAGAAGTCTTTGAAAATTCGCGGGACTCAATGTCGGATTTTCGCACCGTCACCGTCTCAGGGGCCAGTGGATTGGGGCGAAGCACCACAGTCTCGGTCGTCTCCTCCACAATTCTGCCAATCACCACCTGACCAGCCGTGGTTGTAATGGCAGTATTCATGTACTGCTCAGAGAGTACCTTTGAGGGTTCAGTGGCTGACTCCAGCAGGTCCTGACGCTTGAATCGAGTTGACACGGCAGTCAGGTCGGGGCCAATCGCACCGCCACGATCACCGTAGCGATGACAGGCACTGCACTGCGCCTGATGAAATACCTCGCGACCACGCTGGAAGCTGCGACCACGGCCAACCTGATCCAGCAGTGGCCGCAGGTCTGCCGTGGTCCATTCCTGAACGAACTTTCTTGTTGACAGTGGAGGGGCCGGCTCCTGTGACTGACGGGAACTGTACTCGGTAAGCACATCATTCAGCGCCAGTATCTCATCGGCGGTCAGTGTGAACTTTGCTTCCTCATGGGCGTTTGCCATAAAATTGGCGTAGCTGGCGCCGTTGTTGAAGGGTATGCCGGCGTACCGGAACCACTGGTTGGTTTCATCGCTGTGGCCGCTCGCGCTGTGGCCGTTCCACCATTCCATGTACGTGCGGCGGAGGTCGATATTCCAGCCGCTCCGGTGGTTTCGCAGAGCGATGATATAGGTGATTTGCTCCTCCTGCGTCCTCGCCGCCTGCAGCAGGGCAATCGTGCGGGCTGCCACGTCGGGCGCATCCAGGGCAATCAGGATCTGTGACAATTCACGGTTCAGCGATTCGCTTGCCGCAGGGTACAGCGAATCAATGTCCTCCAGCACTCGCGCTGCCGTGTCGCCGCGCGGTTTGCCGTGACGCGCTATCGACACCTGAATGACTCGTAGCTTTTCCAGCAACTGCTGCTCGGTCAGATTCTTAGAAGGAATTGCCGCGAGCGCGCTCAGCAGCTCCGGCTGGTTGTCGGCACTGCCCAGCCGTGCAAGGGCCAGGAGTGCTGTGAATGCGGCTGCCGGTGACTTCTCCGCCAAAGCCCGAGCCCGCCACGTGCTCAGTGGGTTACGCTCTATCGCCATCCTCGCTGCGTAACGAATATACCGATCCGGGTTGCCCAAATGCGGCCACGCGAATGACACGGCAGCCGGATCCGGCTGCACGTTGAAGGCTTCCAGCCTGCGTCGCAGATCGCGTGCGTCTCGGCCAGTTTGATCTGCAAGCTCAGCAGAAGGCAGTGCAACGGCCGGGGTGTCGCCCTGCCATGATACGCGAAACAGGCTGGCCTGAGTTCCCCGGCCACCAATCGTAAAGTAGAGCGCCCCGTCGTCGCCGATCACAGCGTCGGTGAGGTTCAGCGGTACACGCGGACCTTTTCCTCGCAGCGATTTGGGGGATACAAAGTTCTCAAACGTGCCACCGTAGCTGGCACCCTCAGGATGCAGGTGCACGGCCATCAGACGACCATATGTCCAGTCACAAATGTAGAAAGCCTTTTGATATTTCACCGGGAACTTCGCGCCAGTGCCAAAGGTGACGCCCGTTGGACAACCGATGCCGATCGTCACTGTCTGTGGCAGACTGTCTGCGTAGTACTGCGGCCACTTGGCACTGCCCTCGCGGAATCCGTTGTCCCCGCCCCGAACGGAATGGAATACGTGCACCGGACGATACCATGGAGTACCCCAGTCCCATTCCATGTCACTGTCCCATCCAAAGAGCTCTCCGTCTGCGTTAAAGGCGATGTCGTAAGTATTCCTCTGCCCCGATGAAAAGAGTTCAATGTTCCGCCCGTCCAGATCCATGCGGGCGATATAGCCACCCGGCGGTTTGGCCCCGGCACCAAAACCATTGCCGTCTTCCATCCGCGGGAGCGCCAGATCGTCACCGTAATTGCGGTGAGGAGAACTGTCCGTGAGGTCGTCGGGAAGTCCCGTGAAGTTTCCGCAGACAGCATAGAGCATGTTGTCAGGTCCCAGTACCAGCCCGTGCGAACCGTGCTCGCCGCCACCACCACGCCATTCCCGCAGAAATTCCACGTCGTCGTAACTGTCGTTCCCCCTTGTGTCCCGGCAGCGATAAAGCCCGAAACCTCGACTGCCGCTGCCACTGATGTACAACGCGTCGTTCACGAACAGCATCCCCATGGTTTCACTGATTGGGATGGTGAGTACTTCCTGATTGACGGCCTTGCCATTCTGCAGGGTCACCCGAGTGATCGGCTGACTGTTCTGTCCACCCAGCAGCAGACGCCCCTTTGAATCCTTCGCCATACTGATCCACGACCCGTTGGTAGCGGCGTCCGCCTGCAGAACATGCTCGATGCTGAACCCCGGCAGCGTGTCCAGGAACTCGGCGGGCTGAGTATAGTCCAGCGGCTTTGAACCGTCGGCAGGGCAGTACTCCGCTTTGAGGATGATCAGCTCCTGTCCTGCAGGCGCCTTAATATCCAGCTGGCCTCCCTCGTTTGTCTCAGCCAACTGCTTCTGATCGCCAGTTTGGTATTCCACCCGCAGCTTCTTCGGCACACCCGGAGCCGTGTCTCCGAAGGTCTCGTTGGTGGCACTTATGGATAAGCTGTTGTCGCGGACAGCCGCCACAACCCTCGGCGTGACATCAGTCTTGTCGGCGGCCTCGAGCACCCCTCGGAGTGTGGAAAGGGCAAACAGGAACAGGAGCGGAAGAAGGAAGGATCTGGGGGTGACGCGTTTCATGTGAGGTAGGGCTGGTGGGGTGAAAGAGATTGACAGTGACAGATGCTCGGAAAAGATAGCTGAGCACGGGACGGAATGCGAATGCAGGGGCGATCCACGATCCACGATCCACGGACAACGGACAACGGACAACGGACAACGGACAACGAACAACGAACCACTGCCCCCGCCCAGCCACTCAGATCCCATCGCTCAGTTCAAAGCGGCGGTCGGTCATCGCCATTCCCGGGGCTCGGACCCGACCTGCCGCTGCTGTTCCAGCAGATGCTGCCACGGATGGAACGCTCGCCTTCGACAGTCCGCGAAGTGTCCTGCACCGCCAGCCCGCCCGCTCGACACAATCGGGCTCCGCCGCTAACCTCTGCAACGTGGCTATTCACAGTGCTGTCGTGTTGCCTTGTTGCCGATCCGCCAAAGCGGCCCGCCAGATTCTCCGGCCCGCGGTGTATCTCCGCTCCTGATTCCAGACTTAAAGGTTCCTCCTATGTTCAGTCCTGCCTGTGGCCGCCAGTTGCTCTCGGTTTTTGCAGTGGCTCTTGCCGCAGCGGCCGCGTCAGGTCAGGATAACTTCCGCCCCCTGTTCAACGGTCGTGACCTTTCCGGCTGGGTGCTTGTGAATACTCCCCCTGCGACGTGGTCCGTTGAAGATCAGATGCTGGTCTGCACAGGGCGTCCAACGGGCGAGATTCGCACGGATCGCATGTACCAGAATTTCATTCTTGAGGTCGAGTGGCGACATATGGTACCAGGCGGCAATGCAGGCATTTTCGTCTGGGCCGATGATATCACAGCGCGAGGCGTTCCATTTCATCGCAGCGTGGAAGTTCAGGTGCTCGAAAACGCCTACGGACAAAGCCGTGGCCACACAACGCACGGTGACATTTTTCCGATTCATGGTGCCACCATGATGCCAATGAATGGCCGCGGGGGGAGCCGGGCATTCCCAACGGAAGAACGCTCAAAGCCGTCGCCCGAATGGAACCACTACCGCATTGAAGCGCGTGACGGCACAATCAGCCTGGCAGTTAACGGCAAAGTGGTCACGCGAGGTACAGATGCCAGTCCCCGCAGGGGCTACATCTGCATTGAATCCGAAGGCGGAGTGGTGCACTATCGGAATATGAAGATCCAGGAGTTGCCCGATACGCCAGTTGCAAATGAGCATGTGGCAGTCGCGGCGCGGGGCTTTCGTAGTCTCTACACTGGATTAAATCTGGATGGCTGGGACGCTCCCGAAGCCACCCGCAAACACTGGCAGGTACAGGACTGGGTACTTGCCTGTGATGGCAAGTCGGAATCCAGTGTGACCCTCACCAGCATTGAACCGCTGGCAGACCGCGAGTTCATTGTGGACGTTCGCCCCGGAGAAGGGTTTCGCGAAGTCACCATCGCCGGGCGGTCGCTGAATCGGGAGCAGCTTGGAACTGAGGACTGGTCAAGGATTGTGGTGGCGGTACAGGGAAAGCAGATGACCTTTACCATCAATGGCAAACCGCTCAAAGACAGCACAACAATCACTGCCGATCAAACCCGCTTCTCAATCGCTGCTGCTGGTGCAGCTGGTTTCGCAAATGTCTATGCGAGGTCGCTCACCGGAATACCCGCGGGGCAGTAGAAAAGGCTGCTGCTCCCTGACGCCGAACCCGAAGTGGTGCGCTTCTGGTAGTGCGGCGGAGTGCTCCGAAAATGCTTCTCTGGTTTGTGCGGCCTCCGATGGTTAGTCGGTGTTCAATCTGCCGAATTCGCTGTTCGCCCCCGGGGTTTGAACTGCCCGGTCGCTGTGCATTGCCCCGTTGAGAGACAGTGCTGATCAGCAAAGACGCATCCCTGCACGCTTTGCTGAATAAGGACGGCGGATTCACGTCAAAAGGCGGCATTTCAGGCCATCGGGTCTCTGCGAACAGCGGCCGCCGGGCTCAGCACCAGCGTTGACCCAACCTCTCTGCTCAGGGAGCGACAAATCACCTGCAAGACCCGCCACCCAGCGTTCTGGAAACCCCGTGCACACTGTCGCCGTCACATTTGATTCATCCGGTCCATCAAGTTTTTTCGGCAGCACCGTTTCTGTGATCCCATCCCATCCCATCCCATCC
>JBEAUF010000370.1:0-8497 GCA_041161565.1 Planctomycetota bacterium | reverse complement strand
ATCCTGCACTCAAACGCATGACGATTCTCCAATTTGAACAGCGGCGGGAAGCAGAGCGGCCCGGCGAGGTGGCCGGGCCGCTCTGCGAAAGCGGACTGCATTCTGTAGTGGCGGGGGATGAATTTCCAGGGACTACGGCCGAGCGGCAGCCAGCTGGAGCATGAAATTCTGGAGGCGTGCGGCCATTTCGTTGCCATTGGGCGCAAGTCCCGCCTGGATCATGGCGTTGGCATGCAGCTGGCGGCCGCATTCGCGGAGAAAGTCATTGTTGCCGGGGTTGCCGCTGAGTTCGGCGAGGCGTTTGATGAGCGGTGAGGCGGCGTTGACTTCGAGGATCATGCGACGCATTTCGAAGTCCGGGGCGTTCATCCGCAGGATCCGCTGCATGGTGGTGCTCATGGAGCCTTCTGCGTTGACAAGGCAGCACACGCTGTCGGTGAGTCGATCGGAACGGCGGACGTCCTGGACCTGATCACCCAGCGTTTCCCTGAGCACTTCCAGGAGCCGATCGAAGCCTTCCGGAACCGCGGTGTCAGCCGCTGATTCAGCTGGCTTGTCGGTCGACTGTTCGTCGGTGGTGGCCGGAGGGAGTTTGAGGTCGGCCGCGTCAATCGAGATGATCGACTTGTTCTGGAAGGTGCCGATTGATGA
Source organism: Planctomycetota bacterium (assembly GCA_041161565.1). Classification (GTDB taxonomy): domain Bacteria; phylum Planctomycetota; class Planctomycetia; order Planctomycetales; family Planctomycetaceae; genus SXXK01. Next base: position 7,846 of record JBEAUF010000370.1, on the reverse strand, counting down.
GAGCACATATTCGTCGGCGGGATCGGTGAGCAGCAGCACTTCCAGATTGCGTTTCCGGAAGACTTCCAGATTCGGGTCTCGGAGTACTGTTGACTGGTCAGTTCCGCAGGCGTAGTAGATTTGTTCCTGGCCGGCAGGAGCCCGGTCGCAGTATTCCTTCAGCGAAACCGTCTGGCTGGTGCCGGCGCTGGTGGTGGATGCGAAGCGGAGCAGCGTGGCGATACGGTCCCGATTGCCGTCGGCATTGTTCGCGCCCTCACGCAGAATCACTCCGAATTCCGCGTAAAACTTTTCGTAGGTCTCGCGGTTTTCTTCGGCGAGCGAATCGAGGTGATCGAGGACTTTGCGGGTGATCACCTTCTGCATGCGGCGGAAGATGGTGTTGTCCTGGAGTGCTTCGCGGGAGACGTTCAGCGGGAGGTCGGGGGAGTCGACGATGCCGCGGAGGAATCTGAGGTAGTCGGGGAGCAGATCGCGGTTGTCGTTCTGCACCAGAATTCGTCGGGCACACAGGTGCAGGCCGTGGTCCGCACGGCCAAACCCCAGACGTTCAAGGTTGGCGTCGGGACAGTAAAGGATGCTGTGGAACTGCAGCGGAGAATCGGCGGACAGGTGCAGGTGCCACGTGGGCTTCTGCCCCGGGTAGTTCGTGAGGTACTCAAAGAAGTTCTGATACTGCTCGTCCGTCACACTGCTTTTGGGCTCCAGCCAGATCGGCGGCTGGTTGTTGACATGTTCGGACTGCAGGTGGATCGGATGCGGGACAAAGGTTGAGTACTTGCGGATGATGTACTGCAGCCGCACCGGTTCGGAGAACTCATCGAGTCCCTCCTTCAGGTGCAGCCGAATGCTGGTGCCGCGGTCCACTGCACCTTCCACCGGTGTCACCGTGAAACTGCCGTCACCCGTGGATTCCCACTTCCAGGCGGATTCCTGTGAGAAACTGCGGGAAATCACTTCGACCCGGTCTGCCAGCATGAAGGCCGAATAGAAGCCCACGCCGAATTTTCCAATCAGGGACAAATCCGGGCTGCCTTCAGCCTGCTTCTGCTGTTGAGCACGCTGCAGAAATTCCAGAGAACCGCTGCGGGCAATGGTTCCCAGATTGGCGATCAGTTCCTCCTGAGTCATGCCGATGCCGTTGTCGCGGATCACCAGCACCCGCGATTCCTTGTCGGGTTCCACGTCAATTCGCAGGTCCGTCGGAGCGCTGCCGCCGTGTGTCAGCTGCTGGAAACGAAACTTGTCCAGCGCGTCGGAAGCGTTGGAAATGAGCTCCCGAATGGTGATTTCGCGGTTTTGATAGAGCGAATGCGAAAGCAGCTGCAGCAGCTGGCGGATTTCGGCCTGAAAGGAATACTGCTGAGCCTGTGCGTCGGCAGACATGGACGACCTTCCGTTGTAGAACCCTGCATGACCCCTGGTGCATACCAGCAGGCTGCCATATTGGCAGTCTGGCACCTGTGGAAGCAAGCAGAGCAAATGCGGTGCCGCGGCTGTGCGCACACCGGCAGGGGATTTTCCGCACGCCCTGACGTGAATCCCGCGGTTACGGGCCGCCCTCCGAGCTCGGGTGACCGCGAGGGTAAACGTGTTGAGCCGCCGGGCGGGAATGGATGAGCCGCCGGGCGGAAGCCCGCGGGTAACGAGTCCTGGCAACGCGCTGCTGACCGCGTGCCTGCGTGCCGTACGGGGCACGTGGCGAGGGCTTCCGCGTTCCGTTCAGGACTCGGTGGGTCGCTGGTAATCAATCGACGGCACGGCTTGGTGCGGCGGCTAACGGCGCCGCACCGGATGTGTCGCCCGCTGGGCTGCAGGTGTTTTGCTGCAGGGCCCCGGCGGCTCACGCCGCCGGCTATTGATGTGTCGCCCTACGGGCTGAAACACAAGGCGGTGTGGACACGCGCTGAGCCGCCTGAGCCGCGTTGAGCCGCCTGGCGGCAGCCTGCGGGTAAAGTGCCCTGCGGCGCGACGCTAACGCCGCGCGCACCAGGGTGCCGAATCGCAACCGGGGGCTTCCGCCCGCCCGCTCAGGGGTTGGCAGGGGTGGGCACCAGGGTGCCGAAATCGCAACCGGGGGCTTCCGCCCGTCCGCTCGGGAGGTGGAGGTTGTGATCGGCGGGTGGATCCGGTTCAGGGATACTCGATGAGGACTCGGCAGCCGGTGGTTTGGGTGCGGGCGTCGAGGCTGTTGGAGTAGCGGAAGCAGGAACGTTGGCTGACTGGTGCGGTTTCCCAGGCGCCGCCGCGGAGGGTGCGTGCAGAGCCGGTGGCGGGGCCCTGTGGGTCGGTAACAGGTGCTGCTGAATAGTAGGAGTCATCGTACCAGTCCTGGCACCATTCCCAGGCATTGCCGTGCATATCAAACAGTCCAAAGGGGTTCGCCTGCTTCTGGCCGACACGGTGCGCGTACTGTTCGGTGCCGCAGTTGCCATCGCCTTTGAGTCCGCCCCACCAGGCGTAATTTTCCAGCTGGTGGTCTTCGTCGCCGAAGCTGTATTCCGTTGTCGTACCGGCCCGGCACGCGTATTCCCATTCGGCTTCGGTCGGCAGCCGATACCGCTTTCCATCCCGCAGACTCAGTCGCTGGCAGAACTCCACCGCATCCTCCCAGGATACATACGTCGCTGCGACATCGGGACCTTCCATAACGCTCGCCTGGCCCTGCCATGGAGCGATTCCCATCACCTCCTGCCAGACCCCCTGAGTGACTTCATGTGCTGCCAGCCAGAACGGCTTTGAAATCGTCACCGCATGCTGCGGTCGCGCGTCTGACGAAGGCTGCCGCGTTCCCATCAGAAACGTCCCGGCCGGAATCAGTCGAAATTTCATGCCGAGGCTGTTCGTCCATTCCGCAGGTGTTTCTGTGGGTGTTTGCGGAGCATCGGTGGGAACGGTGGCAGGTGCGTCGATGGTGGCAGGTGCCGGAGCGGCAGCGGCAGCGGCGGTTTCCGGAGTGTCATCGGGGCTTGCGGGGTTCCCGGCGGGCTCGGCCTGTTCGATCGCCGTGTTTCGTTCGGGCAGCAGCTGCACCAGCAGCAGGGCACAGACTGCGATGCAGGCGAGGGCCACTGTGAGCAGGCCTGATGCGGGCCAGCGGGTACGGGCGGGCCTGACGTCTTCCGCGGGCCGCGAAACGCTGCCTGCGGACTGCCGTTTGATCAGCTCATCAATCTGTTCCAGCACTGCGTCGACCGTTGCAGGCCGCCGTTCGGGGATTTTTTGGAGGAGTCCGCCGAGCAGGTCTCGGAGTTCAACAGCGACTTCGTCGAGGTCGTAAAGGCGGCTGGAGGGTACAGAGCCGCAGGCGAGGTGATAGAGCGTGGCACCGAGGCTGAAAATGTCGGTGCGGACATCCAGCGGCTGGCCTGCAATTTGTTCCGGTGATGCATAGGGCGGGGAAAATATCGGATTGCTGCTGCTGTCATGGGCAACCCCGTCGCCGTCCGTCTCCCGAGCCAGTCCGAAGTCGGCGAGCTTTGCATTGGCGAGACTGTCGAGAAGGAGATTGCTGGGTTTGAGATCGCGGTGCAGGATGCCTTTTTGGTGGAGAGCCTGCAGGCCCAGACAGATCTGGCGGGCATAACGCAGCACTTCTGCTGTTGGCATTCCCTGTGGGTGATTGTTCCTGACGAGATCTGACAGGGTTCCCTGTTCCAGCAGCTCCATGACGATGTACAGGCCGTCGGAATCGCAGCCCCAGGCTTCCACACGCACCACGTGTGGATGGGTGATGGAGGCCATCAGCGCGACCTCGCGGACAAATTGCTGCTGTTCCGTCAGCGTCAGTTTTTCTCCGTCGCGAGGTATCACGCGTTTGATGGCCACCCACTGCTGCAGTTGTTTTTTTCTGGCACGGTAGACGACGCCACAACCTCCCTTACCAAGGGGTTCACCGACGATTTCATAACGCGCGTTGAGTGGCTCCTGTGGAATTCCGGGCAGCCAGTGATGGTCGCCGGGGCGTTGTGTGAGTTCGTCGTCGCCCGGTGCAGACATGACGCAGGTTCCTCAAATGCAGCTGGTGTGGATGTTTTCGGGGACCGTGGGGTGGTCGCGGGCGGCAGATGTTAGTGTGTTGCGATGAGAAGTGACAGATTCGCGGCAGGGGGACTGCCGGAGATTGTTGGCGAGGCTGGGGGGGGCGTGTGTGTCCGTCGTGTTTGCTAACGTCCTGAGCGGTGGGCGGGAGCCCGACGCTGCGCGAGAGAGGAGAGGGTGGAAAGTAGAGAGTAGAGGAGAACGCGGAAGTAAGAACGGATGAGCGGGCGGGCGGAAGCCCCCGGTTGCGTTCTGGCACCCTGGTGCCCGGCCCCTGCACGCGGCGTCAGCAGCGTGTAGCCAGGGGCTCTTTACCCGCGGGCTGCCGCCCTGCGGCTCAGCGCTTCTGCCGCCGGGCGGCTCAGTGCGAATTGACATTGGCAGATTGTCTCGGTACCAATCTGCTGCAGAGCTGCCTGTCCCCTTCTGAGAACCCCTGATACGGATTCGGTGAATGCCCCCCATGATTCCTTCGCGGCGACAATTTCTGGCGGCCGGCAGCAGTCTGCTGCTGGCTGGCGCCGCGCGATCCGCACAGCGGGATGAACAGCCGGTGGCTTTCTTCCTGATCGGCGATACGCACGTGCTGGCTCGCGAAGACGATCCCTCGCAGATCGACGAGCGTTCCCGGACTGTGGTTACTCGGCTGATTGAACGTCTCAACGCGCTGCCTGGCACGGCCATTCCGGATTTGGCCGGCGGCGGAGTGGTGCTGTCTCCGCGCGGGGTGCTGCATGCCGGTGACTGCATTGATACCGGCGATAAACCCAAAGTCGCGATGCAGCAGACTGAGTGGGCCGGGTATGCCGAGCTGTTTGGCACCACCGGCAGCGACGGCATGCTCCGCTATCCGCTGTTTGATGTGCACGGCAATCACGACAGTCCTCGCGGTGACGGCTACGCCACCCAGCAGATGCGCGAGCGTAACCGTCGTCGTGGCGGTCTGGCGGACGTGTCAGCTTCCGGCCTGCAGTACTCCTTCGACTGGGGTCCCGTGCACGTGGTCTGTCTGGGGATCGTCGTGGGAGAAGTGGCCGAACCAGCGCGGACGAGGCGTTACACGCCGCACGGGAGTCTGGACTTTCTGGTGTCCGACCTGCAGCAGCACGTCGGCAGCTCCGGCCGCCCGGTATTGCTGCTGCATCACATCGATGTGCTTCGCTATTCCACGACGGACCCGATCGATGACGCTGCCGCCCGTCAGCGTGAATGGGATCCGGCCGATGTTCAGGGTTACCATCAGGCGCTCCAGCCATATACCATCGCCGGAGTGCTCTACGGGCACACGCATGGCCGCAATGTGTTTCGCTGGAACGGCACGAAGACGCCGGCAGCCGAGGGGATTCCGACGTTCAACGTGGACAACAGCAGCCATTTCGCCGGAACGCAGCAGGCCTGCTTCTACATGGAGGTGCACAGCGACCGCATCGTGGCTCGCGAATATGGCACGCGGGATGCATGGCAGACCGGTCAGTGGACTCCGCAGGTCTGGAGTCTTCCGCTGCGACGTCCGGCCAGCGTCTGATACTTCTTCCGGAAAATTCAGCACAAATGCCAGCCATCTTTGAATACACCGTGCAGGCTCAGTCTGCAGACGCAGATCTCGTGGGACACGTGAACAACGTGGTCTATCTCCGCTGGCTGCAGGACGCTGCGCTGGCCCACTCCGCCGCTCAGGGGTGGTCTGCTGAGGCTTACGCCAGCCATGGCAGCGGCTGGGTCGCCCGTTCCCACCTCATCGAATACTCGGGACCGGCCTTTCCCGGCGACGAACTGCTTATTCGCACGTGGGTGGCAGATCTGAAACGCGTGACATCGCGTCGTCGCTATGTGATTTTGCGTGGCGGACAACCCATCGTGCGTGCGGAAACTCAGTGGGCCTTCGTCTCCTTTTCCTCGCTGCAGCCCTGCCGCATTTCACCAGCAGTGGCTGACGCATTTGAAATTCCACAGCCCGAGCCTGCATGGTAACCTGCGGGACTCTTCCGTTCTGCAGCCGATCTGTGAGACAGTACCAATTCAGGAGCCATCTCAGTGCACATCAGGACCCCGGATTCTCGTCTCAGCGCCGCAGCACCACGCGGACGCCTGTTTTCCGTCCTCGTGGCCACGCTGGCTTTGACAGTGCTGCACACGGTTGCTGCGGCTGCTGCAGCGGCGGATGACAAGCCTGCGGCCGCCCGGCACCCCAATGTGCTGATGATCGTGTCCGATGACCAGGCTTACGGCGACTACAGCTTCATGGGACATCCCGTGATTCGCACTCCCAACCTCGACAAACTCGCCGCCGAAAGCGCCGTCTTCCGCTCCGGTTACACCCCAACCGCGCTCTGCCGCCCGTCGCTGGTGTCCATGATTACCGGTCTGTATCCGCATCGGCACGGAGTGACTGGAAACGATCCGCGACAGTTGCCGGACATGTCTCCGGAACGCTTCGCTGAGCTCCGCGGTCAGCTGATTGCGAAAATTGACGCGCTCCCCACAATCCCCAAACGACTCGCAGAACGCGGCTACATCAGCATGCAAACCGGCAAGTGGTGGGAAGGCAACTATTCGCGCGGTGGCTTCACGGCCGGCATGACACGCGGATTTCCCCAGCCTGGCGGACGTCACGGGGATGATGGGCTGGAAATCGGTCGCAAAGGTCTGCAGCCGCTCCTGAAGTTCATCAGCAGCGCGGCCGCTGAAAACCAGCCGTTCTTCGCCTGGTACGCTCCGATGCTTCCCCATACACCACACAATCCGCCCCCGCGGCTGCTGGACAAATACCGTGCTCCCGATCGCCCGATAGAGCTGGCGCGGTACTACGCGATGGTGGAATGGTTCGATGAAACCTGTGGCGAACTGCTGCAGCACCTGGATGCCGCCGGCGTGGCCGACAACACCCTCGTGGTCTACGTCACCGATAACGGCTGGATTCAGGCTACGCCGCAAATGCAGCTGTCCGCCGCGTGGACACATGGCTTCGCCCCCCGCAGCAAACACTCCGTTTATCAGGGCGGTATTCGCACACCCATTTTGTATCGGCTCCCGGGAAAAATTCGTCCCGCCGAATATGCTCAGCCTGCCACCACGCTGGATGTCATGCCCACCATACTGCAGGCCGCAGGACTCGAAGTCCCCGCTGATCTTCCGGGAATCGGACTCCTGCCCTTCCTCACAGGCCACGCAGAACTCAACCGCGAAACTGTTTGCGGCGAAGGCTACACGCACGATGTTGCGGATCTTAATGACCCCGCCGCTTCACTGCTCACCCGCTGGTGCATCTCCGGCTCGTGGAAGCTCATTCTCTCCTGGGACACAACACCGGACCGCTACGCCTTCGTGCATGCAGGTAACGAAAAGACACCACAGCTCTACAATCTGGAACAGGATCCCGAGGAACAGCGGAACGTGGCTGCTGAGCACCCCGAGATTGTCGCCAGACTCTCGCAGGAACTTCAGCAAACCTGGGACGTTCCCCGCGGGCCGATTGCGGCGAAGTGAGTCGCCCGTTGTGCGGCGTGTGAGCAGCACCGCGGTGTGGTTAACCACAGAGTACACAGAGTTTCACAGAGAAATGCAGGGAAGTCAGAGGTGGTGTCCAAAAGACAGGCGGCAGAAAGATCCGCTGGAGTTCCGCTGGGGTGTTGATGTTTTCACTATCCGATGGCAGCACGTTGGTCAGGACACCGGATGTTGTGTTTTGAGACTCCAACCGGACAAGGCGAGCGGGGGATGCGTTTGCCAGGATTGTGAGCGGGTGGGCGGAAGCCCCCGGTTGCGATTCGGCACCCTGGTGCCCACCCCTCCCCGCGGCGTCAGC
>JBEAUF010000352.1:0-21333 GCA_041161565.1 Planctomycetota bacterium | reverse complement strand
CACAACGGCTGGATCCCACGCGACAACTGGCTGACCGACGACGAAAAGCAGGCAATCATCAAGTTCCACTATGAGCATCCATTGGAAGGCTATCGACGACTGACATGGATGATGATGGACGCCAACGTCGTCGCCTGCAGTCCGGGAACAGTCTACAACGTTCTGCGTCAAGCCGATGTGTTGCGTCCACGTGGCAGGGAGTCGCGCAAAGGTAAAGGTTTCGTTCAGCCACTCACCGCGCATGAGCACTGGCACATCGATGTTGCTTACATCAACATCGCCGGGACGTTCGTATTCATGGCGACCGTCATCGATGGCTTCTCGCGGCTGGTTGTAGCCTGGGACATTGCGCCGCAGATGGGAGAGAAGGAAATTGAGATTCTGCTGCAGCAGGGACGTGAGCGGTTCCCAGGGGCGCGTCCGCGGATCATCTCTGACAACGGTCCGCAGTTCATCGCGAATGACTTCAAGCACTTCGTGAAGATCTCTGGGATGACGCACGTCCGCACAAGCCCATTCTATCCTCAAAGCAATGGCAAGATCGAACGCTATCACCGGACGATCAAGAGCCAGTGCATTCGTCCTTCGACGCCACTGACGATCGAGGACACAAAGAGGGCGGTACGCAGCTTTGTGGAACACTACAATACGCAGCGACTCCACTCTGCCATAGGCTATGTCACACCACTGGACATGCTGGAAGGCCGCCAGAAGGCGATTCATGACGAACGTGATCGCAAGCTGGAAGAAGCTCGGCGAACACGAGCTGACCGCCGACGGCAGGAAAAATCTTCAACGCCTCGAAAAGCCTCGCGACAACCGCCTGACCCTGACGTATCCTCAATTATCTCTCAGGAGGACAGGGCTCTGCTGGGAAGCAACCCGAGCGTCTGAGAGACACCGTCGACAGGTTCTCTGAACCCAACTGTGCCGGGCTCCACCCGGCACAGTGGCTGCCTTCGGGCAGCCACTCCTGCTTCCGTTCGCTCAAAGCCAGCCAACACATTCGGCAAAACCTGTTGATGGCCCAAAGCGATAAATCCCGGGGGTCTGGGGGCTGGCCCCCAGCATCCCTCCAAAGAGCTCCCCAAAATCTGTGTCCGTTTTTCAAGATCTCTCGACAGGCCAAACTCTGAGTCCCGTCTGACCAGTACACTCATCGCAGTGAGTCAGGCAAATGGTTGCCAGTATTGTCTGGCGGCCCACTCAGCACTTGCGATGATGGCCAAAGTCGATGGTCCTTTGATCGTTGCAGCTCGGGAAGGTCGACCGACAGGAGATCACAAGCTGGACGCACTCCTCAGCTTCACTCGAGACGTGACCAGCTCACGTGGTTATCCTTCAGCGAACGCCAGAAGCCAACTGTTGTCGGCAGGCTACACCAACTCAGCAATTCTTGCTGTCGTGCTGGCCGTGGGAATCAAAACCCTGTCGAACTACACGAACCACATCGCAGAAACACCGATCGACGCTGCTTTTCAGCCCAAGGGCTAACAGGCAACCGTGGCGTGTTATGGTCAACGTCCGGAACGGCATGTCGACGATCTGCCGTCCGGACTCTTTTACCGCCGAATGCCGGGTGATGAACGGCGCTGAAGATTCCGCTTGAACTGTAAGTCAAATCACAGAGAACGCAGGCTGAGGCAGGTATTTTGCGTGAGTGACGTCTTCCAGATGTTCGGGCAGTTGGCCGGTTGATCTGTGAGATGTTGTTCGACTCAGGCGATTGAAGAATCAATCGATGGAGTCACTTGAGTGTATATTGTGGAGAGGGAGTTCTGATGCTTGTGCTGACTCGAAAAAGCGGGCAAACGATTATCATTTCTGACCAGATTCGAGTGTCTGTTGTTTCTGTTGGCCGAGGCCGCGTTCAATTGGGGATTGAGGCCCCGGACTCTGTGCCGGTCAGAAGGATAGAGAACTCTGTCGGCAAGAGGCCCAGCAACCCGGATTACCAATCGACAGATCCATCAGGTCTGGATTGATTCTCTTGACAGAAACGGCGGATCTGCGAAGCCGCGTTCTTTGCAAAAAACTTGCATTTTTTGAAATGCAGCTGCTTCTGTGCGATAGATCACAGAAGAAAGTGTCGTCCCAACTTACCGTCTGCGCAGTTCCGGGATTTGTTCGTCAAACATTGTTTTCAGATTGGAAAAACGAGATGTGTAGACCATGCCAGTGTTCAAAGGGCTATTTGTTCGCGGCGATGTTACTGATGGTGATCCTGAGTATCACCGGTTGTACCGAGCAGGTCAGTTCTGAAGGAACGCCAGCCGGGTCCAGTGAGAAGTCGTCGGATGGTTCGGGTACCTCTGCTCCCAAAGATGGTTCTTCATCGCGGTAGAATGGCTGCTCACATGCGATCCTGGCAGTGGCTTTGGCCTGTGTGGGGACTCACACTTTGGGGCGTGCTTCAACTGAGCAACGCCCCAGTTCTGAGTTCACACAGCGTTTGTGGAATTTGGGGATGTGGCCCGCCGACGAATGCACTGCTGGCATGCCATCTTGGGTGGCTGGTCTTCCTTCTGCCCGTGTTGCCACTCACTCGGAGTTTTGGCCAGCAATTCCCAAAGACATCAGCGGCAGTCGTGAGTGCTTTCGTGGTTCTTGGTGTGCTTGGGCTACTGGCGGTTGGTCTGCATGACCTGATTTTCTGGTATCCGGCCGCTTCTGAGGCTGCTCGCGGATATTTCATGCGGCGATGGGCCTTTTCAACGATTACACAAACAGACTTGCCGATGCTTGAGTTGTTCGCAGTGGGAATCGCTGGAATCGGTATCAGAAGGTTTCAGCAATAAAAAAAGCCCGCAGTCTGCATCCGGGACTGCGGGCGTTTTCATGACCATGAATTGCTGACCACTGCGTCTAATTCAAATCACTGGCAAGAAGCACTTGTTCTCGCGTTTCATTACGAGGTGACGTGCTCTGGCTGCCGGCGTGAGACTGTTCCTGCATCTTTCTCGCGAGTTCCGCGCACCGGGGACACTCCGCAAGATGCGCTTGGATCTTTGCCACCAATTCGGCATTGGCAGTACCGCTCATCATCTGCGGAAGCGAGTCCTTCACTTCCATGCATGATATTCCGCCGTAAGGATAATCATCGGGCAGCGTTCCCCTCTGGTTCGAATACCAGGCTCCTGCGGTGACCATCATCAACAACGTTGCGACGCCGACAACAATCCTGCGACGCTGTTTGCGTTGCTCCACTTTTCGGAGACCCGACGCAAGTCCAGTCAAAGTGCCGGGCGGACAGGAACGCCATCCATCATTTGATAGCTGCTCATTAGACATAAAACACCATCATTCAATCTGCGAGAAAAATCGCCAGAGTCATACAGTGTGCGTCTTGCAGTGACTGCGAGCATCCCGCTCATGCCCTAAGACTATCGATCAATTTCCTCAAATCGTCTGTGAGATTTCGAACACAACTCTCGGTTTCCCATGTTTTTGCTGATCGGTCGCCGCATTTCGTCACCATGTGGGAGCCGGTCGCGGAATAGGTGTCACTTTCCCAGGAATCTGCGACTGACACGTTTTCTCTCCGGCGGCCTGTGCCAGTTTGTCAGGACAGAGCACCACGATTCGCTGCCTGCCTACAGAAATGAGTTTTTCAAACTGCAACTCCCCCAGTGTCAGGGTAACCGATTCTCTCGTGATTCCGACGAGACCCGCAATGTCCTGATGCGACAGCTTGATATCAATCAGCAGTCCTTCATCAATGCGGCGTCCATATTGTTCCAGTAATTCACACAGCAAGCCGACCAGCCGCTCTCGATTCGAACGAAACAGCAAATTGCGCAATCGGCGTTCGAGCTTCTTTCGCCGGAAGCCCACGAATTTTGTAATCGCGAGTGAGACATCTGCATTCCTCAGCAGGACAGACTCAACGGCATCTCTGGGGAGTGCCACGACTTTGGAATTGCCCACGGCCTGAGCATGTTCGTCACGCTCGTCATTGCCAAGAATTGCCAACTCCCCAAACAACTCGCCCGGCTCAACAATCGCAAGAATCGCCTGTTTGCCGTCGGGAGTAATGGAGTAAAGCCGAATCCGACCTTCTGCAAGCACAAACACAGAGTCGGCGGAATCACTCGGGAAGTAGACTGATGTGTTTCGGGGAAACACTCGCACCCGAGCCCGAGACTCCAGAAAGCTGAGATCGGCTGCAGAAAGCTGCTCGAACAATCGGCACTTCTGGATGCACCAAATTCGTTCTGTCATAAACCTGCCCCGCAGTTTCAGCGGCCATGAAAACCTGCCAGTCATCCGCACTGCGACATGCCCTGTGGATCAGAAGAGGCCGTGCCAAAAATCAGAGGGGCAGCGAGTTTGAATTGTGTAAGAATAACAGGTTTTCGCTGCGGAATAAACGGCTCTCAGACTCACCGCGTTCAATTGTGGCAAATCTCTCTGTGCGTGCCGACGGACAGATCGTCCACAAACGCGAGTTGGTGATCTGGCTCACAGACTTGAAGCCGAGTGAAGCATAGACTGCTGAGATGCCCCTTTGAATCTGGGGATCCGACATTCTGTTCAGGCTTTTGCGGAGTTTACTGGTCATGGATCGACCACAACGACAAACAATCATCTTGATGGCCGCGTTACTTTTGGTCAGTTCACTTGCTGGATGTGCCTATCACAACATGGGTGGCAATACCTGTGCCGCACCCGGTGCCTACCCAGCCGGCTCTGGTGGTGCCGGATATCCACAGGGCGGACCGGCGCCTTATGGTCAGGCACCCGCGCGAAATCCAGGACTCTTTGGATCTGGGGGATATTAGCCGAATGAGCAGCAGATACCATGCGGCTCGTCCAGCAGGAACACAGAGCAACAAGGCACGTGAACAGCCGCCAACAGAGATCCTCTCCGCACAACGGTGTGGAGCGCTCTTGTGGATTGGCTGGGTCATATTGACATTTGCCAGCGCGTCTTTCGCGTTCGGAGTTCCGGCTCTGAATCGCCCTGTCTTTGCGGTCACTACACTGCTGATTGTCATGTCGGCCATACATCTGCATGCAATCTGGCGAATGCAAAAATTGGCCGGTCCGGCGATCTCCCTGACGGCTGTTATTGGCCTTTCGGTCGCGATGCGATTTGTGGCAGTGTTCTCGACTCCTATTCAGGAACTGGACTACTACAGATACCTCTGGGACGGTGAGACAGTCCTCGCTGGATCGAATCCCTTTCAAGTCACGCCCGAGCAGATTCTGCTGGAGGCTTCTCAAGTCGACAAGGGAGGCCCTTCAATCGCGGACAACGCGACACGCCCAGGCAACTCAGCGATCGCCACCAGTGCGTTCAACAGCACGCTGGTTGAAATCTGCAAACGGCGACCTCGCGTTCATGAGACAGCCGCTCGCGTGCATTACGGCGAGCTGCCGTCCATTTATCCCCCAGTCAGCCTCGCGGTGTTTGCATCCGCCGCAACAATGACGCCAGCTTCAGCGTCTCTCGAAACAGCCGTTGTTATTCTCAAGGCGTTCATTGTTCTGTTTGATCTGGGTGTGATGTATTGGCTCATTCGGTTGTTCAAACACCTTGGCATCGCACCTCAACTCGTCATTTCATGGGCATGGTGTCCTCTCGTTATAAAGGAGTTCGCTAACAGCGGACATCTTGACGCGATCGCTGTGTTCTTCATGGTTGGAAGCGTAACGCTGCTGGTCGAGTGCCTCTTTGAGCGTCACTGTGAAGGCGCGAAAACTCACGGCAAAACGGACGGAAGATTGCTGTCTCGACGCGGCATAGCATCCAGCGCCGGGCTGCTTGGATTCGCTGTCGGTGCTAAGCTATTCCCTGTTGTTTTGATGCCTGTGATGGCTGCTGTCATCTTTCATCGCGGAGGAATTCGACAAGCGATTTCGTGGCTTTTTGTCGTCACTACTACAAGCGCAGTGTGTTGCTGGCCGATGCTTCCGGAGTCGTACAGGAATGACCTGCAATCGGCAAGCAGAGAAATGGATACGGCCCTTACCAGCCTGGACGTCATGGCAGGCAGCGATGAGAGCTCTGATCCGCTCAACGCAGCGCCGGCCCCCTATCAGCATGAACAGCCGCCGTCACCGCATACTGTGATTCACAGCAGCGAATCATTCGCTATGAACGCCGTTGATTTATCCGATGGAGGGTCTGAATCAAGTGTCGGAACACCGGGCGAAGCACCGCGAAACAGCCTAAAGGTCTTTCTTTCATCTTGGAAAATGAATGACCTGATCTTTATGTTCGTTGAGGCCAATCTCACCCCGACCCAGCGACAACTGCAGCAACGTGATCAATGGTTCGTTTTCTTTCCTCAACCCCTTCGGGAATCACTGACGGCAGAGGCAGAATTTCGACTGGGGATGGAGGCGGAGTTCGTTCCGTTCTTCATTACTCGGGGATGTCTTTCACTTCTGTTCTTCTGTTCCGCCATCATTTGGGCATGGCGGGCACGGAATCAAGCCAACGCGAGGGACTGGCTTGCGTCCGTCTTCTCCACATTGGCCTGGTTCTGGGTGCTTTCCCCAACACTCAATCCCTGGTACTGGACATGGGCGTTGCCATTCATCCTCTTTACACGACACAAAACGTGGCATTTGCTGTCCGCAATCGTTTTTGTCTACTACTTGCGATTTTGGTTCGCCTACCAATGGGGCGACCAGCCGGTCCTTGGAACGCGGTATCTCGGCGAAGCATTTTTCCACTTCGTTGTTGTCTGGATCGAGCATCTGCCGTGGATGCTTCTGTTGTTTGTGGAAACCGCTTTTGGCCGACTGAACGAACAACAACTTCAGGAAGCGTGATTTCCGAAGTTGAACGTATCTGTGAAGTCTTTTTTCACAAATTCATCACTTTGCGAACAACTGTGTGCCGCCTCACAGACATGGCAACGGGACGTGTCGATACTTCATCATCGTCAGGGAAGACACGGACGTTACCATTTGAAGACTCGCAGAACGTGGTGTCTTCAATGCCAGGGAAGATTATTTGAGTTACTGGAGATCGAAGATGCTTTCACGCAAAACGATGATGAAACTGTCAATGAGCGGATTCTTTGCCACTGCTGCGGCCGCCGCAATTGTGATCGTCACAAATGCGACTGCCTCCGCGAAGGAACCACTTGGCCGCGCATGGCCTGCCGGACAATACATTTCAATGGATGATGTTGATCATGCCGTTTATGACCAACTGCTTCAGACGTATGTCAATGGCGACGGAATGGTGAACTACGCGGCGTGGCGTGGCACGGATACGGATCGGAAGTCGCTTCAGAATTATCTGGTGAGACTCAGTCAGGCATCACCAGCGGTGAAAGCCAGTCGAGCGGGACAACTCGCGTTCTGGATCAATGCGTACAATGCCACGACGATCGAAGGGATTCTGCAGGTTTACCCAACGTCCAGTATTCGAAATCACACAGCTAAGGTTGCCGGATACAACTTGTGGAAAGACTTGCCGCTGCTCGTAGGGGGAAAACCACATTCTCTTGACGCGATGGAGCATCAGATCCTGCGAAAAATGGGCGAACCAAGAATTCACTTTGCAATTGTCTGTGCTTCAGTCGGCTGCCCTCGGCTCATGAATGAAGCCTATACTCCGGACCGGATCGAAGAACAGTTGGCGCTGAACACCAGAGACTTTTTCAGCCGTTCGCAGAATTTCCAGGTGGATCAGTCAGGTGTCATGCACGTCAGCTCGATCCTTGACTGGTTCGGAGAAGATTTTGGGCCGACGCAGCAAGCTCAGTTTACGGCTCTTCAACAATACCTTCCGGAGAACGCACAGCGTATCGCAGTGAATCCACGCACGAGACTTGTGTACCAGGATTACGATTGGTCGCTGAATGAACAGCGGCGAGCACGCGCGACAGGAACCACGAAGTCGGGCAGCGGGAAACGATAATCAATCTTTGAGCGGATGGTCTTTAGGACGACTGGTGGGCTCCAGCATGCAAGACCCGCCTTCCTCATCCCGGGCCGTCCGCTCTTTGTTTTCGGGCCACGTTTTATCACAAATTGTATGCACGGCGCAGAGATGGGCGAGATTGCTGAGCACTAAATGACCAACATTTCAGCCGCAAATTCAACCTCGAATGTTCCTGATGTGCGATCCGGAAATTCTGGGAGATCCAGATTTATCCTGCTGATGCTGGTCATCTCTGTGGCGCTGGTGGCAGCGTGGTTGCTTCGTGACGAATTGTCATTGCAGAAACTGGCAGCCCGGGAAGCGGCGTTTCGAACATTCCAGACCGACCACCCCGTATTGGTCTACTTCGCTGCATTCGCAGCGTATGTCGTTGTCGCGGGTTTGTCTCTGCCGGGCGCAACGGCTTTGACGTTGCTCATTGCATGGCTGCTGGGTTTCTGGCGAGGCATGTTGGTTGTCAGCTTCGGTTCAACAGCGGGAGCTACGGTGGCGTTTCTCCTGAGTCGATATCTTCTTCGAGATGCCATTACGAAGAAGTTTGGCGACCGACTGATGGCCTTCAATGACGCACTGCAGCGAGAAGGTGCGTTCTACCTGTTTACGTTGCGACTGATTCCCGCGGTTCCTTTCTTCGTCATCAATGCCGTCATGGGATTGACGCCACTGGCCGTTCGGAAATTCTGGTGGGTCAGTCAGATTGGAATGCTGCCGGGCACGGCCGTCTATGTTTATGCGGGAGCGAGCGTTCCAAAGCTTCAAACGCTGGCAGACAAAGGCATCGGAGCCGTCTTTACGCCCTCGCAAATCACACAAGTACTCATCGCATTCGCGCTGCTCGGCTTGTTTCCGTTGATTGTACGGTTTCTGATGAAACGCTTTTCTTCGCGTGTCAGTCCGACAGTGACCTCGACTTCTGAAAACTAACTACATGCCTCACTTGCCTCAACTGCTTCCGGCCGATGAATTCAACCTCAAGCTGGAGTCCGACGTTCATCCGCCAGACTGGAAGAACCCAGCGCCAGAGGGGCGGTACAATCTGGTCGTCATCGGTGCCGGGACAGCAGGACTTGTCACAGCCGCCGGAGCTGCCGGCCTTGGTGCGAAAGTCGCGATCATTGAACGCAGTCTCATGGGAGGCGACTGCCTGAACGTGGGATGCGTTCCGTCCAAAGGAGTCATCAGTGCAGCACGTGCCGCAGCGGCCGTTCGCAACGCGAGTGAATTCGGAGTCCACGTGCCGGAAGGTGTTCAGGTCGACTTCGCTGCCGCCATGCAGCGGATGCGAAAGCTGCGAGCCCGCATCAGCCCGAATGATTCTGCCAAACGATTTCGTGACCTCGGCGTGGATGTTTATTTTGGCGACGCTCGTTTCATCAGCTCAGACACCATCGACGTGGATGGCACGAAGCTGAACTTCAAGCGCGCTGTGATTGCCACGGGTGCTCGTGCGTCCGCGCCTCCGATCAGCGGACTGGACTCCGTCAACTATCTGACCAACGAAACGCTCTTTTCGCTGACCGAGCTGCCGCGTCGTTTTGGAATCATTGGTGCCGGGCCGATCGGTTGCGAAATGGCTCAATCGTTTGCTCGATTTGGTTCTGAAGTGTTTCTCGTGGAGTCCGAACCCGGCATTCTGCCACGCGAAGATCGCGATGCGGCTGAGATCGTGCAGGCGTCGATGAAACGGGATGGCGTTCGTTTGCTGTGCTGTGGAAAAAACCTGAAAATCAGAAACGAAAATGGTCCGCGACTGAGTGTCGAATCTTACGGCAGGGAATACGACGAAGCCGTCGATCAGATTCTGGTATCCGTCGGACGAACCCCCAACATCGAAGGACTCAATCTGGAAGCCGTGGGCGTCGAGTATCATAAGCGAGGCGTCACGGTGAATGACAGGATGCAGACCACGAACCCGATGATCTACGCCGCGGGCGACGTGTGTTCGCCGTTTCAGTTCACTCATTCGGCCGACTTCATGGCTCGCATTGTCATCCAGAACGCGCTCTTCAAGGGACGCAAAAAGTCGTCGTCGCTGATTATTCCGTGGAGCACCTACACCAGCCCGGAGATTGCTCACGTGGGCTTGTACGAACATCAGGCGAAAGAGCAAAACATCGCGATCGATACCTACATTCAGAAGTTTCACGATGTCGATCGAGCTATTCTTGACGGCGAAGACGACGGCTTCGTAAAGGTGCATGTGAAGAAGGGAACCGACAAGATTGTCGGAGCGACCATCGTCGCGTCTCATGCCGGAGATATGATCTCCGAAATCACTCTTGCGATGACGCACGGTCTTGGCCTTGGCAAAATCGGCAGCACAATTCATCCCTATCCAACCCAAGCCGAAGCCATTCGCCGACTGGGCGATCAGTACAGCAGAACTCGACTGACGCCGTTTGTGAAGTCGCTTTTCAGGAAGTGGCTGGCATGGACGAGATAGATAGGTTCGTCATCAAGAGAATAGCGGAACGACGTTGATTTAACGCTCTTCAGGAATAGGGTATTTTCAAATGGATTGGATCGCGGTTGTTTCGCGCTGGACTCACGTCGGAACGGCCATCGTTCTGGTTGGAGGCACGGTCTTCTTGCGGTTCGTCTTTACACCCGCAGTAGAGCGGCTTTCAGAGGCGGAACGAACTTCGGTGACTTCCCATGTGCTGAGCCTATGGAAGAGATTCATTCACATCGGAATCCTGCTCTTCCTGGTAAGCGGTTTCTACAATTATCTGGTTGTCGCTCTACCTTCGCACAAAGGTGACAAGCTGTATCATCCGTTGATTGGCACGAAAATCCTGCTCGGCTTTGGAATGTTCTTCATTGCTTCAGCGCTCGTCGGTCGATCCGCGAAATTTGAAGTGATGCGAAGGAACGCGAAGTTCTGGCAAACAGTGATACTGGTGTTGGCCGCGGTCATTGTCGGAGTTTCTGGCTTTGCCAAGGTGACGCTCAAGGGAAAGCCCAGGGAGGAGAGTGTTCGCCTTGTCAACGCGATCAGGACGGCTCGCCCCGTTTCGCTTATGGAAAAGTCAACAATAGCGGAAACGCGTGAGCCAGCGCGAGCCCTCCGGTGCGTACCTGGCACTATCGCGACGAAACTCGACCAAAGACCGAGCGATTCATTTCACAGAGATTTGCTTATTGCATCTACACTGAAGAGCGGTCTGGCCCACTATTTGCGACCGTTTCATTGCAGTGCAGCTTGAGCGAATTCGAACGCGGGACTGCAGTCCCGACATCTTCCCAGCCGTAACAGTAGTCTCCCACATGCCAAAGCCGTAATGTCGTGTCCGCAAGAATGGTCAACCCCGCACGCCTGGCACGTTCCGAAAAGGAATAGTCCTCACCCAGACTCCAGTGAGACTCCTCGTGTTCGATCGTCATTGGTTCAAAGAATGGAATGACCGGTGAGTTTCCAAACATTTCGTTGCACACTGGAAGTGCGAGCCTCTGCGAAATGGTGATGTAAGCATCCCGGCGAATTCGTAAGAATCCGGTGGCGGCATACTGTAATTCGACAAGGCTCCCGTGCTCTCCCAAAATCACTTCCCCAATCGCCTTGCTGAATACGGATGTCAATGCCCGACCGCCGCGTTTGGAATAGAGACCAGCAACAATTGGATGATGATGGAAACGAATTTGTTCGACAGCTCCAACATCGAAGACCATGTCGGCATCAATCCACAATGTTTCTTCAAAGCCTTCCATGATGGCCTGAGTGGCCATGCTGCTTCGCGCCTGATCCAGAAGAGACACTCCGTATCTTCGACGGACTGGATATCCAAGGTCTTCGAGTTGCCGAAGTGCAGCTTCGGTTTGATGATGAACGTGTGAACTGCAGGGAACCAGAATGCAGCAGCGCTGCGGGTCCATGGGGCTGACGGAACGAACTCCCAGACGAGGATGAGCTGGAATCGCGGCTGAGGCACCCGGTGCAGGTCCAATAAGCTTCCATTTTGGTTCAGGAATTTTAAGAAAACTCAGAATTTTTCTGATCCCGTCCGGTTTGAAAAGCTCATCTCGATCGACGATGCAGATCCTGCCTGGAAATCTATCTCTCAGGCCTGCGATATGCTCTTCGTATTCATGGCAGTAGCGACTAATTGCCTCCCTGCGGTCGTGCGTTTCGTACTTTGGAAAAGCTCGGGACCAGATTGGATCGAAGTGCCAGGTTGCAGAAATGTCGTTGCACCAATAATTCGTTGGCAGCGAATAGGCCCGGTCAAGATAACGAATGAACTCTGTTTCCATCTGTGAACGGTTCTGAACGGACACGTGGAGCACTTTGAGGTTTTCGAATTCATTCAGAGCAGCTTCCAGATATGGAAGCAGGAATCCGGCCAAATCGGCCCGGGTACGGTTTCCGGACTGCTTTACAAGCCGACCCACACGACGCACGACAAGAGAAGCATCCTTCATGTTCCACGGTAGAATCGGAACAGTGTCCACCGAGACGTCGATCGACTCCTGATTTCGGAGAATGACGCTCAATGGCAGAAGCGTCCAGTGCGACGGACCACTCGACGTACCGATGATGTAGCCGTTCATTTCCGGTCGTTCGCTTTCAATGTCCTTCAAACGCAAGACAAATTGCTGCTGAACCAACTGTCCTGCTACGGAGTCGGTCTAAGTTTTTCAATCAGCGACAATGTCGCGTTGCATTCCTGCTCAGTCATGAAATCCCATCGGGATGTCGCCTGAGTTGCTGTTGCACGCTGGTGGAGTGCCTCCAGGGCAAGATAGTCGGTGTCGGAAAGTTGATCGCCCAGTGTCGTCAACCGCTTCCTGAGCCATTCACGCCCGGATTTCACAAGCGTCAATTGTCTAAAAAGTTCAAGTTGATCTTCACGACTTCCCGCAAACATTACATCGCCGTACCATCGATCCACTGTATTCGGAGAGAGCTTCTCAATTTGTCCCATGAGAATTAGTGATTCAATGAGACAATGTGACGCTGGCGAATTCTCCGGCACTTTCTCCAGGTAATCAAAACACCGCTGAATGTCGGCGTCGGTGTAAGGGTGCTGATGATGAGCATTGAGGATTGATCGATAGAGGTCACCGTGTTCTGCAGCAAAGATCCTAGACGGCTGGAGATACTGTGATTCTCCCAACTCAGCGCACGCACCCACAAGTTGAATGCGGTCAGCGATTGAAAAGAGCGAAGCCTGCAGGTATTTTGGGACGATGAATTCTGTCGCGTAAAAGAGTCGGGCTTCCTGGAGTTGTTCGATGCGACTCCACCGCACGGCGGAATCATCAATCGGTAACTCGTTCTGATCCTGTGAATGGGCAGCATAAACTCTCAATTGACGACAAAGATCGGAAAATTCCCGAATCCATGTCCTCTTAATGATGAATTTTCCTTCCGGCAGAAGGTCTGATTCCAATTTGCGAATTGCGATGCGATGTTGGCTCTTTTCTGGGAAGTGATCTGTGGCTGAAACTGCGCTTAACGCAGCAAATGCATGATAGCCTTCTACAGATCGACTGCCACCACGCAATAAAGTCTCATCACTGATTTCGGGCATCTGTTCAACATTCTTCACTTTCATGTCGAAGTGGCCGTCGGCGGATAAGACATCAAACATCGAGCCCACAGTCAAAGCCGAGATTCCGAACCTCACGTTTGGAGATTCAACGTGCCATCGCTGCAACGCCGTACCAAGCTTCACCGCATCATTTGGCGTCCGCAACTGCAAGTCATAAGACCAGTTCTCACCACATTTGAAATGCCATGATAAGTTTTCGCCATTTCTTCGAACCTCAATTCGGGACTCTGCCTGTACTGCGAGTTGACCAAGACAGGAAGGAAGATCAATCGCGACAACACTTTCTCCACCATCGGGACTCGCAGTTCGACCGGTTAAAACCAAATCACCATCAATGGAATACTCCCATGGCGGCGTGGGACTTTGACGTAGGATTCCCTCAGGCATAAACAGGAACGACTGTTGTTGAAAGTGAAATATCAATGGCAGGCGGCTCTTGATGAACGTCACCACGCTCGGCTTCTTGTTTGAAGACATCCACCAACGATCTTCACTGACTTCCGCAAAATTGTTCCTGTAGAACTGAAATGCAAACGCATCGCCACGCAACGAGCTAAGCCGCAGACTCTGAATGTCCAGCACCGCTTGGGGAAGTTCGTCAGCACGCCCCAAATCAGATGCGACGCACGCAGCGCCAGCGACGACCACAAGCATTACGATCTGTTTTATCATTGCATGGACTCACAGGTACAGGTCATTAGGCAGGAATCTCCGTCGGTCGCGTCGTCCAATTCTAATAGCCAAAGAGTTTTTTCCAAACTGGCGAAAAGATCGACCCATGGTATTGAATGTCTCCGCTTACGGTGAAACTGAAATAGTCTTTCGGCTCAGCATTTGGAAGGGGAATTATGTTGTGGTTGTAGCTGGCCCCGAGGCTAAGTCCAAAAATCGTACGATTCCCCTTCGTGACAGGTGATGACAAATTCAGGCTTGCCGACGCACCTGCACCGTGCGGATAAGGCTCATTTACTGTAAAGTCGTCAAGTGAAACTCCGACATTTCCAGTGGTTACATAGCTAGAGAACACTTCAGGCAACTCGAAAACTTCTGTTCCAAACGGCAGGTTCGCACCAACATGTTTGACAATGACTTGGTCTTCCCAATCTGGCTTGAGGTAGTCGAGAAAAGTGCCACCGGACCCGAAGTCAGTCAACACTGTCCCAAAACTCGGGACCTCAAAGAAATTGTTAAAATCTCCGAACTGGATATTGAAATCGACGTATTCATCAACAGCCTTCATCCAATCCGGGGTATTCCCGCTAATCCAATCCTGAACTTCCTGTTGGGTAAATTTCCCTTTCGCATACAGGTCCGCCATGATGCCGTTTTTCAGCAATGTTCCGGAATCTGATGTCAACTGCCCCAATCCGCTGACGGCCTTATTTCGGGAAGCCGTGTGAAAAATCCACTTTCCAACCGTACTATCCTGAGCTGCATTTAAACCAGCTACACCGATCGTGAATGCCTCATCGTAGATTGCAGAACTGACGGCAGGAATGTGGGGATCGAGAAACGCTTCAATTTGGTCATCCGTCGGTCCAAGTGGGTCCATCATAAACATTTCATCTGCATAATTGGCGAACAGGGCGTCCAATTGATTCTCGATCTGCCCCTTCATCGCATTGGCTGCGGCGCTGCCAGGCCGGAGTCTATCCGCAAATCGAAATGGAGAATTCGCCAGCCAGTCGGGAGCGCTTGTTGCAACATCCTGAGAGTTGTCCGTATCGGAATCGTCCGCGACGGTACCGTTCGGCCCCTCCAAACGAACATTGACGTCTGCGACGAACGCACTCCCGCCCGCAACTGGATTTGCCACAAGCGGAGCACTTGCGCTGTAGCCCGTTTGAAGGTAGGTTGACGGGTATACCTCGTTGCGGCTGTATTCCTCTCCATTCACTTCGGTCACCAGATAGAATGGACCGCTGGCGGAGGTGTCCAGTAGATACTCGACACTAAATGGAACGCTGTTCACGAAGTCAGCAACACCCTCGTCAGAAATGCTGACAAGTGACCCCGGCGACCAATCAAATTCCTCCGTGAAGACAATATTGACGCTTCCGTTGATCGGATAATTATTCGAGTCAGATCCGGATGACGACCCAGAGCCCGGATCTGGATAAGAATTTGAGCCTGAACCGGGATCCGGATATTGCTATGGATCGGAACTGCTCGCGGATAACAAGACCCGCGTTTCAAAAGTCTCTGCCTTCTGGCCTGAATACAACAACTGTCGACGCCGATTGCGATTCTGACTGACCCAGTTCATGGTGATCGACCGCTCTGAAAAATGCGGAAACGGACTGAGCAAATAGTATCCGGCAGGAAAGAGTTTGCAAGCGACAACGGGTGAAGAATCCTACACCCAGCATGGGCAACTGGGTTTGTGGTACGACTTCTGAAGGACGTCAGACAGAAAGTGGAACTGCTGCCGTATCATGAACGTGAAACCGTAGACGGCGAAAGTCTGCGGGATTCCGTGACTCCTGTGACCTTCACCGCATTGCCCCCGATCGGCCCACAGGCAGGATTCCGACGTCAGGCATGGCTGAAGCCAAACACATGAGTTGATTCCATGCAATCATTCGTTCAAAAAAAACCTTCCGCCACCCTCCTGAAATGGAATGCAAAGTTCCAGGAGGGCGAACGGAAGGTCGGAAGGAACACGCTTGAATAGTCGTGACAAGTGGCGGAAGGCCGCGAGCCCTCCGGTTTGTTTTTCTTTGGTGAGTCGTCACTTATCAGACGGCTTGCGGCGTGCCGCTACAAATTCTGCCCTGGGCAACTTGATCGCAAGCCGTCCGGTGAGGTCGCCAGCCCCGGACGGCTTGCGCCATGCCGCTACTTGACACCTCAAAGCGAACCGCGCGAAGGACAAGTTCAGTCTGCTTTAAAAGGTTCTGTTGAGCGAGTTCGAGGCATGGAAGCAGATGCCCGGACAACTCGCATCACAGGTCGCGTCAGTGATGCAGATCCATCGGGACGAGGCGGGGCTTCGTGCTGAACGGCTGGTGCCGGATGCTGTTGGGATGGCGGTGGGAGAATATGTGCCGGTTCCGAGCCGTAGCCCGTTTCCCCATTGTCGTATTTCGGGACCGAGTAAGTCGATGCCGCTGGAATT
Source organism: Planctomycetota bacterium (assembly GCA_041161565.1). Lineage (GTDB taxonomy): Bacteria > Planctomycetota > Planctomycetia > Planctomycetales > Planctomycetaceae > SXXK01. The sequence goes on along the minus strand of JBEAUF010000352.1, from coordinate 4,757 downwards.
CTGCAGTTGCCGCCCTGGCATTGACTCACTGGCTGTTGCGAACTGTAAGAATGTGAAGTTGTGATCGATGGATACGACTGAGACATGGCTCCAGTGTAGTGCGAGGGAGCACCGTATGAGGTTCCGGTGTACGAATTTCCCGAACACGATGGTGCCGAGTACTGAGAAAACTGTGGCGTGTGGCTGCTGCACGATGAAGGGCCGTAGCCAGATTGAATCGGAGCATAGGACATCGCCGCATGGGAGTTCGATCCACAGCCTCCGCCGTACGTTGCACCACGTGCATAGCCGGGCGACTGATAGGTCGGGGAACCGTACGACTGGTTGCTGTATGAAGGTGCGCCATACGACTGAGAAGGTGCCGGTGCATAGCTGCGAGAACCGGAACCAAATGTACTGCCACCGCGCGAGCCAGACTGTGCCATCGCGAGTTCCGCTGTGGACATGGCCGTGACTATTGCGGTCAGAATCAGAATGCGTTTTAACATGTCATACCCTTTTTTAAAGATGTGGATCACTGCGACGGGTGCCGCAATGATGTCTGGAAACGTGAGAGGAAACGAGTGATCTACTGTTGCGAAACTCGATCATTGGCGAATGTAAAGTCATTGCCGCCTGCAGATGAATGACATTCGATGCACATGCCGACTTTTCCGGCGACCACCATTCCATCCATGCGGGATGGTTGTCCATCGGCTTCATACTTGGCCCAGTACCAGTCCCCATGTTCAGGGTCATAGCCCACGTTGCGATACATCACCGTGACTGCCATCAGCGTTGTGCCGTCAGGGCCAAAGTTTTCTTTGACGATTACCGAACCGTTTGGCAATGAACCAGCATTCGCAACAGCCATGCGGTTCGCATACAATTTTACCATTGCTCCATGCGGGCTTTGTCCCGCGTAAGCATCGCCGGAGACGCCGGCAGGAGGTGCCCAGTTGCGGTACTGAGAGCTTTGCAGCCAGTTCCAGAATTGTTGCTCGAACGGAGCCTTCGCCTGCGTTACCGGGGCCTGCTGAATAACCGTCGACCGACTGCTGCCGGAACCCTGTGTCATCGGTTGCGATGACGGTCGAGATCCACTTTGTGCATAAGATCGATTGATTGGGCTCAGCATCGCACACGCAGCAAGCGTCGCCAGTGCGGTCGCTGAAACGGATAAGCGAGTAATTTTCATCTGGGAAGTTCCTTCGTAAGGTTAAATGAGCGACACGACAGGAGCCGACCGTTCCTGAGGTTTTCTGCGAACGTGGTTGAGATCCACAACAGCATGATTGCCTGGTCGATGCCAGAGTTCTGTGTGCCTCCTCACAGACAGAAAAATTTTGGCAACTATGCTTTGTCCGGTGAGTGAAACGCTTCGGACGTGGCGAAGGTCAAGCGAATCAGATCACACCAATATCAGCCCTGTAGGCTTCCGGCCACACGGAAATAGCGCACGACGCGAGCCGCCCGGTGTCGGGGCATCGGTTGATCGTTGTGTGCGTGCACCGGAGGGCGTGGCGATTCCGCTACTGCCTGAATCAGATCAGGAAAGAAAGGCAATGTATTCCCATGACACAAATAAAACAGCATCTTGAGGACGGTCAGAAACGATCCACCGAAAGCAGAGCCGAGGAAACCACAACTCAGTTCGAATTGCCGATGATTGCAGCACAACTGCTGCCATCAGAACAATCAGCAGAACCTCCTGTATGCACTGGCGGAATGTGGTCAAAGACTATTAAGCAAGCGGCACGGCTACTGCTGTTGGCATTGGTCGCCTCGGTGGCCATTCTTTACATCCTTGACAGACAGTCAGGTTCTGGTTCGGCGACTTCCAACGCGCAGGCATTTCGTGTGAACCAGGCCGCGCCCGCGTTTGACTTGAGCCAGTCATCCATTGCTGTCGAAGAGATCCTGCGGGGCGGTCCACCGAAGGATGGGATTCCTGCGATCTCGAATCCGAAATTTGTAACAGCAACTGCCGCAGACTACATGGCTCCTGCGGACCTGGTCGTCGGCGTTGTCATCAAGAACTCAGCCCGTGCATATCCTCTGCGAATTCTGAATTACCACGAAATCGTCAATGATCGGATGGGATCAACACTGTTCGCAGTCACTTATTGCCCACTGTGCGATTCCGTTTGTGTCTTTGATCGAAGGACTCCACTGGGCGAACGCGAATTCGGAGTTTCCGGTTTGCTCTATAACAGCAATGTGCTGATGTATGACCGCAGAGGTAATCCGGAAAGTCTCTGGTCGCAGGTCAGGACAACTGGTGTCACCGGTCCCGGAATGGAGAAGCCGCTGAAAACACTGCCCGTCGAATTGACCACATGGACGGACTGGAAAAATCGTTATCCAGCGTCGGAGGTCCTTTCACTGGAGACCGGCCATCGGCGAGATTATTCCTCATCGCCTTACAGCAGCTACTTCACCACGCCTCAACTGATGTTCCCAGTAAATCATGAAGACAATCGACTGCCGAAAAAGACTCGCGTAATCGGTATCTGGAGTGACAAATCTCATTTGGCAGTGCCTGAGACGCTCTTCACAGGAAAAGGCGAGGACACGGAATTCGAATCCACTCTGGATGGCTTGAAGTTTACGGTTCGTTATTCTTCGGAGTCGAAGTCACTTCGAGTTGTCACTGCGGACTCTGGGTTGAACTGGATGTATTCGCTCTGGTTCGCATGGGCGGCTTTTCATCCTCAGACCGACATTCAAACCTTGCCATAGTTGTTTTCACACATCTCAGTCGTGATGACATCCGCCTGCCCAATGGACAAATCAGAACAAATGGCGGTCGTCGCCGAAAATCATGAAGCCGGGGCGGGCGTTTCAGCTCCCGCTGTGCCGACGCACGTCTCCGATCAACGAGTCATCGTCATGGCTCGGTGTCCCGAAGCTGGCAAGGCCAAGACCCGCCTGATTCCCGCTCTGGGGCCGGACGGTGCCGCCAACCTGCATTCGTGTCTCGTCCAGCACACACTGTGTACGGTCCGTACATTTGCTGAACAAACTGGCTGCGGGATTGAGGTGCAATTCGCCGGAGGAAGCGCCGAGGAAATGCGACGGCTGTTCGGCGAAGATCTGCATTTCACGCCTCAGCAAGGCGATTCGTTGGGTAATCGCATGAATTCTGCGGTCGAGAAGGCATTCGCGGACGGCTCTCGTCGTGTTGTTGTGATCGGAACCGACTGCCCTCAGTTGCAGCCCAGTCATCTGCAGAAGGCATTCTCGTCACTTTCTGAAACTGAGGTAACGATCGGTCCGGCCATTGATGGCGGATACTATTTGCTTGGAATGCGAGACCACTTTCCGCAGGTGTTCGATGACATTCGCTGGGGAAGTGAATCTGTTCTTCAGGAAACAATTCACAAAGTGAAGCGGATTCAAAAGTCGGTCAAGTTGCTGGCCATGCTGTCGGACGTGGATTTTCCCGAGGACCTGGTGATCTGTCGTCAGTATCCTGAAACCTTTGCGTCGGCTCTTCCACCACAGCAAATGGGGCTATTGTCGATCATCATTCCGACACTGAACGAAGAAGACGGATTGGCAGGATTGCTCAGTAGTGTGCTGAAGGAGCCTCAGACGGAAGTGATCGTCGTCGACGGAGGAAGCTCCGACGCGACCTGTCAGATCGCTGAACAGGCAGGAGCGAGAGTGATTTGCTGCGGCAAAGGGCGAGGACGCCAGATGAATGCCGGAGCTGCACTGGCTCGCGGAGAAGTGCTGCTCTTCCTTCATGCTGATTCTCGACTGCCGCCCGACTTTGCTCAGACGATCTGGAAGTGCATGGAATCAGGTTACGCATCCGGAGCCTTCCGGCTTCGCATTGACGATCCTCGCTGGGCGTATCGCCTTGTCGAGTTCGGAGCGAACCTCCGATCACGCTGGCTTCATTTACCGTATGGCGATCAAGCCATGTTTGTCAGGTCTGAGGCGTTCTATGCGATGAGCGGTTTTCAGAACTGGCCATTGCTTGAAGACTTCGACTTTGCACAACGACTGCGCCGACGCGGGAAAATTATGATCGCTCCATCGTCCGCCACAGTCTCCGCTCGCCGCTGGCAGCGCATCGGAGTATTCAAGGCAACGCTGATCAATCAACTCATCATCATCGCCTACAGACTTGGTGTATCACCAACAAGGCTTGCCTCGCTCTACAGCCGCACGAAATGATTGCCTCGTTACGGCGACTGCCACGCATCGCTAACTTCGACAAACACTATCCTGCTATGGCTGTCTCCTGAGAGGCTGAATTCCGGATTCGCGACACGTGATCGAGCAGCAGTTTATTCATCGAGTTTACGGTCCTATCACTTCAATTCACAACGATTCCCAATCAGGATGGATTGCCGCAGCTCTGGTCCTAACATACTCCGGTGAGACCGACCGACGCGTCGAAGCCCTTTGCCGTTCGCTGCTCCGGTCACATCGACCGCTGCAGCGAATGAATCGCGACGAGCGTCGCAGGTGCACTCAATTTGATGGCGGACCTTGCAAGTATTTCGAGTCACCGCAGCACACCGGTTTCCTGCTCCGGTGAGCCGTGATTAGGCATGAGAAATGTGCAGGAAAATCGGTGCCGTCAGTGGTGCCGAGGTGCCCGGATTGGTGCCATTCAGTTTTCCTCGTATTGTCACAGTTTTCCCCTTTTTGCACTCCTGGAACCCGGGGACAGGGCCATGGACACGGGCCAAAACCGAGGCCCATAAACGCCAAGAAACCCCGAGTAAACTCGGGGTTTCGTGGAAAAACACTGCGTTTTG
>JBEAUF010000295.1:0-11087 GCA_041161565.1 Planctomycetota bacterium | reverse complement strand
CTGCCCGAACGGATAACAAAAAACGTCCTGTGGCGAGCGGTCGATGTCAATCGGCCGGTAACGCTTTGGTGCGTTTCTGATGCGTTTCTGGCGACGCGGGCACGCAACGTTACCGGGGGATGTCAATCCCGGATAGCGGCGTGCGTCTGCGTTGCCAGCGTTGCAGCAGGAGCGAACCTGGGCCGTACCGGCCGATTGACATCGGCCGCTCGCCGATGGGCGTTTTTGCAGCCAGATCGGGCCGAATGATGTCAACGGCAGGCTGACTCGAAGTCCTGCCATCCTGCCCCATTTTTCACCGTTTCGCCATCCCAGCTTCGTTCTCCCGGCACCAGAGCTTGCCGGAGAATCACTGCCCATCCGGCCTGAAACGCATAGCGTCTCCGGACGCGTGCGTGGGTGAGATTGATGGCGGGTCTCCCGACGGGGTGGAGCAATGCTCCTGGTGAATTTAACCAGGAGCTGGAATGGGTGTCGGCAAAACCTGCTGCTGGATACCCAGAGGGGCATTCGAAAAGGGGTTTGGTAACTGAAAGAGTCTGGGTTTACTTTTCCGGTTATACGGGTTTTACCGATTGAAGACTTCGGGTCGAGCTGGTTTCTCCGGCTTCTTCCCGGCAGAAGTGTGGCCAGTCTGGAGGGTAAGCATGTCCGGGAAGTCTTTGACCGCGTTGTTCACGGCCCTGTTGCTGGCTGGCAGCAGTGGCTGTCAGCTGGGAGCGGGCGGAAGTGCAACCGGCTTCCTTTCCGGGCGTGGTGAAGGGCGGGGGGCGGAGGAGTTAAGTCCCGAGTTTCGCGAGGCCCAGAAGACCTTTCGTCGGAATACGCCGAAGGCACTGCTGTCATGGGCACGTTATCAGGAGGATGTCGGGGAGTACGCTGAGGCATTGCGGCGTTACCGTGAACTGACGATTGCGTATCCGGAGAATATAGAGGCCCACCTCGGGCTGGCTCGGGTGGAGAACACAACGGGTCGGTTTGAACAGGCGGAAGAGATTCTGAAGAGTCTGGCAGCGGCGCACCCCGAAAACACTCAGGTTCTGCTGGAGCTCGGCCAGCTGTATTCTCAGCGTGAGGACTGGAACGCGGCCACGGTGGCTTATGAGCGCGCCTGCCGCATTTCTCCGCACGATCAGATCTGCCGCTATGAGCTCGGCGTTGCCATGGCTCGCAACGGGCTGATGGAGCAGGCGTTGCCGCACCTGACGTTTGCAGTTGGTGGTCCGGCAGCCCATTACAATGTGGGATATCTGCTGCACGAGCAGGGGCGGGACGGGGAGGCTGCGGAATGGCTCCGGCAGGCTCTGGCCATGCACCCGGACCAGAAGACTGCGGATCAGTCGCGGCGTCTTCTGTCACAGCTGGATGCCAGCGCTGACGTATCCGCTGATGCGTCAGAGCAGGTTCTGAGAGCGGAGCGAGTCAATGCGGATCGGACTCGTCAGGTGCGTCAGGCGGTTGCCAGGCTCGCTGAAACGGAAGAGGCCGATGTTGACGAGGCTGAAGCTGGAACGGGGGTTCAGCAGGCAAGTTGGTCTGAGGAGGAACCGGAGCAGCGGCCAGTGGAATCTCGACTGAAGCAAGTGCGAATCAAGGCGCACGCGGGGGAGGACGCTGAGCCATCAGCGACGGATGTACGTGATTCGGGGCGTCCCGCGGCGGCCGTTGCGGCACCGCAGGAACCTCCGGTCTGGCGTACCCCCCGATCGGTGACGAAGTAGGTCGAAGGATTCAGCTGCGAGGGGCGTCGGCGTCGGTCGGCTTTTCGCTTGCGGTCAGCGGATAACCGTAGAGTTCGAGCACCCATTTCAGCCGGGATTCGACAAGTTCGCGGGTTTCGGCTGGCATGCGATAGGAGTTTTTGCGGTAGGCGGCCAGCTTCTGGCATTCGGCACGGACGAGCGGTTCGGCTTCCGTCCAGCCTTCAAGTCCGAGGGACTGATGGAGGTCCTGCAGTGTGTTGAAGGGGGCTGCTTCAAGATCTTCGAATCGCAGTTCGTACAGGTGACCTTGCGGAATCAGGTGTTTGGCTGATTCGTATTTGCGAATGCACTTTTCGTACAGGTAGAGCGTTTCTTCGGACCAGACGTCGGGTCTCATGGAACCGAGCGTGTTTTCGGCGAACATGACCTTTCTGAGGTGCATGGTTGACTGGTAAACAGCTCTGGGATCGCGTTTGATGTAGACGAAGCGTGCGTCGGGGAAGAGTTCCAGCAGTGCGGGCACGCGGTAGGTATGCGACGGGGACTTCATCACGACGCGGGCGTTTTTCCGAACGGCCATTCTGCGGATGAGTGTGAGCAGTGAATGCTTCCAGCGTTTCCGCTCGCTTTCCGACATGTCGGCGGGATCGAGGAACCGCTCGTAGACGTCGAGCCGGCCCTGAAAGGCGGCCATCACGTACGGAGACAGGAGGCAATCGACGGCGAGGGCAACTTCGTCTTCCTGAGGGCTGGCCCAGGAAACGGCGACTTCGTCCATGGGCCGGGTTTCGGGCAGCAGAAATTCCGTTGCTGGTGCCAGAAACCGTTCGGTGAGCAGAAAGTGGCCAGGGAACAGGCACTGGAACAAATTGAGAAACGTGAGTTTCGGGTTGAGGGTCATCAGGTTATGGAGCATGGTTGTGCCGCTGCGCCAGTGTCCGAGGATGAACACAGGAGCCTGGCTAATGGCCTGTCGCCGCACACGGCCGCCCCAAACCGCCCGGTCAACGGTGTTGAGCGTTGAGTTGACCACGCTCATGATGGCTGAGGAGATGAGTCGATCCAGACAGCTGCGGGAAAGTTCGGGCTTCCACGTCATCAGCCGAATGAAGTTTGGGAGTCCCAGCCCCTGCCAGATGCACAAATGGTGCGGCGGTCCCTTGGAAGTCGAAACGGCTTCGGGCTGAGCGGTTGCGGGGGCCGATGATTGTGGCGATGTGGAAGCCGGTGAGACCTGTTCTGCTGTCGCAGACATTACGTATCCTTCTGTAATCCTGACCGACCCTGCTGGGACAAAAGCAGCCACCGCGGTGCGGCAGCCTGGCTGCCGGAATCCATTGGGCGAACTCTGAGAGCACCGGCGAACCGTCTGCACAGTAAGCAAAATGCGGCCTAATTCAAGGCACCCCTCCGAAAATCAAAAAAACTCACTTTCCCAGCCTCCGCAGAACTGTCAGACTCCCGCGCAAAATCTCTGATCCCACCCCACTGAGCCTGAGATGCCTGCCTCGCTCAATCAGCCCCTCAATTCGGTCTGCCTGCTGACTCCGGCAGGCCCCGGCGCCGTTGCTGTACTCCAGCTGGAGCTTGCAGAACCTGAGCAGGCGGCCCACTTCCTCGCCGGCTTCCGCAGCGGTTCGGCCAGCTCAGTGGCCGCCGCTCACGAGGCTCCCGTCAATCGAATCCTCTTCGGCCAGTGGAGTGGCGAGGACGTGCTGCTTGTTCGTACGGCCCCCTGTCGCTGGGAACTTCACTGTCACGGCGGGGCGGTGGCAGTGCGCAGAATCCTGCTGGATCTCGAACAGGCCGGACTGCCCACAGTTCCCGCCCTCGGCGATGCTTCCCCTCCCCTGCCGCAGTCGCTGTCGGTCCCGATGCTGATCGAGATCGCCGTGCAGCGTGCGCTGATACAGTGCCGCACCCGACTCGCAGCCGACTGGATCCTGCGACAACGTGATGGCCGACTGCTGGAACCGGTCACTCAGCTGCGTTCCCCGGACCCCCGAATTCGCAGCCACGCTCGCGCACAACTGCTCCAGCACGCTCCCTTTCTGAAATTCCTGCTGCGGCCCGCTCGAGTCGGTCTGTTTGGACCTCCCAACGCCGGCAAATCCTCACTGCTCAACGCTCTCTGCGGACTCAGCCGCGCAATTGTTTCGCCGGTTGCCGGCACGACCCGAGATCCGGTGGACGCCGAAACGCAGGTGCATGGTCGAATGCTCTGCATCACCGATACCGCAGGTCTTCACGATGCCCCGGGGTCACCGCTTGAAGCTGATGGTATCCGCCGCACTCAAAGCCTCGTCAGTCACTGTGATGCCGCCTGCATTCTCGCCCCCGCCGACCAGCCACTGCCCGACATACGGCTGCTGACAGAGCCCTTCCGGAGCTGTCCCGCAACCATCCTCGTGCGCTCCCGCTGTGATCTGCTGCAGACGGCCCGTCAGGCCGGGAATGGGCTCGGACAACCGCACTCGACAGATACGCTCAGCCAGAGTCCAGGGTTTCTGCGGGAGGTTTTCGTCTCGGCAGTTACCGGCGAGGGGCTCGATGAACTTCGGAATGTGCTGCTGCAGGTTATTTTTCCACCTGAGCCGGAGCCTGGTACGGCACTTCCGCTTCCGGGCCTGACGGACTGAACCGCGCAGCCCGTCAACGGGCTGCCGGTTTGGCCAGCTTCATGGCTGACACGGTGCTGCGTACCCCGGTTGCCAGACGCTGACCGGCATCAGCACCTGACGAGTCACGGGGACCTGCTTCATGACCTGTTTGGCTACCATGCGAGTGCCTGTGGTGGTGACCTCCTTCGGCACAACTCTGCAAACCTTTTGGGTGCTGGTGAAGGGCAGTTGTTTAGTAACACAAACCGGCACTTTTCGTGTTTGAGTTTCCGTGACGATTTTGCAGACCGTGCAGGGCACCTGACGCGTCTTTCGCTCCGTCACCATCCGGCAGACTTCATAGGGTATGCGCTCGGTAATCGTTTCGGTCTCCAGTCGACAAACGCGATAGGGGATCTTCTGCACCACCTGCCGCGGGACCATCCGCGTCACAGTCACCGGTATTCTGCGAACGACAACTTCAGGGACGTATTTTGTAACCTGCACGGGACAATTCTGACGCACGACCTGTGGGACCATCACTGTGCAGGACACCTGCTGCTGCACCACGCGTGGACACCAGACCCGCCGCGAAACCGTTCGCGGCGGACACTGTACCGGACACACCTGCGGTCCCCATGGACCAAATACCAGACGTGGCATTACGGGCCCGGGGACCGTCTGAGTCTGCACCTGCCATTCACCCACCGTTCGCTGCACGGTCTGTGTTCGCACTTCCGGTCGCAGCACTGTCCAGCACCGTTCCTGATTCACGGTTTCAGTGACGCACTTGAGCACTGTCTGGCGACATTCCTGCTGGGAGGTTTCTGTGACCGGTTGCAGCACCGTGTAGCACGTCTGTCGCTCACAGTCCTGCCACACCGGTCGCTGAACGGTGCGAGTGCAGTTGCGGTACTGTCGCTCCACCACCGGCCGCTGCTCGTACCAGTGCTCGTCCCGCATCACCGTCTCTGTCACCGGACGACTGACAGTGTACTGCTCTTCACGGTAAGTCGTTTCGGTGACCAGTCGGTAGCAGGTTTGCTGCACGTCTTCCCAGACGTTTTCGTAGACCGTGCGTTTTGTCTGATATTCCTGTGGTTCCCACACCGTCTCGCAGACGGTTTGCATGCAGGTTTCCGTAGTCACTCTGCAGGCTGTGTAACAGGACGCTGCAGCACATGCCGGAGGCGGGCAGCAGGCGTAGGAAGATACACCGCAGACACCAGCCTGCAGGGATGAAAAGCCGGGCAGAACAAAAACGGTGATGATCACGCAACCGCAGATTTGTGTCAGCAACCGCAACATTGCAGCAACCTTGAAAAGCGGGCCCCATACAAGCTGTTACACAGCGGGGCATCCCATTCCCCTTTCGAACCTGCCCACCTGGCGTTCATCTCAAGTCCTGCAGATTACCCACCTCCGGCAACTGCTCTCAAAGGGAAAGCCAGCGGAAACCGATTTTCCTGCCGAATTCCGGGAAATTCATAAATCCTACAGCCACTACAACCCGTGCAAACCCACCTCCAGACTTCCCACAATGCTGTTTTCCTCAAAAGTCAAATGAGTCAATCTGGTAACAAAATTACGCTCAGGGAAGATGGAGAATGGAAACATTCGTTGCCTTTTGGGTATGACCGGCGCAAGTTGTCCAGGCCATAGATCCGTTGCACCATGACCAGGCTGCTCAAACACCAACACTGCTCTCCCGCCACCGCAGTGCTGCTGCTGCTGCTGCCCGCCGTCCACTCACTGCTCGCCACAGCCGCCCACGCCGAAGTCCGACTGCATTCGTCAATCCCTGCCGTTTATACTGTGTCATTTCGCTGCAGCCCCGCGCACGCTTCATGCGGCCTCCCCCTCCCGGTCGCGGACTCGCAGTCTTCCCTGACACCCGCGAATCACTCCCTGCTGCAAATCGAGGATAGTCTCGATCAACAAATCGCTGCCCTCGCCAAATTCAGTCCAGCTCAACCCCCGGCTGCGGACGCTCACAAGCCGGCAGGCCTCCGGACCGAATACGCAAACCCGGCACGTCTGCACCTGCATGCCGATGACTGGGCCTTTCCCGAGGCTGGCATGGCACTCGTGTCCGGTCCGCGACTCGCACCGGCCGTCGTCGCTGTCGTTCTGCCATTCCCCGCGGCTGAATACGCGGCCACCGCTCTGGGCGGAAACTGCACCGCATGGGATCTCACGTCCAGTCTGTCAGCAGACAGCACACCCGAAACAACAGCACACAATTCGGCGGGCGGTCCCGATGTTTCGGTAATCGTCATTCCCATCCCTCCGCAGCAGCCGCTGCGCATGCGACCCCTGACCGCCTCGGCGGGGGCGGTCCGGACTGCGCCCGCCAGCCCCGCGGCTCCTCAAGCGCCCGCGACAGCAGCCCCCGAATTGCTGCAGCCCACACGTGAAGGCGATGCCGTTCGCACGTGGACGATGCCCCCGAACATCGCCGCTAAATTTCGTGGTGGCGGGTTTCGCCTGGTGACGTCCAGTGAGTCCAATGCCGATTCGCCGTCGGCCTCTGGTGTGCGACCGGCGCGGCTGCCGGCACGAAAACCGCGTTTCAGCGGGCGTTAAGCTGACGCAAATCGGTCACGCAGCCGGAAACGGCTGCTGCTGCCACCATTGCCGGGCTCATGAGCAGTGTGCGACCTGTTGGACTGCCCTGTCGCCCCTTGAAATTTCGATTGGAGGACGAGGCGCAGACTTCACGCCCCTGCAACTTATCCGGATTCATGGCGAGGCACATCGAACATCCGGCACCGCGCCACTCGAAACCAGCTTCCTCGAAGATCCGGTCCAGACCCTCTGCCATCGCCTGTTTGCGGACCAGCTGTGAGCCGGGGACCACAATCGCCCGGACGTGCGATGCCACTTTGTGGCCTTTGACCACCCGCGCAGCTTCACGCAAATCGGAAATACGCGAATTGGTGCAGGATCCGATAAAGGCCACGTCGATCCGTGTCCCGCGGATGGGCTGGCCTTCGCTGAGCCCCATGAAATCAAGAGCTTCGCGGATGAGTTTCTGTTCGCCGGCGGCTACTTCAGCCAGCCGCGGCAGGGCCTGACTGACACCTACGGACTGGGCTGGAGTAATGCCCCAGGTCACGGTGGGCTCAATGTCCGCGGCGTCGAACACCACCTCATCGTCGAACTGCGCCTCAGGTCCGGACGCCAGGCTCAGCCACCAGGCAGCTGCTTTGTCAAATTCAGCACCCTGCGGTGCACACGGACGACCACGCAGGTAGTCGACTGTTTTCTGGTCCGGATTGATGTATCCGCACCGCGCACCACCCTCGATGCTCATGTTGCAGACCGTCATCCGCTCTTCCATCGACATCCTGTCGAAGGTGGTACCGGCAAATTCGTACGCGTAACCGACACCTCCCTGCACTCCCAGTTTCTGAATGATGTGCAGAATCACATCCTTGGCGTAGACACCCGGGGCCAAATCCCCGTTGACCACCACTCGCCGTACTTTCGGGCGGCTGAGAAACATGGTCTGGGTGGCCAGTACCTCGGCCACGTTGCTGGTGCCAATTCCGAGTGCAATGCTGCCGAATGCCCCGTGAGTGCTGGTGTGACTGTCGCCGCAGACAATGGTCATTCCTGGCTGCGTCAAGCCCTGTTCGGGACCGACCACATGCACGATGCCCTGGCGATCGTCGGACAGATTGAGCAGCGTAACGCCGAATTCGGCGCAGTTCTGCTCGATCGCCGACATCATCTGCTCGGCCAGATCATCGAGGAACGGGCGAGTTTGCACGGCGGTGGGAACAATGTGGTCCACCGTGGCGATCGTGCGCTGCGGCCATGCCACCTTCAAACCCCGGTCCCGCAGAATTTCGAACGCCTGAGGACTGGTCACCTCATGAATCAAATGCAGACCGATGAACAACTGAGTCTGCCCGCCGGGCAGCTGTCGAACGGTGTGCAGGTCCCAGACTTTGTTGAATAAATTGCGAGTGTCGGCCATGGGGAGGTGAGTTGGGGAAATGGTGATTTGCGTGGAACGAGTCCGAAAAAGCACGAACATTGCGGAGAATGCCCGGGCAACAGGCCGGTGATCCGGAAAACAGCCGCGGCCTGCGGCGTCAGGAGTATACTCGTTGCAGCCGCCGGAGTCACCGCAGGGCTCCGCTTTCGCACCCGGAAAGCAGAATTCGTAACCGCCGGAACAGCTCGGTTGTTCTGTCTTTTCCGAATATTCCTGCTAAAACGCAGCCTCCCGCACGTGCCGGTCGCCGCCCGACACCAGCTGTTTTCAACAGCGCCTGCCACCCAGTTTGACTGCCCGAGTTGTCAACATGCCTGTTCGTACCTGCTTTTTCGATATGGGAAACGTGCTGGTGCACTTCTCCCACGACCTCATGTGCCGCAACCTCGCACATGTCTCCGGGCTTCCGGAAGACGAGATCCGCAGGTTCCTGTTCGACCACCAGTGGCAGTGGTTCATGGAACGCGGAGAACGCACGGAGGCCGATTTCTGCAGCGAACTCTCCCGCCGCGCCGGCCGCGCCCTCAGCCACGATTCCGTCTGCCATGCCGCCGCAGACATCTTTCAGCTGAATGCACCCATTGTCCCCCTCCTTCAGCAGCTCCGTGACGCCGGACTCCGACTCGTACTCCTCTCCAACACCAGCATCACCCACATCGAATTCATCGAACGCAACTTCCCCGTGCTCAGCTTCATGCACGAACGCGTCACCTCATTCAGCGTCGGGGCCATGAAACCCGATCCGCGAATCTTCCACGCGGCGCTCGAAAAAGCCGGCTGCCCCCCGGAAGAATGCTTCTATACCGACGACATCGAAACCTACACCGCCCACGCCCGCACGCTCGGCATCCATGCACACACCTTCACCACCGTTGAAAACCTCCAGCAGGCGCTGCAGATACTTAAAGTCATCCCTGAGTCGTCTGCAGGGCGCGGAGAGAGAGGAGAGTAGAAACGGGAGGGAAGTGAGCAGTAAAACCGCGATGAACCGCCGGGCGGAAGCCCGCGGGTAAAGAGCCCTGGCAACGCGCTGTTGAAGCCGCGGGCCGGGTTGCGTATCAGGGTGCGAATCGCAACCAGGGTTTCCGCCACGTATGAGCCGCCTGGCGGCAGCCTGCGGGTAAAGAACGCTGCGCGAGAGGGGGGAGCGTAGAAAGTAGAGAGGAGAAGGAAGTGAGAAGTGAGAAAACGCGATGAGCCGCCTGGCGGCAGCCTGCGGGTAAACAGCCCCGGCAACGCGCTGCTGACGCCGCGGGCGGCGTGGGCACCAGGGTACCGGAATCGCAACCAGGGTTTCCGCCACACATGAGCCGCCGGGCGGAAGCCCAATGGCGTTGGCTTTCTCTCAATCGCCGCAAAAAAGTGAGAAAGGCGAGCGGGGGATGTCAATCCCCCGGTAACGGTCCGTAACCGCGCGGGCAGCGGCGCAGCAGGAGCACACCAGGGTGTTACCGGCCGATTGACATCGACCGCACGCCTTGCATGATTGGGTCGAGGCGTTTCAACGGAGAGCGAGTCCTCCCAGGCATGCGAAACACCAGAAGGCTAATGCCATTGGGCGGAAGCCCGCGGGTAAAGAGCGTTGGCAACGCGCAGCCCGCCGCTGCAGGCGGGGTGGGCACACGGGTGCCGGAATCGCAACCGGGGGCTTCCGCCACACATGAGCCGCCGGGCGGAAGCCCGCGGGTAAAGAGCGCTGGCAACGCGCAGCCCGCCGCTGCCGGCAGGGGTGGGCACCAGGGTGCTGAAACGCAACCGGGGGCTTCCGCCCGCCCGCTCAGGGGGGCTCTGCTGGGCCACCCGCTGCTCACGGCTCAACGGGATTCGGGTGCGGCGGCTGACGGCGCCGCACCGGATGTGTCGCACGCGCAGCGTCCGGGTTCCGCCCGTCCGCTCAGGTCAGGCGGCCGGGCGTTGCTGCTCTTTCGCCTAGATACTTCGCCCACGCCGTGGGCGGTAACTTGTCGGTGAAGGGCTTGCCGGGGGGTTCCGTGGAGGGCGTGGAATTTCGTCGTCGAGGTCGATCGTTGGTGGCAGGCCCGGAATTGGCGCCGGAGCGTCAGCGGGTACATCAGGTATTGGGGCAGGTGCGGGTTTTGGAGCCGGGGCAGGGGGAGCCGGTGGCGGACCGGCGGGAGTTGTCTGTGCGTCCGAATCTGTCTCCGGCAGCGGATCCACAACCGGTTCACCCACAGGCGGCGAACCGCCGAACCGTTTGGGCCACAGTGGTGGATCGGTCACATCATCACCCGCACCCGCTGCTTCGGGCTGGGCGGAATCTGTCTTCGCTTCGCTTGTCTTCTGGCCGTTGGCCCGCATCCGTTCTGCCGACTGGCGGAGGCGTTCTTCGAGAACCGCGTCGTCTTCGGTGGTGCGTGGCGTCGTCGTGGACTGTCGTGGGGACGCGGACTTTGACCTGGACTTAGTCGACGACTTGCCGGATTTGGGTGATGCGGGGGTTCTGGTGGCGTCAGCCCCTGCGGAGTTTTGTGGCACAGGTGGCACTTTGGGCACAGCCGGCACTGGTTCGGTCACCGGAGGTACCGTCGGATCTGTCGGCACCTGGGGAACTGGCATCGGCGGATCTTCCACCAGCACTGAGGGCAGTGATGGGCGAGCGGGCTGTGTGTCGGAGGGGCTGCCTGAATTCTGTGTTCGCTGAGGTTCGGCCGGCGGCACCGGCATGGGCTCGGTCCTGGGAACTGGTGGCGGCTCAGGCACGGGAGCTGGTGCTGGGGGCAGTTCGGGGGGCACGACCCGCCGTGGGGGCTCCGGTTC